>CAZUTM010000225.1:0-6672 GCA_964623665.1 uncultured archaeon
TAAAGGTAAGAATTATTTAAAAAAATGGGGTGGTTTCATAGGTTCGAAATAGTCCGAAAAAATGAGTCTAAACAATAGTTGTTTCTAAACTGAGCTCCTTCAGCAGACTATTAGCCGAAAGAACTACCAATTCATCCTTATCCTCCATGAGATCTGCGATGAGTTTTCTTAGCTTGACAGAAACTCGAAAATTCGGATTATTTTTCATTTTCAGGCTTATGAAGTTGAGTGCCGAGAATTTGACCATCGTATCTGGATCCTTTAATGCTTGCATGATAATATCTTTCCAATTGGATGTTGATGCATCTTCAAGTGCATATATTGCAGCCGCACGGACGGTGGGTTCGGAATCGGAAATGGCATATTCCAAAATAGGAAGACACATGGAACCAAATAAAAACCCGCAAAATTGAACCAATCTACGCTTGTGCCCGGTTTTTGATAGTTTCAAGAGATCGATGGTAAATTTCACCATTTCCTCATCTTTTATTTTTTGAGAAAGCCGTGACATCAGTTCTTTCTTTGCAATGAGTACAACTGAATGGTCTTTATCCCCAAGAGAGAACATTTGAATGATCGGGAAAGTGAACCTTGAATTCGGAGATCGATTACGCAGCTCGGAGATTCTTTGTTCAGAGGTTAAACCCTCAAACTCGACTATTTGTCGAAAATAATCTTGAGCCGTCATAACGACATATTAGTTGGAGGCGCATATATATATATTTTTGTGTGGAGCCTTTCTCATTAAAAACAATTAAGTTTGGCCATAACTCATTATATATTGATGAGTCTCCATTGAATAATTAATGCTATTTTATTTATTTTTTTAAGTATAAAGGGACATTTGATGATTGGGCAAAAATCCAAGAGGATATTAAATGCAAAGCGGGAACCAAAGAGAAAACAAATTGGAATTAAAAAAAGTGTGGTCCCTGCTGCCGGAGTTGAACCAGCGACATCTGGATATCTACCGACGCTCTTTCATAGCAAGGCTCAGAGCGTGCCATAGGCTACAGTCCAGCGTTCTAGCGACTAAACTAAGCAGGGTCATTTATAATTAATTTATCGCTCGACTCTAATTTCGAAAATCCAAGAAACTATAAAAAACTTGATGATTTGGTGGGTACAAATGTTTTCAGATCAACGGTTCCAAATGCACGCATTTCTACCAAAGCAAAAGTTTAATACTCATTTTGGCGAACTACACCATAGAGTCCTTGCGGTTTTGGTTTTTGCTCAGAAATGGCTTAGATTCAAAATCGTTTGGTTTTGGTGATTACAATGAGAGAAGATGTAGATTATGCAGACGCTCTGAAAGAGTTTGAGAATGATGAGTATGTAACTCTTGAACCTTGGGGAATGTCTGTAGACCACTTAAAGCTCACGATTCGCGGAAAAGAAGGAACTCCTTATGAAGGCGGAAAATTTGTGTTCGAAATTAAAATGCCTCCAAACTATCCGTACCAACCGCCATATGCATATTGCCACACGTTACTATGGCATCCGAACATCGATTCTACGATTCCTCCCGGGAAATTCAACATCGGTTTAGATTTAATAAATCCCGATTTGGTTGGAAGAGTCGATCCGAAGAGTGGAGCAAGTGGATGGACACCGGCAAAGCGGTTGACAAACATTATTGAAGCATTAAAAGGCCAAATTCATATGCAAATGCCCTTCTTTAACCCTGGTGATCCTCTTAACCATGAAGCGGGTGAGCAATACTTACGAGCTGAAGATAAATTCATGGAAAAAGCGAGAAAATGGACCAAAGATTATGCAATGGGTTAAATGGATCGAAAACAAATTCAAAGTGCTCAATTTCTTAGCGAGCTAACGCTACCTTTTTTTTGATTGCTTCTCTATACATCTCATGGATGATCGTTTGCATCCGAACATTGGGATTGGAATGATTATAGATTTAATTTATAGGTACGGCGATTCGGACGACACACGCTTAAACCTCATTTCTTGGATCATCCGGAAAGTTCAATTTAAAATTGCCAATTCGATTGGGATCGATGGAATCCTTTGGCCTAACAAAAAAGAAGAAGAATTTAACGTATCTAGTTTAAAAGTATTTGACAAGGAATTAACGAAAATATTTGAAACGTGCACTTTTTCGTATATAGAACAGAGCGGGGAGAATATTGATAAGATCCCGTATGCAGTCGATCGGATTGATCCGGGATCTTTAAGTGTGTTATTCGAGATGAGTAATAATCTGGCTGAGAAGCAATTTTCTGGTTTTGTTTATACGCAAAACACCGAAGTGCGTATTATGATAATATTATCGCTCCTTTCTTTTTTAACAACAATAGAATCGTTGACTTTAGATGCAGCTTTGGTTTTATTATCGGAACCGACCAATCAAAGTGATAAAGAGCGGATGGAAGCCGTTTCCAATTATTTATATGGTCTTAGATTCAAAAATAGTCATAATACATTGGACGCAAACGATATTAACATGCTTTTTTCGAAATTTTTGGAATTGAGAGTCTTAGAGCCTTCATGCGGATCCGGATCTTTTCTCGTAGAATTAATTCGGTTAGCAGATATTTATTATCAAAATGTTGTTCTTTTTGCAAGGTATAATCATTATAATAATAATAATAATAATAATAATAATGATAAAATAATGGAAAAGTCCGATTTTATTCGAACATTTATTTCTACTTGTGTGTTTGCGGTGGATATTAACCCATTAGCGGTAGAAATAGCGCGCTTTCGAATCTTAATGCAATATTTTTCAATCATAGAACCGAATGGGACTCATGAGAAAAAAGATCTTGCATTGCCTTATATGAATATCGACGTTGGGGATTTTTTACATACACCTTTTGCATTTAATTCTAAATCGATAAAATCAAGGAAAGATTATGCTTCTATCATTCAATTATGTAATACTATCATGGATTTAAGAAAAAAATCAAGATATAATGAACATTTGGAACAAATTCATAGGGAACAAAATCGGTTACTCGCGATGATCTCCGACCATGCTTTGAATTCGGAATACAACAGAAGTAAGCACCAAAAACATGAAAATTCACCCCCATTTCTGGTAGGCAATGTAGAATTGCATTCGGATCAAAATGAAGGCTTTTCAGTTTATAAAAATTTTTGTGATGTTGTGACCAGCGGAGGGTTCAATCTTATTATTGGAAACCCGCCGTATGTTCGACAAGAAAAGATAATATCAAAGGCGGTATCATCGGAATCGGGGTTGTTGGAATATAAAAAAAGGCTTACCGAGATGTTAAAAATAAGATATTTTCGTGATATTTTGGAAAAGTCCGATTTTGAAATTAATGCACAATCGGATTATCTTATTTATTTCTTTTATGGGTGCTTTCCGCTTTTAACACCAAACGGAATTCATTGTTTTATTACAAGCAATTCATGGTTGGATGTGGGCTATGGAATGGACTTTCAGGAATTTATAGTGAAAAATATGCATGTAGAACTTATTTTGGACAATTCTAAAGTTCGTTCATTTGAAAATGCCGAAATAAATACCGTAATCTCAATTCTCCGACCATTAGACGCGTATCAGTCTGACCATCCCGCAAAATTTCTGGTACTTCATCAAGATTACCAATCATTGCTTCGCCAATCCACCTTTAAAGAGATTATTTCTTATTTGTATTCATCGAGGATCCAATCCCTGGAAACACCCACTTTTAGAATCCGGTCTATTGAGCAAAAAAGGTTATTGGAATTAGGAACGGTTCACGGAAAATATGAAGGATTGAAATGGGGTAATTTTCTATTACGGGCACCATTGATTTTCAATAAAATTTTAAATTTGGATTCGATTTCTAATGATTTAAAGTCGAAATTAATTAGGTTCGAAGATATCTTTTATGTAAAAGGCGGAATCAAATCCGGCGCGAATAAATTTTTCTTATTGGAAATTCTCCCGAAACCGACAGATTCCGGTGAAGATAGCCCTAATAGACAAAATATAATTAAATTGAAGACTCAAAATGATACCATATTAAGAGTTAAAAACGGATACGGCTATGAATTCGACATCGAGGCTCAGTTCACACGGCCGCTGCTTGAAACGCCGAAATCCATCGAATATCCAAGATTTGAATTGAATAAAGAGTTAGAGAAAATACGTATTTTTTACTGTGGAACCTTAAAATCTGAATTAAAAGGAACTTTAGCATTAAAATATATAGAATGGGCCGAATCGGCTCAGATTAAAACTGAAAGGGGTAAAGATCGTGGGAAAGAAGTTATAGGCGTTCATAATCTGAAAACTTTCAATTCTAAAGAGAAGTGGTATTCGATAGATTTTCCGGGATACTCGATTGCCATTCAAAAAATATACAATACAGCATTTCGGTTTGTTGTTTCTTCAGAATCCAATTTAATAGCTTTTGATAACTTCCATCTCTTGAAAATTAAAGACCATTGGGCCGGATTTTCGGACCAAATTTTAGGGATCTTTCTCTCTTCACTGCGAGTTTTGGGAATTAACTTATATGGTAGGGCGAATTTTGGAGGCGGAGCCCTTGATATTAAAGTTTTCGAATTGATGCAAATGCCGTTCTTGGATCCGAGAATAATAACTGCAGAAGAAACGATACAGATGAAATCCGCTATTAATTCAATTCTTAATAGACCCATTTTGTCATATAAAGAAGAAATAAAGCAGAACGATTTACAATTAATCGATCGAATTGTATTTTCGAAACTCGGTTTTTCACAATCGGAGATAACCTCATTTCAACATGCATTATCGGATTATATCGAAAATCGCTTGGTTAAGGCAAATAAATTGAAAAAAGAAGAAGATTGATAGCAATATTGACATTAATCTTAATTAAATTATCCACGCTCAGATTTTGGCGTGTATATTCTTTGGGAATGGCCCTAACCACCAAAATCTATTTTGATTATATATTTCATCAATTGGAGTGCTCTTTTTCCAGATTCCAATGGATGATTCGCTCCAAGATTTCTAAAACACCTTCTGTTTCCGGCTTTGAAGCAACATAATCGCATCTATCCCGTAAGAATTTGCATGCATTTGATGGACAAGCCTTAAAACCGCATTTTTGAATGTACTGCCAATCTCCCTCCGAATCTCCGATTCCGACAATATTGCGGAACTCTAAATCTTTTATATTATTAAGCAATAATTCGGCACCGGTGCCTTTATTGATTCCGGAAACGCTGATGTTGATGAAATTACCGCCTTTTTCAATATCAAAATTTAGATTCATTTCTTTCATTAACATCTCCACTGCGTTATAACATTCGTCCAATTCATAAGATCCGTATTCAAATTGGAAAGATATCATATACTTTTTACCGACTTGAAGAAAACGATAGAAATTCGGATATTTCTTTGTGAACTCTTCTTGGAAAGTAGCAATTTGTTGGATTTTTATATCATCTATTCTGGAATCAAGAATAATATCCGTAAAAGGGCCTCGTAACATTACCAATGCCGCGCCCCGTTCAATAATATGCCAATTCATTGCATTCAACAATTGGGCATATAATAGTGTGTAATTCAAATCCCACCCAGTATTAAAAATGATTTTCGGTAGAATGGAATCGGTTCGGGATTGGTCGATTAAGTTTCTGAGTTTTCGGATTTGATTGAGATCAAGCGGTTTTCCATAAATTGCAGAATCTATAGTACCGTTGATATCGGTGATCACCGCTTTTATTGGATGAGCGGGCTTTTTCTGGGTTTCCGCTTTTTTTTCGAGGAGAAATTTGTTTCTTTTTACGATAAAATGCAAAATTTCGAGTACCCCTTGCGCTTCTTGGTTGATTGCTGTATAATGGCATTTTTCTTTAAGAAAGAGACTTGCATTTGCGGGACATGCGCTGAATGCACATTCCTTGAGAAAATCCCAATCTCCACTTGAATCTCCGATGCCCGCAACATTGGTTCGGTTCAATTCAGGATTAACTTTAAATAAAAGATCGAGGCCCGAGCCCTTATTGATTCCCGGAAATACAATATTAATGAAATTATGCCCTTCATCAACCACAAACGAAAGTTCTTTTTTTTGCATGAAATCTTTGAGATCTTGAACGCATTTCAATTTTATTTCGCCTTGATTTTCAAACAGAAAGGAAATCATGTATCGTTTTCCGTATTGCAAATATTCTTTGTACTGAGGAAACGCTTGAAGGAAGTTTTCGCGCAGCGAATCGAATTGCTTCATGGCTTGATCAGTTATTGAAGAATGCAGCTCGTAATGGAGCTGAGCCCCCCTAACCGAAACAATTGCCGCACCCATTTCAACAATAAAAAAATAAAAAGCATCCAAGATTTTTGCCATCAATTCTGTATGATTCAAATCTCGACCCGTATTAAGAATGAGCATCGGATAAGCGGGATCATTCAGATATTTCTTACTCATGGCTTGAATTTGGCTTAACGACTCTAAATCGAGAGGTTGCCCGAAAATTTTCGAACTCAGACATCCATCAATGTCAATGATTACCGCTTTGATTACTTCTTTGAAATTCATAAACTAATTTATATTCACGAACAAAAAGATAAAAAGGCTTTTATGGCTTCAGTGCAGAATTCAATATATATGAATCAAACTTCACAACAAACTATTTCATTAGAAATACCCGGTCGACTATGCTTAATGGGAGATAAAGTTGACCTTTTGGGGTATTCGGTTA
>CAZUTM010000226.1:0-6616 GCA_964623665.1 uncultured archaeon
AAAAAACCTTCTTTATTTTGTGCTCCCCCGCTAGGGGGTTAGACAAAAAAAAGGAAAGGTAGATCTTTAGTATCTTAAACTAATTTTTAACCAGTGCTCAATGTTATAAGCGCTCTCGGTTGTGTCTCTCATCTTTGGCCCGGATTTTGATCTTGTGGGAATGAATCGCACACGAGATGCAGAGCCATTCGGTTTGGAAATCATCAAAAATAACGGTGCCATTTTTCTTCAGTTCCTTGGCAATAGAAGGTTCTATGAATTTTAAGCGACGGGTCACACGCTTGGCTTTGCTGCGCGGAACGAGACGATTGCAGTGTTGACAGTGCACGGTATCCTCTCGACCTTTTGATGAGCCGGTATGCCCACTGTTTCTCCTTTTTTTCGGCATAATTGTTCAACTCTATATGCTTTAAAAAAAAACTTTATTTATGAATTTTTTGAATTCGTTTCCTTCGCGGAATTTGAATCAACTTTGGGTTTCGGGTTTCGCAATTCTTCTTTAACAGAATCCGGAATCTTGTTTTCCAGCCATTTGTATGTCCACGAAATTCGTTTCCAAAGGGTCTGAATGCAAAGAAGAGTAAAAATTCCAAAGAGGATGGGAAATACATAGGTCACGGGTTCGAGGTTGAATACATAGATATAAAAGAAGCGAACCCAATATTCGATGATATAGATCCCCAAGATAAAAAAGATCCGTTCCGCTCTCTCCATTACCCCAATACCCTTCATGACAACGCCTTCGAGTTCTGCTCGGGAACGGGTATATGAAATCATAATAATCGTGATGAGTGCAATAAATCCGAGGAGTTCATTAATCAATTTATTCCATGGAAAAATGAGATTACTGTAAATCAACCCGAGTATAACGATTGCATCCGAGAGTCGATCGAGCGTGGAATCGAAAAAGCCTCCGAACTTGCTCACTTGCCCCGTCTTTCGAGCGACTGCTCCATCCAATACATCAAAATACCCAGATATAAAAAATAACAAACCGGGAATCCATGCCAAATAATCGTTATATAAAAAATATTCAGGGAAGGCCATGGTAATCGCCGCAATCATGGTAATCAAAAATCCATAGACCGTTATCGCATTCGGACGAACATTGTGTTTGATAAGCCAATTAACCGGTCCATCGGTAAATCGCGGTAATAAATATCGATATTTATTAAGCACCATATTATCGTAAATCTTCGATTTTTTTAATAGCTTTCACAATTTTTCACATGGTTAAAAGATTGAAAGGTGATCGGAATATCCGTTTACTTACGAATTCTTTTTATTCTCTGCGCTCGTTTTTAAGAATGAAATGAGAACCGGGCTGAATAAACGAGAATTAACAAACATCATTCAAGAAATTGAGAATAATCTCGCTGATCTATGCAAAAATTTCAAAATTCCCGGGTTAGCGATTCAAATTGTTCAAAAAGAGGGCCTTTCGAAACCTATTTATGAGGGATTTTATGATATACAAAGGCAAAAGCAAGTAAATGAAGACACCATTTTCCGAATCGCATCTATAACCAAATTATTCACCGCAATCGGGATTTGTCAATTATATGAACAAGGAAAAGTAGATTTCGACAAAGATATTAATGAGTATCTTCATACATTAATTCCTCCAATTAAATATAGATATGGGCCGGAGCGAATCACCTTGAAACATTTACTGACCCACACTTCCGGAATAGGCGAACTTCAGCGGTATTCGGACCTTTTCAGACCGGGATTTAATATTAATATTTATGGGAATCGGAAGATCCCGCATCTGGTATGGTTTTATAGATACGGGATCTTGACCGAGGTCAAGCCGGGCACAAAATACGCCTACTCAAACCTCGGAATGGGGCTTGTGGGATTAATAATTGAAGTTTTATCGGGAATGAGTTATAGAGAGTATTGCAAAAAATTTATCCTCGATATTCTGGGAATGCGCAGTACGGATTTTCTGCCAAACCCCGATCTCGGGCCGAGAATTGCACAAGGCTATTTGGATAACGCACTTAAAGGGAAATTCAAACCCGTAAAACCCATGCAAACCGGAATCATCCCAGCGGGTAATGGATATTCCACAATCGGAGATTTAAGCATTTTGGGCCAATGTATTTTGAACGGAGGTGAGTATCAAGGAAAAAGGATTCTAAAACCGGAAACCGTTGAAATGATGATTCGACCATGGTTTCAATTGGATCCCAGGATGGAAGCAATGGGATGCGCATTTTTTCTTGAAAAAATCGGGGATTTCACAATAATTTCACACAACGGTGCCACAAGCGGCTTTATGTCCGCCCTTTCCATCATAAAAGAACTAAATATTTCAATCGTCACCCTATCCAATGTTGATGAAATCTTTGCAAATCACGGAACCATCCGAATACACAATCTCATCATCCAAAGAATGTTGGGAATCACCGAATCTCTAATAACACCCGCCATAACCACCGAATTCAAATTAACACAAAAACATGAAATCAAAAATTTATCGACGCGCAAACTTAAACAATCCCCCCTCCATCAGACAAAATACGGCGATACCATTTATACCGCGCTTGAATTAATTAAAAAAACAGAAGCTGAACACAAATTGCAGCAAGGAACCAATAATCAAACGACAATCAACAACGAAAAAAAGAAGAATCCATTGAAAAAGTATTGCGGATATTACAGGCCAGCCAAAGGGATGCTAACAAACACCCGGGTCTACATGATGGGCTTTCAATTTAAAATAACTTTGAAGAAAAATGAGTTATATCTCTCTACATTGAAAAAAATGGGTAATGATGCAGTCAAATTGTATCAATTTAATGGATCAGACTCGAACTACTTTTTCTATGAATACAAACGGCAAGGTGCTTCGATCAGTCAAATCGAAAAAATAATATTCATAGAAAATCAAAAAAATCAAATAGAGTATCTGATCATCGATAAATTGAAATTAAATAGAAAGGGATTTTTCGGATCCATTATGGGAATCGCTTTAAAATGCGCGATCACAATTATATTCCTCGTTTGGTTAATCGTTTCGGTGCAAACACATGGCTTATAACCACGCACCGGTTTTATCACTTAACTAATAGGCAATTAAAGGAATAATGAGTTCCCGTAATTACCACAACAATTGGGCTATCAATATGTTTTTGATTTTGCGTTGATCAAACAGGATCTCGGAGTTTCGAGATTTTTTCGCGAGTCCAAAACGTTTTTATTTTTTCCTTGTGGAATACAAGATATGGATCCGCAAAAGAAGATTAAAGTTGGACTTTTGGGCTTTGGTTTTATCGCAAAAACCCATTTACCCAACATCATGAACAATCCGAAAGCCCAACTTTGCGCAATTTATTCGGTTCCTCAAGATAAAGAAAAAATACCAGCCGGGGTGAAATTCTATGAAGATTGGAAACTCCTTATTGAGGATCCGGAAATAGATGCAGTGGCGATTGCCACTCCCACATTTACACATAAAGAAATCGCGGTCTATGCCGCAACCAAAGGAAAACACATTTTTCTCGAAAAACCGATGGCGCGAACTGTGGAGGATTGCCAAACAATAATTGATGCATGTTCGGCGGCAAAAGTAAAATTGTTCTTGGGACATGTACTCAGATTTTGGCCTTCATACGTTCAAGCAGTCTCGATGATTAAAAACAAACCGAAATTTGGAGAATTAAAATATTCAAGACTCCGTCGAATTTCGGGAAAACCAGGATGGGCATCGTGGTTCTTTGATCAATCCCTTTCCGGAGGCGTTATGTTGGACTTGGCAATTCATGATTTGGATTTTGCTGCCTACGCTTTTGGTGAATTACCCGAAAAGATCTATTGCGAAGCCCAGAAAATCAATGTAGAAGGGAAATCGGTTTATGGGCTTGCTTTCATCACCCTTTCGTTTCCGAATGGAAAAATCGGATATTGCGAAGCAAGTTGGCTCGGAACCGCAAAGTTTCCGTTTACCACCGAAACCGAATTCATCGGAACAAACGGAATTATCCAATTTCAAGGCGGCGAGATGCTTCCGATTCATGCATACACAAATTCCGATTCTATAATTGCCGATCCGATGGTGGAAGATGGATATTTCGCTGAAATGGATGCGTTCTTTAATTGCATTTTGAATAATACCGAACCCATCGTGGGCGGAAAAGTCGGAAAAGAAGCGGTAGCAATCTCCATCGCCGCAGAACTTTCGGCTAACCGCGGAGAACCAGTGTTGTTAAAGGAGGTGCTTAAATGATGCAAAGCGAACATCCACGCAGCCGTAGCAATAAAAAATTACGAATTGGAATTGCAGGAATTGCTCATATGCATTCACAATCGTATATCGAATGCTTAAAACAAATTCCGCAAGCAGAGTTCGCGGCTATCGCTGATGAAAATCACGAAAATATGCCCGCACTTGCAAATTATGGCGTTAAAGTCTATCAAACGTATGAAGAAATGTGCAAAAGCAAAGATCTCGATGCGATAATTATTACATCAGAAACCGTCAAACATGCAACCATCGCGATCAATGCGTTGGAACAAGGAAAACATGTCATTGTGGAAAAGCCGATCGCTACAACCTTGAAGGATGCGGACTCAATGATTGCTGCAGCAAATAAAGCGGGAAAATTTCTCATTCAAATATATCCGTGCCGCTACCACCCCACATCTCAATTTATCAAAAAGGAAATTGATTCTGGCTCCTTCGGATCCATCATTGCTTTATCGGGCTCGAATCATGGGCAGATGCCGCCCCACAACGGATCCACAAAATGGTTCAGCCAACGGGAACTGTCCGGAGGCGGCGCATTAATGGATCATATCACCCACTTAGCGGATCTGTATTTCTGGTTCCTTAAAGCCGAACTTAAATCGGTATATGCGGTACAAGCAAATTTATTCCATGAAAAGGTGAATATCGATGATGCGGGCATGGTCTCCTTGGAGTTCAATACCGGAGTTAAAGCCACTATTGATCCATCATGGAGTCGGCCCTATAATTTCGAAACTTGGGGCGATGTCACGCTGACGATCTACGGCACCGAAAAGACATTGATGATGGATATGTTCAAGCAATCGATTCGCATGCATTCCAACAAACTCACACATCCGGAATTAGGCTATTTCGGGTCAAATATGGATCTCCTCATGCTTCAAGATTTCGTTAATTCGATAATCCAAGACAAAAAACCGATGCTCACCGGAAAAGAAGGAAGAGATGCTCTTGAAGTTGCTGTTTTGGCGTATAAATCAGCGGAAACCGGAAAAAGAGTGTACAAATAACTGCTGATCTTGTTATTTTTTCAATGCAAACCCTACTATGGCTAATACCACACATAAAAAAAGCACGGGAAATGGGCAATCACGCAGAATATCCACGTGCTAATCTGAATGTGGATAATTTAGTTCACTGAAACTTTTTTTCAGTCTTTTTTTTCATGTATGTACCATGTTCCGTCGAAAAATCCAAAATGGAAAAGAAAAGGTTATCCTTTCATCGACCAACCTCCGGCCAGAAAAGAATTTTGAGGTTAACAATGAGCAGAGTCCGATGATGAGCGAAATATATCGATGCCTTTCAATACTTTCCAGGATCTGTTTATCGAGGATGAAGAAATACCCGATTAGCAGAAATACAAAATAGTAGAAAAGCGGGAATCCCGTATTAAAGATCTCGGGAATAATATGCGCAAGGAACACAAGAGGAACATAGATCATTCCGGGTTTGGCCATAACGATACCAATTTTTTCCTTAACTTAAAATCACAATTCAAATACAAAATCGTTCTCAATCAAAAAGGTTTTTTTTCAATACTAAACGAAAGAATTTATGGAACAAAAAATCAATTTCACATTTTTTGCACAAGCCTATTATGTGGATGCGGTATGGGGATTCGGGTGTCCAAGCGGAGGAATTCGCAATATCGGTGAGATCTGTCATAAACACAAAATCCCGGTCACGTGGCTTGTGTCACCGAAATCGGCACGTTGCGAGATCGAGATGTTCACTGAATTCCATGAAAAATATGGCGATGAAATAGCGATGATGATTCGGTTCGACATTCCGGGCTTTCATCACACCAAAGAGAGAGAATTGGCCAATCAATTGAGCGTTGAGGATTATCGAAAGATGATTCGAGCGCAAAAAGAAGAAATTCAAAAGTATTTACCGTTTGCGAACATCAAAATAGCGGGCCAAGGCATCCGAACAACCAATATGATGGAGGCACTTCGTTTGGAAGGGTTTTTGGGGATGTTCGGCCATTGCTACTGTCAAATTGGTTGCGATTCGATTACTGATTTCGGAATGCCATGGGGTTCTTTTCCGATGAGACCAAATTCCGTACACCTTCCGGCCATTGACAAACAAGGAGTAATTGCATTCGAGTGGACGATGCGGGATTTGAATCGCTCATTTCATACGTGCAGGCCCGAATTATGGAGCACCGATCCCAACGATGTCGAGCGGGGCGGAGTGTGCACGGATATTAATGTAGAATATTGGAAGAATCTCTTCATGCAATACGAACGGGCCCTTCAATATAATCCGAACGGCATTTGGTTTCAGTATCACCAAGAGGCCCATGAGCAAACATGGGGCGAGGTCTGTAAACCTTTCACCGAAGACCGGGTC
>CAZUTM010000227.1:0-6609 GCA_964623665.1 uncultured archaeon
ACGCGAGATTGGTACAACCCTTTAAAAAAAAGATTCTTTAAGAATTCGGCATTTTTTTGCTCATTCTCTTTCAGAAATAGAAATGTGATTACATATGGCTGGTCGATTTTTAAATTTCTTTGGGGCTTTTATTCGTTTAACTCCGGAAATCAAACAACCCGATCGGGAAATCTCGTTTCGAGATAAAATGATTTGGACCTTTGTTGTCTTAATCGTGTTTTTAGTGATGAGCAACATCCCCATTTATGGTATCAAAATTGAGGAATCTACCGATTATTTTTATTGGCTTCGGGTAATCCTTGCAAGTCAAAGGGGAACCTTGACCGAACTCGGAATTGGTCCGATCGTTACGGCGGGTTTGATTATGCAGTTGCTCCAAGGTGCAAAGCTTATCGAAATGAACATGAACGATCCTCATGATAGAAGTTTGTTCACCGGATCTCAGAAAGTTATGGGAATTTTTCTCACAATTTTCCAAATCATAGCATATATCTATGGAGGGGCGTTCGGTTCTCCTGAACAAATTGCGACGGTTGATAAAATATTAATCTTCGTGCAATTATTATTTGCGGGTATTATCATCATCCTTTTAGATGAGATTCTGCAAAAAGGGTGGGGGCTCGGCTCGGGTATTTCGCTGTTCATTGCTGCTGGTGTTGCAGGGCAAATCTTTTGGAACTCGTTTAGCAACGTTCCGATTCAGACCGAAAAAGCGGATGGGCTTTCGAGGGGAATTATTGTAGCGTTTTTCCAAGTGCTATTCAATCCCGAGATCAAGCACGCGCATACCGAAAAAACGATGACGGTGTGGGATTTATTCATCCGAGATGCTGGTGCGCCGGACTTTTTGGGTCTTTTAACCACAATTCTTATCTTTTTGGTGGCAATATATATCGAAACGATGAGAGTCGAGATTCCTTTGCAATATACGCAATATCGAGGGTTCAAAGGGAAGTATCCGATGAAGTTACTTTACGTATCCAATATTCCGGTTATTTTAGCCCAAGCGTTGTATGCGAACTTTCTGTTCTTCGGGCAAATTATTGCGGGTCCGACCGCATCCACAAGAATTAACAATCCCGAGTGGAAAGCATGGCTGGATCTCATCGGAACATTTGAACAAACAGAAGGGACGTCGTATCTCAAGCCTACCGGGGGCATCATTTATTATTTAACTCCGCCTCAAGGATTGTCCATGTTGATAAAAGGAGAAGTCGAAGGAAACCCGTGGGTACACGGTATTGTGTATTTAATTATCTTCTTGTTCCTTTGTATTAAACTCGGGCAAGTCTGGGTGGAGGTTTCCGGGTTGGGGCCGCAAGAAATTGCCGGTCAGATTGTGGATTCGAAGATGCAAATCAAAGGCTTCAGAAAATCGGATTCCGTGATCGAAAAGATTTTAGAGCAGTATATACCGACGCTTACGATTTTATGTGGTGGTATCATCGCATTGTTGTCGTTCGGAGCGGATTTCTTGGGTGCGTTGAGTTCCGGGACCGGATTGCTTTTGATGGTCGGTATTATTCAAAACTATGCGGAAACGATCAGTAAAGAGGCGGCAGCGGAGCAATATCCCGCGATGCGCGCATTGCTCGGATTAGAATAGAACAAACGATTCTGATCTTTTTGTTTTTTAATTTTCGGTTTTTATTTCGAATAGATCGATGGTATGATAGATTATTTTTTAAAGGATGTTGGGTGCGAGCCCTATGAACATGAATTTAAAACTCGAAAAAAGATATTAGGTAGATAATATTATCCAAGTTCCGTTTAAAACGTGGATATTCGATGGAAATGCCATTGTCCGAGGGATTTTTTTATGTTTAACAACAAAGAAGAATTATAGAAAAAAGCATTTGAAGAGTTCTTGATTATAATAGCATCTTTCTTAATTTGAAGGGATCTTCTGCTTGTAATCCACGAATTCGCTTGGAAATTGCAATATATTCTTGTTTGAGAATGGTATAAATCGCTTTAAGGTCTTCATTCGGTTTTATACGTTCGGATTCTTCAAGAACAATGAATTTATCAGCGATTTCTTCGATCGGGGTGTCTTTATAATAGGTCCACGCGGCATGCAATGCGGCGCCCATCGCAGCGCCTTCTCCGCTTACAGGAATCACTTCACAATCGAAAATGTTTGCGATGGTTTCTCGCCATACTTTGGAGCGAGAAATTCCTCCGGTTAATCGGATTTCTTTGGGTTTT
Source organism: uncultured archaeon (assembly GCA_964623665.1). GTDB lineage: Archaea > Asgardarchaeota > Lokiarchaeia > Sigyniarchaeales > Promethearchaeaceae > CAZUTM01. The sequence goes on from CAZUTM010000227.1 coordinate 2,209, forward strand.
ACCGGTAATTTACGAAATCCTTCATATAAGTTGAGAACATGACCTTCTAATACGGCGCGACAAAGGTTTTCTTTTGTGAAATCATGAAGTTCGAATCCGAAATAAATCGGAGAGGCATCCGGTAAATCGGGGGTTCGTTCTCCCATGTACCATGGCATTAGCAACTTTCCTTGATTTCCTGGCTTTGTTTTTGAAATAATTTCTTCAAAGTCTTTATGTGTTAGGTGGTATTGCTTGAGAATCGCTTCATACCCATTTGCCAAATTTGAGATGCACAGTAATGGGAGATAATATCCAGTGGCATCACAGAATGCGGCGATTTCCCCGTCGGGATCAACAAATGGTTTTTTCATAAACGTATATGCCGTTCCGCTTGTGCCTAATGACACTGTAACGACGCCTTCGCGATAATTACCCGTGCCGATAGCGCCCATCATATTATCTCCAGAACCCGATGCAATCAGACAGTCTTTTGAAAATCCGTATTTTTCTGTTAAATATTTTGAAATCTTACCGATCGGTTGCCGTGAGGGCAAAACCGGGGGCAATTTTTCTTTTAGATCGGGTGCAATTGCATTAATGACTTCAAGATTCCAGTCTCGACTCACGGGATCCCAAAGCGCTGATCCTGAGACATCTCCGGGCTCCATTGCCGCGACTCCGCCGTCTTTTCCGCCGGTCAACCACCAGTTGATATAATTATGAACCAAGAAGATTTTCGCTGTTTTTTTATAATTTTCCGGCTCGTGTCGCACCATATGAAATATTTTTGGGGCCGTATAGCCTGTTCTTTGGGTGTTACCGATCCGTTTTATCATTTCTTTGGGCCCACCGATTTTATCGGTTAATATTTGACATTCTTCACCCGTTGAGAAATCGTTCCACAATTTAGAATAAGGTCGCGATAATATCCCATCTTTTGTAATGGTGACCAAGCCGTGCTGTTGCCCGGACACCGAAATTGCTTTGATATCTCCGATTGATACGGGAGCATTTTTCAATCTCTCGAAAACCATTTCTAAAGCATCGATCCACATGTTCGGATCCGATTCCGAAACTCCGAATTCATCGGTTTTTCTGGTTCCGTTAACGGTATTATATTTTGGAAGATCCTTATCATAATTAACGGATGTTAAAAATGCGGTCTTCTTTTGGATGTAATCGATTACGACGAGCTTTGTTGATTGAGTAGACACATCCAATCCCGCAAATAAATCATTTCCCATGAATTTAAATTCTTTTTGGCGGAATAATAACTTTTCTTTTAGCCTAGCTTTCGGTGAAGCGGCAGATACGTTAAAAGATCACCGATTTCATCAAGGATTATGTCTGCATGTAAATCAACAAATACATCGGGCGGATGTTTGGTGCATACTGCCACGGTCATCGTATTTGCGGCTTTTCCCGCTAAAATGTCGTATTCCGAATCGCCTATAATAACGGTATCTTCCGGAGTGGTGTTCATTTTCTTCATAGCGAGGTGGAGCATCTCCGGGTCGGGCTTTGAATGCTTCACATCATCAACTCCGACAAATCCCGCGCTGATAGGATACCAGTTGAAGACTTCCATCATTTTTTCGATAATAAAATTATAGTTTGCGCTCGCAAAGGTGATCTTATAGCCGTTTTGATGCAATAATGATAAAATTTCTTGAACACCGGGAAAAAGAGGAATAGAAGGAATGGATTCAACAAAATTTTTTGTTTTATTTTGGGCGATAGCTTGCGATTTTGCGAGATCTACTCCCTCTTGGTTTAATAATATTTCTGCAATTACTTTGGTAGGCTTCCCGAAAAGAGATAATATTTCCGAATCGGTTCTGGAAATTTTAGCCTCTTCTAAAGCACGCTTCCATGCAGACAAATGAGCGGGAGTCGAATCGAGCAATGTGCCATCGATGTCGAAAATATACCCTTTTATTTCGCTATTCAAGAGCCCCACCTTTGTACTATTGATTTTTCTTGTTTTGGAACACCAATTTTAATAACCAAATGATCTCAGCAATATGACTCACAACCGTTGCTCAAAACCAAACTCTGATTTTTTTGTTTTTAATTTTAAACGAGCTTTTCACCCTTCATGATCTTGATAGGGATTTTGTAGTCTTCCGATTTGAAGATAAACGTTCCGGCCACCAAGACATCAACCAACCCGAGAGCCCGAATGCGCACCGATGTTTCGTTGTTGATGCCCCCATCCACGGAGATCAAAAAGCGATATGCAGGATTTGAATCTTTGAGTTTTTTGAGTTCTCGGAGTTTTTTGATGGAACAATCTTGAAATTTTTGTCCGCCAAAGCCCGGTTCTACCGCCATCACCAACACCATATCAATCTTATCAAGATAAGGGATTATAGATTCAACCGTGGTATTCGGTTTTAGAGAAAGCCCGATTTTGATCCTTTCTTCTTTTAATTGTTTAAAAATTTCATTAATATTCTCGGTCGATTCGGGATGTATTGTAATAAAATCTGCGCCGGCTGCAATAAAATCTTTGATATATCGTTCTGGTTTGTTGATCATCAAATGCACATCGAATACCTTGCTTGTGCATTTCCGGATTGATTGGATAATAGGAGCACCGAAAGTCAAGTTCGGTACAAAATTTCCATCCATGACGTCGAGGTGGATCCAGTCTGCGCCTGCTTGATCTACGGTCTGGATTTCTTTTCCGAGTCTGGCGAAATCAGCATTGAGAATTGATGCTGAGACAATCATGAGTAAAAAAATGCACTATGACCATAAAAGGTTGCGATTTACAAAATTTTTCCGAAAACGGAAAAAAAATAGTTTATATATATTAAAATCGAAACAGATATATGGCGCGAATCTTAATTGTGGGTGCGGGTCACGGCGGAATCATAGCCGCGATGATTTTGGCAAAACATAAATATGATGTTATCATCATCGAAAAGCAGAAAGAGGAAGAGTTGGGATATCCTTGGCACGATGATGTATTTAAATCAATATTTGATGAGTTGGGTATTTCTTTGGATACTATTCATATTCATCCGAAAGATTGTGTTCGCTTTTATTCTCCGAATTTAAAATCCACTATTGAATTAAATCTTCCGGAATCGAGAAGAGAAATTGCAATACATCGAAAAGATTTATACCGCGTATTAATAAAAAAAGCCAAAGAATCGGGGGTTGTTTTTCATTTTGAAGAAGAGGTGATCGAACCGATTATTCAAAATACGATTATAACGGGCATAAAAACGACCAAAGAAACATATTCAAGTGATCTTGTAATCGATGCTTCGGGTTTGAACAGCCCCTTGAAACCTCTCTTATCCAAAGCCCTTAAAATCCCCCATGAAATTAAAAAGGGGCGAGTTTTCTATACGTACAGAGCATATTTCAACGTGAACGGAGAAATTCCTAAAGAGACAAGGTTTAACGTCTATTTCAAATTTAATGATATCAACGGGATCGCGTGGTTTAGATATGAGTATGGGCTTGCAGATATTCTTTTCGGATCGATAGTTCCTTTAACACAAGAAAAAATCAACGATAGCATAGAAAAAATGAGAAAAATTCAACCAACATTGGGCACAGAACTGAAGCATGGCGGATTCATAGTACAAATTCCGATTTCTCATTCACCGCATCAGATCGTTTTGGATAATTATGCTTGCGTTGGCGACAGCGCATTCATGACCATGCCGATGATGGGTTCCGGGATTGAGCTCGCAATGCGGGCGGGAAAATCCTTGGCAGAAGCAATTGTTGAATATGATTCAGAAAAAGAATCAGAAAATAAACAAATTCCCCGATATCCGATTCAATTTTTATGGGAGAAATATCAAGTCCCGTATTTTATCAGTTTCGGAGGAAAGATGGCAAGCATCGATTATTTGAAAAATTTCATGCTTGCTGCAAAACCAAGCGAGGTAGATTTCTTATTCGAAAAACAACTTATTACTGCGAGCGATATGGAACGTGCCGTGGGCGGAGGCGGTGAGGTGGAAATCCCTTTTATGGATTTACTTTCGAGAATTGCACGGGGAATCATACGGGTAGATTTGCTTCTTTCCTTAAAGTTGAATGTTGATGCGATGAAAAACGTTAAGAAAATAACTCATGCGATTCCAAAAAAATATGACCCGATAGCAATCGAAAAATGGAGTAAGAAATACAATAAAACCTTGGAAGATATGGAGAATCAAATCAAGTAAATGCAAAACTTGCAGCGTAAACCACAATGAAATGAATAAATTTAAAAAAACCGAAAATTAGAGATTATAAATTGCCCGATCCGGCTGTTTTATAATTGTTTTTTAATAGACTTACGCTTTTTTCAAACGAATTCCAACCGACTTGGATCTTTTTTATCCAACCTGCGATAATAACAGCCTTTGTATGGTTTTCCATCGGGCGACTTAACATGGCAAGCGCCTT
>CAZUTM010000228.1:0-6550 GCA_964623665.1 uncultured archaeon
TTTCGATTACCAATCAGCGAGAAACTATAGTTCCCGTTGATATTAATGGAAAACCGCTGCACAACGCGCTTGTGTGGCAGGATCGAAGAACCACAGCCCAATGCGAACAAATCAGAAAAAAGGTAGGGATTGAGAAGGTCTATAATACCACTGGTTTGACCACGGATCCGTATTTCTCTTCATCGAAAATCATGTGGATTAAAGAAAACAAGCCGGAGATCTACCGAAACGCCCATAAATTCCTTCTTGTTGCAGATTATATCCTTTTCAAGCTCACGGGGAAATTCGCTACGGATCACAGCAATGCTTCCCGAACGATGCTCTTTGATATTCGAAAACTCAAATGGTCCGAAGAATTGGCTGGCGGAATGGGCTTGGATATCGATAAAATGCCCGAAGCGGTCCCCTCGGGTAAAGTTATCGGAAATGTAATTTCGGAAGACAGCGGACTTGCCAAGTCAACAAAAGTAATAGCGGGTGCGGGAGATCAACAATGTGCAGCATTGGGGGTTGGTGTGGTTAAACCCGGAAGAATTAAATGCACAACCGGAACCGGGTCGTTCATTCTCGCATATTTGGATGAACCTAAATTCGATCCCGAACGCAGAGTATTATGTTCATGTGCGGCTGTACCCGGAAAATACGTTCAAGAAGCGAGTATATTCACCACGGGCTCGGTGCTGCGCTGGGCTCGGGATAATTTTGCCATTCAAGAGTGCCAAAGCGCAAAACAATCGAACATCGATCCCTATGATTTAATGACCGAAAAAGCCAAGAATTCAAAGATCGGTGCAAAAGGACTCATTTTGGTGCCTCATTTCGTCGGTGCTGGCGCCCCGCATTGGAATCCATACGCAAGAGGAATAATGTTTGGCCTCGCGCTTGGCCATACCACTGCTGATATCTATCGTGCAATAATGGAAGGCGTGTGTTATGAAGTTAAGAAAAGTGTGAAAGTGTTTCAACAATTGGGCGTACAAATCGGAGAAATGCGGATTACCGGCGGAGGATCACGCTCAGAATTGTGGAATCAAATCATGGCGGATGTATTAGGCATTAAATGCGGTCGGGGTGAGATGGAAGAATCGACCGCGGTCGGTGCCGCTATTTTGGCCGCATACGGAGCGGGTGAATATAAAGATCTTGCCGTTGCGGCGGAAAATATCGCTCATATCAATAAATTCTGGAATCCAAACCCCGAAGCAGTCAAAATATACGAGAAATCATTCAAAATTGCAGAAGAACTATATGAAACGATTAGTAAAACCCCCATTTATCGGGAATTATCCGAGATCACGGAATAGCCCTTTGAATTGGAGCCTTTGCAATAAAAACCCGAACTTTATATGTTTTTTTACCCTTTTTCTACTTGAAAATTCATGCAACAAGAGATCCTCGAATCAATCGTAAAAGATTTCAACTTTGAAGCTTTCGAAACACAACTGAAAACATTCGGGTTTCAAGAAATTAAGAATAAGCCCGAAGTCGAAAGAAGAAAAATTATCGATTCGGGATTCCTTTTCGCTAAAGAGAATCGAATATATACATATAGCGCTAAAGACTGCTCCGAATTATATCTCCCCGCAAAATATTACTTTCGACCGAAAACAATTGAACAACTACAAACCATCGTGAAAACCGGATGTGTCTTTAACATACCCGTTACATTCGCTTCCGGAAAAACGGGCTTGTCTGCGGGCTATGCAAACTTTGCCGCAATCATAGATATGGATTCTGTTCATTTTAAAGAGCCTTTAATCCAACCCGATTTTGCGCAAGCGGAACTCACTGCGTCGCAAGATGTGCTAATTTCGGACCTAATTAAATATGTGCCGAAATACTCGAATAATATGTTTATCTTTCCGATCCAGCCGAGCAGTGCCTTTAAATTACCGGTAAGGGTGGGAGGAATGATCGGAAGCAATGCAAGCGGGGTAACTTCGGGAAAACTCGGTGCTTGTGAATCATGGATTAAAAAAATGACAATCATGACTCCGAACGGCGAAATTCGGGAAATCAACAACGAAAAGCATCCGGAATGGGTCGAAAAAATTATCGGAAAAAACGGATATTTCGGAGTTGTCTTGAAAGCAACCTTCGCACTCTATCCCCAGCCATCGAATCTACAAAATAAAGTCATTATTGGAACCGAAATCCCTTCAGCATTCAATAAATTACAAGAAATTCAGGATAAAAACATTTTTCCGCTTAATTCGGAATATGTTATGAGCAAAAATGGGCTTTTGGGTAAATTAGGTGCGTTATCCGAAAGGAACAAGGTTAATTGGGCTGTACTCATTCGAGGCACCCAAATCGAAGTTGATCAATTCACCAATATCATGGTACACAAGAATAATATAGGAGATATTGAAGTTCGGGCTGTTAACGACTCGGATTTTCGTGAATATTTAGAAGAACGAACCAATCAAGCGCTATTAGCCGAAAACGCAACATCGGATTTGGCTATCGTAAAATTTCCCGGCTTTGAAGATATACTTGCTCCGCCATCCCAGCTCAGCCGTATTATGGAAGATGTAAATGCCATCCTAAAAAAATACGGGTTCGAAGAAATTACCATCGCATATGGCCATCTCAATTTCAGAAAAGGAAAAGGGTTATTGCTTCATTCTCGAATTCCGGTGCCTATTGAAATGTTAGCATACAAACGAAAAGATACTCTAAATATACTGGCAACCGTCATTGTGGAAACCAACTTAATGTTACGCGATAAATATCATATTCGGGCAAAAGAAGAGCATAGCGGCGGCGCCTTTGGAATATGGTTTGATCCCGCCTTCAGAACCCTATTACAACACGCAATCGCAAATAAAGAGGCTTTTGCCAATCCGCACTTGATTTTGTTTAATAAATATAATGAAATGTATCCGGAACTTTCGGAATCCGAAGTACTGCAAAAATTGGCATGCTTCTATTTGCAAAATTCATGATCTTTCAAATAATTTCATTCGCAGAAATTATAAACTATTTAGATCTTCTTTAAATTTGGTGCAAGGCTATTTTACACAAATGCCAACAATTACTCATGCGCTTATCGGTGGCGGAATTGCTCTCTTTCTCAAAACGCTAACCGAAAAATCAGATTATAAGTTTAAAAATGAACACCTTATTATATTTGCGCTAAATTCTTTTGTGGGGCCAGATTTTCCCAAAATAATCTATCCCTTTGTGGATAATCTCGCGGAAAGTCCGGTGTATCATTTCATGAATATGTTTTTCCACACGCTTGTGGGTTGGTATCTTGCTGCATTCCTTCTTACGTTTCTCTATTACGCAATCTTCCGCTACGCATCTGTTGAAGGAAAGAAAGGAAATATGCACATGACCTTTTTTCAAATGTGGCTTGTGATATTGGCGGGAGGGATTTGCCATTTCGCCGTTGATTTTATCGACTATGGGGTATTCACTCTCCCATCATTCTCGGCAACTGGCTCCTACGGCCTTCTATTTTTGGGCTATGAAAATTTGAAAACAGGGTTTTCGATGCGAACAGGTCCTTTATCCTCGGTTTTCCCATGGTTTAGCGGTGGGGAACTTCTTCTCATCGGTATTCTTTCAATGATTATTCTTATTTGGGTTCTCAACAACAAAGAACTTAAAATCGTGTATCTTTCGGCCGCAATTTTCATCGTATTTATGGTTGCTATATTATTACTCTTTGGCGGAAATGCTGTATACAATGAAAATGATTTGGGATATCTGGCCTATTTCTTATACTTTATCTTATATCCCTTATTTCTAACCAAATTTTCGATGTCTCCATAGAATGGATTAATCTTATTGATATTTTTTTTATTCGCTTACATTATTTGCTATGAGTTCAAGCCTTCTTTAAGCGCATTTTTACCTGGATTCTTGATTTGCGCTCCCTTTTTTCAGAAAATTTTTTGAAAATTGATTAAACGCATGGTTTTTGTTCTTATCAAGATAAATTTTTTTATGATTGAATCCGTAGAACTTTTCGAGCGGAAAGGACTCGGCGGTTCTTCTCACGGCTCTACCATTACTGAAGATAGACATGGCACGTTGTATTGTGTTTGGTATTCCGGAACAAAAGAGAAAGCCGCGGATGTCAAGATTTATATGAGCAAAAAGAAAAAGCATGAGCAAGAATGGTCGAAACCGGTACTGATAGAAAAAGAAGGAATCACCTCGGAAAATCCGTTTTCAGAAGATATGGAAGAGGGAGAAACCGAAGAAACAAGCGAAGGCAACCCCGTTATCTTTGCGGATCCTAATAGCGATCGATTATGGCTTTTCTGGGCTACGATGCGGGGTGCGGGCGATAAATCCGGATGGTCGGCTTGCATCTTAAAAATTAAACATTCAGATGATGGCGGATTATCATGGACGAAACCCCGAGTCATTCGCGATATGATCGGATGGATGGTTCGTAATAAACCCATCGTTTTATCTAATGGGGACGTTCTGCTTCCTATTATGTCCGAAGTTGGGCAAGCCAAGACAATGATGTATCGAATTTATAAAGAAGAATTCGCAAAAGGATCTCAAGAATGCAAGATAATAGAGCCGGCCAATTTCATTGATGGGGGCGTCATTCAAGGCTCTCTCGCGGAGATTGAACCTGGGAAATTGATTTGCTATATGCGTGCAACCTCGGGCTGTTCAATCGGACCGTTTATTGCATTCTCATATTCTTCAGATTATGGCTATTCGTGGACTGCGATTCAAAAAAATCCCGCAAATATCGAAAACCCAGATTCCGGTGTTGATTTAGTAAAAACAAAAAATGGTGATCTATTTTTGGTCTGTAATCCTCAAAGGGATGGTCGCTATCGATTGAGTCTCTTCAGATCTACCGATAAAGGACACAGTTGGCATCTCTTTCGCGATCTTGAAAATGACTTAAGCAAAAAGTCCGAATTTTCATATCCCGCAATTATTGAAGGCCTAGATGGTTCACTTCATATAACTTACACCTATTTGAGGGAAGTAATAAAATATACGAAGATAAACTATCTAAGCCTTTATATTTTTTAATAAGACAATTTTATTTATACAATTTTGTTTTTTTGAAAAATTTTTGTTCCAAAAAGGTTGAAAAAATTCCAATAAAAATTGTAATAAGCCAAATTATGATCTATTTCTATACCATGAAGCAATCAACCACCTTTTCGAGCATTAAGTTTCAATTGATTGTTCTTATCAATATTCTTTTTGCGTTTGGTCTTGGTGCAATGTTCTATAATCTATATTCTCAAAATCTCAACACGTTTAATTCAAAAACAGATGAAAATATTATATCGAACGGAATTTTATCCAATGCGATACTTAATAATACGGAAAACAGTTTGGAAAACCAATATCAAATAATGAAATCTAATTTTGATAGAACAATCAAGGAACAAGTAGATTCTTATTATGAATCTGTGATAAGTATTTATGATAGAATGATGGCGGGCAATATTACCAACGAGACCGCAGTTGAAATGATGATAAACATCACCCTTGAGATTAAATACGGAGCTGATGGTGCCCAATATATTTTCATTACACATGAAAATGGTACAACCATTTCTAATCAAGCCGTAGGTCCGGGCAAGCATTATTGGAATGTTACGGATGCAAGAGGTGTGTATTTCTTCCGCGAGCTATTAGAAGCCGCCAAGCGAAGAACTAACGGTACGGGAGACGGGTATTACGAATATTGGTTCACACACCCGGTTACACAAAAACAAGAGCCAAAGCGAACTTATGCGAAACATTTTGCACCCTATGGATGGGTAATCGGAACAGGAAATTACTTTGTAGACATCGATTTGGCAGTGAAAACGGAAAAAGGCCGGATTGTCAACGCAACGTTGAAAGAATTGCAAAAGATTAAGATAGGCCAAAAAGGGTTCGTATTTTTAATCGACAATCAGAATAACAACACGATTATTAACCATTTTGATTTGAACTTGATAGGTACCACGATGAATTGGACAAACGAATTGACCGGAAAGAATATTTCGTCCGAATTGAAGGATATTGAGAATACATTCTATTCTTTTAAAGTAAATGGAAAAGAATATCGTGCTTACGTTTCGCAGATTGGAGGAAATTGGATTAATTACACTATTTTAACTACTGCAGATATCGAAGAAATCCGAGCGGAGCAATCAAAAATTGCGATGTCAACCGTTCCGATATTCATTGCGGTGCTTTCGATAACAATAATCTTGGTTTATTTCATTTCGAATAATATCGTTAAAGGAATTTATAAAATGAAGACTTTTGTGGATAATATCTCGAATAATGATCTTAGCGGTTCACTTGAGTATCGATCCGAATCAGAATTAGGTGTCTTAGCGAATGGTCTTCGAAATATGCAAGATACTTTAGTGAAAATGGTGAAAAATAATCGGGACCTTGCTGCGCAGCTTGCTTCCGCTGCAGAAGAATTATCTTCAAGTTCTGAAGAGGTTTCTTCAAGTAGCGAAAACATCGCGAGCTCACAACAACAAATCTCCAAAGGGGCTTCAACACAAGTGAGCGAGATTGCGGAAATTCAGCAAAAAGTCAATAAATT
>CAZUTM010000229.1:0-4763 GCA_964623665.1 uncultured archaeon
AAGGTAAGAATTATTTAAAAAAATGGGGTGGTTTCATAGGTTCGAAATAGTCCAACTTTTTTTATCGATTCTTTTTTTTTAGGACACTTTCAAATGAATTGCACACAGATCTCGAGAGTGTCTCTATAATTAACCGGAAAAGCAAGGAAGCGTAATAATCAAGGAGTAAAAGAGTTATTAAAGAATGAACGATTTCTGAATTCGATTATGCCGGTTACGATAGATGAGAAAGGGTATAGAATCAATAATGAACGGTTTTTTCCCGTTGGAGTAAATTATTGGCCTCGGGATTCCGCAGTCTATTTCTGGAAACGATTTGAACCCCAAAAAATCGAAAACGAATTCCAAATCATGAATGCACTTGGGATTAATTGCATCCGATTTTTTATTATGTGGGACGATTTCAGCCCTGAGATCGGGAAATTAGATGAAAAATTTTTGGATAAATTCGAGATCTTTCATGCCCTTGCTTCAAAATATAACGTAAAATTAAATCCGACTCTTTTCATTGGCCATATGAGCGGACAAGATTGGTTTCCGCAATGGTTTTTACCGAAAGAGGAGACGGGTAAAAATCAAGAATCGGGACACTATCAAACGATTTTCATGCCTCCGAGAAAGCGTTTTCAAGGAAAGATTCGGGATATTTACACCGATGAAACGGTCTTTACGGAAGCATTTAGACAATTGGAGTTACTCTTTCCGAAATATAAAAACTCCGATACAATTATTGCTTGGGATATTTCCAATGAAAATCAATATTGGATGAGACCGAAGACCCCCGAAGACGGATATCGCTATCTTGAACGCATGGTAAAAAAGATGAAGGAATTGGATCCGAATCACCCAATTACGCTCGGGATGGGCAAATTATCCGAACCCTCAGGCTTCCATTCTTTCGGGCAATACGGTATCAATAAACCGCAAGACTATTATTCAGTTCATAGTTATCCAATGTTCTATTACCCCATGACTCCACAATTCATTGACTTCTATATTACATATAAAATCGGATTTGATGTGAGAATGGCCTATTGTTTGACCCATCAACCGGTTCAAGAACAAGAGTTCGGGTTATCAGATGGGTATTTTAGACTTCGGAGAAAAAAAGCCCACGAAACGCTTTTGGGCGGATATTATTGGATAGGATTATGGAGTTCCTTTACCAACGGTGCCTATGGCGGGGTATTATCATGGTGTTTCGCAGATTTCTTGGATTCTTTACGGAAAGAAGAACCGTATAATCATAAATTATATGAAATGTGGTTTGGGGTTGTGAATAAAAAATATGAGCCAAAAATTTCCGGAAAGAAACTCAAAGCGTTTTCCGAATTGATGAATCAGATTAAACCGCATGAATGGACTCAAATACAATCCGAGGTAGGCATTCTTTTACCCGAACATTATCTTCAAGCATTAATCCCAAGAGAAGCAGGAAATAGCAAAGCGATAACCGATGATAACCCGGTGAAAGAAGTTCTGGGAGGTGCAAGGTTTGATAATAGCGATTCTCTTAGCAACGTTAATAGAGCGCTGTTTTCAGCCTACGTGTACTGCCAAATGAATCAAATGCGACCCGATTTTATCACATTCGAGAATCTTCCAAATGTGAAGCACAAACTCATTATTGCACCTAATCATAATGCGATAAGCATAGAAAACAAGAAAAAAATAATCGAATATTGTGAAAACGGCGGAATTTTCTACAGTTCTGGAACCTCGGTTTCCGAATTCCATGATGTATTCGGAATTGAAAATAAGGAAATCCAGGAGAAAAATATCGATGAAATTAAAAAGAAAAGAGCAGTCGCCAAATCAACAGAAAACTCTTTTGAAAAGCCGAATAGAGAGTCTCTGGATTTCATCGAATTATATAACGACCGAATGATTTATGCGAGCATCCCCGAAGAGCATATAATCTTTAAAGACATTAGATCCGGGAATCCTTGGCTCGTCGCCCGCAAGATTGGGAAGGGATATGTACTGTTTGCAACCAGCTGCCCCGAACTCGGCCAAACGATTTATCGGAATATGTACAAAAAAGATGATATGCCCAGGTTCTACAATTGGCTCTTTAATCATTCGGATTGCGACCGGAATTTTTCATGCGGCAATCTATTCATTGAACTCGGTGCATTTTCCCATGAAAACAATCCACACCAAAAACTCATCATTGCAATCAATCATTCTGATAAGCCGCAGAAGATAACGATGAAAATAAACACGCCATTTAAGATCTTGAACAATTATAGCAAAGAATGCATAGTATCTCCAAAGAATGAAGAAATTCAAATAGAAATCCCGGTTTTTGGATGTGCATCGTTTACAATAGAGCTATAAACGCAATCGTTTTTATTTTTTATTTTTTTATAGATAAATTTATAGCGGAAAAGTCAATATATACAATAGCGTGAATCAATCATGGATTATTTTTCAACATTTCTGAGCCTCGCGGGCTTGCTCTTAATAATATACATATTTTCAAAGGAAAAGGTCGATTATGTCTTTTATGCGCTACTCATCTCGATTTCTCTTTGCGTATATTATTCGATTCTTCTTGATCTCTCCTTGTTTGAAATTCGATCCATGATTTTGGTCGAGCCGTTGTTGTATCTGATTTCGATGCAAATGATTTTAGAGATTGCAAAAGAACATCGAATTTTTGAATATCTCGCCCTAAAACTGATACATTTAACCAAAGGCCGTGTTAAAAGGTTATTTTATTCGTTATGCTTTATATCTTCAATATTAACGGGGTTTCTGCCCACCACGATGGTTGTTCTAATTTTCGGATCGTTTATTATCAAAGCATGCAAGATCATGGAAATTAAAGCACACCCGTTTTTGTTCGGGATTTACATCTGCGCAATGGCCGGCTGCCTTTTAACGCCATTCTCAAGCGCAATAGTCTTGATTATTTCCAACGAATATAATTTAAGTTTCTTATGGTTTTTGAAATATACCTTTCCATTCGTTATTCCACTTATCGCGATAACCCTCATCATCATAGAGCGCAGATATTTGGAACCAATTCTCAAAGGTAAGGAAATTGATGAACGAAAAATCAATTTGCTCTTGGAATTGTTGAGACCGGAATCTGTGGTCGAAGATGAAAAAGTATTCAAAAAAAATGCTATAATCATCGGGATTATCTTTGTTTCCTTGTTAGTTATCCAAAAGCCTTATTTGGTCGCTATATTTGGTTGCTTATTCATTCTGAAACTGAATAATAAAAATGTCCCCCAATTTGTGAAGAAGGTGGATTGGAAGTTTATTCTTTATCTCACTTCACTTTACCTAACAATCGGATGCATGAGGGTTTCGGGTGCATTTGAAATCATTTCATTAGCAATAAACTTCATGGCAACCAACATCGCTCAAGGCAGTATCATTCTCATTTTCATCTTTATCATCTTTATCACCGGGATTATTGCCGGATTTTTATCCGCTTCGATGATCACTTTAATTATGCTGTCCATTTTTAGCTTTTGGTTCGATATTCATCCAGAATTTTCAGGATTTATTTCCTTATTCGCATTTGCATTGATGACCAGCGCAGTCTTGGGCACAAACCTCACGCCCCATGGCTCAAGTGCGACTATGTTCATGATGGACATTGCGGAGCAAAACAACATTCACGAGCTAAACTATAAAGGTGTTTTTTCGATTGGATTCAGAATTACGATTTTTCATCTGGTTCTCGCAACTTGTTATCTGCTTCTTCTATATCTCCTTCATTAAACAAAAAATTTTTTTTTTTTTGAATCGCACAAACCACCAATAGTAAGAAGTGTTTTAAGTGCGGTTCGCACTGGCAAACTTATGCCGAACGATTTGAAAGTTGAAGTATCTTGTACGATCTGTAAAAGGTCATTGCTTCTAACAATACTCGATGAATATTTCAATCGTGTCTCCAAATATCCGGTAACTTTTCAATACAAACATGGTTTTCCAATACATACCGCTTCAATCACCTTTGATCGGAACAGAAAAATTATAAAAACGGAATTTAGCGAACTTCATAAAAAAATTCAGTCTTCAGGAAAAGTGTCGATTAAAGAATATATTCGCGGGCTTTCCTTTAAATCGTTTAAAGAAATTGAAAATGTACTCAATAAAATTCTTAAAGAAATGCCTACAGAATCAGTTAATCCTTCGGATAAATTTATTGATGAAAAATATTACGAATGGGGGGTAGATCTCGGCGATATTTTTTTCCGATACGTTGAGGGAAGAACAGAACAAGAGATTTTGGAAATTTTCGGGACTATTTTTAAGGCCTCAAAGCTTGGAGATATTTCAGCCATAATCACATCAAATCAAACCACACAATTTCATATCTTGAACTTGTTTGAGCACCCCAAGCTCCAAGACTCCGGAAAATCAACGGCATCCTTCTTTGAGGGCTTTTTCAAATCCATTTTTCAACGAAAATTCAATAAATCCTATTTAATTAAGAGTTCATTTAATACAGATTATCGATCATGCGAACTCCAGATGCAATCTCAATGGTCCGATTTCGCCGAGAGATTAAGAGCAAAATTCGCCAAGTCTCCTGCAGTAATCTAATCTAAATCTATACTCCGCGCAGAGCATGGATAATTCTATCCATGGAATGTTTTTTCGTTTCATTTTTCATTTTTTTCACTTTATCGACCATCAGTTGCTCAATCAAGCAGTTCATAGAGATTTTTATTCTTCTTTTCTATTCTTTCCTCTTCTATTCTTTCCTCTTCTATTCTTTCCTCTTCTATTCTTTCCTC
>CAZUTM010000229.1:4863-6545 GCA_964623665.1 uncultured archaeon
ATTCTTTCCTCTTCTATTCTTTCCTCCTCTGTTCTTTCCTCCTCTGTTCTTTCCTCCTCTGTTCTTTCCTTCTCTTCATTTATATAAAACACAAATATATAAGGAATGGAACTCGAATCTAAATATGAATCCATTGAAACTCCCGAAAATCGGAATGGGTACATACCAATTGAAAGCACCCAAATGCAAACCCGCAGTTCTCAAGGCGCTTGAACTCGGCTATCGACTAATCGACACCGCCCAAATCTACGGTAATGAACAAGATGTTGGGGATGCGATTTCAGAATCGACCGTCAATCGAAAAGAGATAATTTTGGCCACGAAAGTGTGGATTACGAACTATAACGGCAAGGTTTACAGCTCAACTTTAGAAAGCTTGCAGAGACTGAAAACGGATTATATCGATTTATTATACCTTCACTGGCCCGGTTTCTTCTACACTGCTGGCAAAGCGGGGAAGGTGTTTATCGAACTGAACAAGCTCCAAGACGAAGGAAAAGTAAAGCATATCGGGGTCTCCAATTTTTCCATCGCTCTTATCAAACAAGCGATGTCCCTTTCGAAGTATCCGATTACTGCAAATCAGATAGAAACGCACCCCCTTCTTAGGCAGCCAAAGATGTACAATTTTCTCAAAGAGAACGAGATTATATACGTCGCATACTCACCGCTGGCTCGCGGTAATCTTGCGGATATTCCTCATTTGAAGCAATTGGCGGAAAAATACAACATATCCACCACCCGACTCGCTTTGGCTTGGGAGATTGCAAAGGGAATTGTACCGATTCCGAAAGCAAGCAGTGAAGGCCATCTAAAAGAAAATTTTGATGCTCAAAATATAACTTTATCGCCGGAAGATGTCTCTACTATTGATAATTTGCCGATTAAAAAGAGATTATTCAATCCACCAATGATCAAGGCCAAATGGGATGATTGAAGATCTAGAAACCGGCAAAACCAAAACGGGAGCATTGACACCAATCCAAACGTAGAATTCAAACATACAAAAAAACCGCAAAAGAAAATTCGATGGACCGATTTATCCACGTTCAGAATTCTGCATGGATATTCTGCGGGAATGTCCTTATTCCTTATGATTTTTTTCTTTTTTTATGTTTAATCATTGAAATAACAGAACCCTGCTAAATCAAAATGCCATGATTAAATAAACATAAAACTCAAAAAGAAAATCCCGTGGACAGAATTATCCATGTCCCGTATAGACTATGGATTTTCTGCGGGAATGTCCCTTTTCCTTTTTTTTTATGTAAAGTGCGATATCATAAGTTGATAGCGCGAAGAGCGAAGATTTACAGATCTCCAGCTTCAATTGCTATGTTCCAAACCCTATTTTCGGCATTTTATTTATGAGATCCACATGATTCACCGAATTCCGTAAAAAGAGTAACTGTCTCAAATAACAATCTGTTATATAAAAAGATGTCATATATGAAGAGATTTCAAAAAATTCGTTTAATTTTTCGCTTTTTTGGGCTTCTGCTTTTCAGTTTTTGATTCTGATTGCAGTATTGAAATTATTTCTTCTATCTCTTTTTGATTTGAACTCTCTTTGATGTATTTGGCAACTTCCTTTGTTCCAATAGTATTTAGGACCTTATCGATGCCCACGGCGGCAATGACCTTATCGATGCCCACGGCGGCAATGACCTTATCGATGCCCA
>CAZUTM010000230.1:0-4077 GCA_964623665.1 uncultured archaeon
CAAAAGAAATGAGGGTCTCGAACCTTTTTTGCCAAATTAAGGTATGATTTTGCTCGAAAAAGTGTGCCAATTCGTGGCATAGCAAGATTAACCATGATATTAGAAACTTTTTTTCGATTTTCAGCCTTTGGTATAAAGATCCTTTCCCCGCGTAGAATAAATTAATGGATAAGACACCCTCCGAGTAAAATGCGGCAATCGGCTCGAATGTGATGATAGGATTTACCAAAACATTTTTGAAACCCATGTACCGAACCGCTTTTTGTAGAGCATCTATAAATTGTGTGAGTTCCTTCAAATCGGAAAACTCATGTTTGATCGATTGGATTTCCGAACTGGTCAATCCTTTCGGAATAAATACCGGACACTCACCCATGGTAATTTGAATTAAATTGAGTTCTGGAACAGAATCATCAATTTCGATTTGGCTTTGCCTTCCGCCAAGGAGGATCTCTTGTCTTTTTAAAAAATCCCGGAGATCTCGATCATCGACATTTACGGGATAGTGGTGATACTCCATCTCGATTGACCTTCTTTGTTTCAATGCTTGCTTCAAATCGACGTTCTTGGTGGGATTATTGTTTACAATTGTTCGGAAGTCCCAGAATTTTTCGTATTCTTTTTGATTTGAGATCAATGCCCAAGAATCAATGGATTGAATGCCTCTTTCTTTAAGATATTTTTGAGGATTCTTGTCACTCAACACATTGTGGAGCATATCACGAATGAACGGCGCGTCATTCTGCTGATTGTTTGCGATCAGCAGTGCAAATTCATCTACAAGGTCATTAATAATGCCTTGTTCGAAGTTTGAAATTAATGTTTGGGTGAAATACAAATTGGGCAAATTGAGGATCAATTGTTTATTGATATGTATGACGGTTCCATCGAAACTATAATTAATTGCAAGGCTTTGGCAAGGGATTATTTTAATGGTTTTGAAATCTTCAAACACTTGATCTGCGATTTTTGAACCGAGTTTGTGTTGTATAAGGGAGAGTATAATCGGTTGAATGGATAAGAAGATTTTTTTCATTTTATCTTCGGAGAAGAAGCGTTGGTTTCCTTGAATTTCGGTTTTCAATAAGCTTTTATGGACCACTTCGGAAAATTTTCTGATGCCGAGTCTTTCAAGGAAAGAATCGGATTTGAAATCGAATTTGACCGGAACGTATATTTTTTTTCCTTTTTCGGAGAATTTGGAAGCAATGAGCGGTTCGTCAATGAAATAGACCTCGGAGGGTTTTTTAAGTACGATAGTTTTGATATCCGGTATTTGATCCGATTTGTTTTGGATTTTATACGATTCCGAATTTGAGTTAAATTCGAAGGCGACTACACATTTCTTTTTTTTGAGGTTTATCTTGAAAAAGTCGGGTAGTTGGCCAAATATTTGAGACAAATAAATATAAAGCCCGTGAAATTTATCAGGATCGTTTTTCTTTACACTATCATTTTTTTTTTCCATTTGGTCTAATAATTGTAGAATCGACTCTACAGAAAGAGTTTTGATCCCATCGAGCGCTTCGAAAAACCCGTACCATTCTAGAGAATATCCCGTCGATTTTCCGAAAAATTTCTCGTTTTTACCGAAAATGAGCTGATGAATCCCTAAGAAATCATCGTATATCAACCCGGATAAACCGATCCATTGTGCTATCGCCGTTTTATCATTCGATTCTTGACTTAAAATAAGGATTAAATCTTCATTTCTCAATATATTTAGGTTTAGGTCTTCTTTCTTATATTCTTTGGATTGGTATCCTTTATCCACGTATTCCAAAAATAAGTCTATTTTTTTGATGATAGACAGGTTCTCTTCGAGTATTTCGCTATTGAGATTGCTTTTGGTCTTTATATCGCACCATTTTTCGAGGATATCTTTGATAGGTGCAAATTTTCGAATCTCGATTTGTAATTTTTCGATTACTTTATGATCGAGTATCGGAAAGGCCCCAAAAGATTCTCCAAATAAGCGTGTATTAGCGTCATTGAAATCCAATACATAATTATACCGTTTTGGCTCATTTATCGGTAATAAGGCCCTTGACTTTAACAAACGAACGAATTCGGCTTTCCACTCTGTGGCTTGTACCGCTGCATTTGAGTAGAGTGCCAAGCGAACTTCGATATGGTTTGCGAGCCATGCCTTTTCGATGATATCGACATATACCAAGGGATCCGGGATTTTTTTTGCACCCAGATTCACCAGAAATTGATAGACTTCCATTTCATTTACGAAGAGCACAGGCTCCTTGAGATCTTGAAAGAAGGTTTGAACAATGGATGGCCCGAATTGAAATGAATCCGGATTGAAAATTGTGAAGCGTTGAATGGGAACCAAATTGTCATTGTGCGGAAGAACCATATTCAATCCAATTGCTTTGAGAATGGTGCCGTTGAAGGTATATTTTGAAAAATATTGGGAAGATTTAAGAAAAATGTTAGTGAATTGGACTTCTGATACCTTTGCTATAGAATTCATGAGGTGTTTGTAATACGACACGACGAATTCATTTGAAATCGAGTAGTAAATCCCTAATTTGATGAAAATAGGCTTTAACACAGGGATTTCAGCAAGTTCCGACCTTAATTCCAAAAAAATATCGGGATAAATTTCTTTTAATGCATCGAATTCTTTGGTGTCAGCGATTACCAAATATTGATTTAATTGCAAAGGAGACAACATTCTATTTTTTGTAATAATGATTTGTTCTTGCCGATCTTTCAATTCGACATTGATACTTGTGAAATATGTGAAGGTTGAAATATAATCTTTTAATATAAGTTGTTTTTCTTGGCTTTCGGCAGAAAAAAAGGGTTGAAGACGCGTTTCCATTAATTTCAAGAGACGATTCATATCGAGGATTGAGATCCCGGAATTTTTTAAAATTTGAAAGAGAAAACTCCAATAACGTTGTTGTGAACGGATCAAAAAGAGATTCGGTTTTAGATCTTCGGGGATCCAAGATAGGAGTGCTTCAAGATGCGAAAACTCACAATCGATAAGCATTAATTTACCAATTGGAATCACGGTTCCGAGATTATTCGGGAACAACAGCAATTTATTACTGAGCGATTGGTTTTCGAATGAGAAAAAGCGAAGGGCTACGGTTAGCGCGTCATTCCACCATTGTAAGCTCATTTTGAGGCTTATTTCATCGGAATTCATGACCTGAAATATCGCGGAAAAAGAGAGATACGCAACGCCGAACCCAGCGCGTGAAAGAGGTCGAGTTAATTTGTTATGTATTTTTTGCGATTTGATAGGGTATGAGATGAATTTTTTGTCTTTATATGCGATTTGAACAACATTTAGCAAGAGGTTAAAGATTTCGGCCATTTCTTTCTGTACGAAAGTTGGCTGTAAGAGGATGGTAGAGATCGGCTTAACTTCCCGCGTATTTGTGAAGAAATAGTTTGAGACTTCTTTATCGCATATTTCATAGATTGAAGCAAATTTAATATCGTTTTTTTGGATGTCAGAAATTATAATTTCGTACCATCGATCAAGGTAGTCTTGATTTAAGAGATCAATGTCAGAGAAAATTGATTTTTTGCTCACATCTTGATTTTTTTTCAAAACCATAGATTGTATTATTGCGATTCTAAGCAATTCAAAACATTTTTCTGTGAGTTGACTTGCTTCTTCAATCATATATTTATTATATATTCCGTCCAATCCTTCAAAAACGAGGGATTCCCGAGATGTTGATGATTTAAAGCGACCGTTTATATGAAAATGAAGCCCGATGTCAAGAGTCGATGGGAGAAACACAAAAATTTTTCCTTGAATTGGTCTTAAAAATGAATCATTTGATAGTGAAAAGGCGATATCAATTTCCGGATTTGAAGAGAAGCGGTTTTCCAAAAATAATTTTTGTAAATCGACACCTTTCTTCTTTAATTGAACGAAATACGGCCATCGTGCGGTTAAATTTCCGTCCAACGGCCTTGAAAACACCAAATATTTTACACTCTCTAATGCCAAATTCTGTGAATCGCTTATCTTTTTCCGATCTTGTGAATCGCTTATCTTTTTCCGATCTTGTGAATCGCTTATCTTTTTCCGATCTT
>CAZUTM010000230.1:4177-6545 GCA_964623665.1 uncultured archaeon
GTGAATCGCTTATCTTTTTCCGATCAACAAGGAATTCGGATAAGATGTCTATAATCTCTTGATTTTGAAAGATTGAAATTGAATCTTCTTTCTTTTCATGGAGCGTCTGTTTCTGAGCGAAGTCTTCGATGATTTTGGCTATTTTGGATTGCATGTTAAGATTAAAATCGACACATTTTGAGATTTCCACAATCGAGACTTTTATGTCTTTGGATGAATCGAAAGGAGGTTCTATCATTGCGGAGTGATTCCGAGTTATCGAAATATATTTTGTGGATGTTTCTTCCCGCTCAATGATGATGCATTCTTTAAAACCATCCAAAAATAGAAAAATAGGAGTATATTCATCGGACAAATAGTCTGATATTGCATTTAATTGCTCCAGATCCTGTTGTTCTATCGGGTAATTCAAGTACCATTTGTGTTGTGGATCAATTTTATCTTTATAGGAGATCCAGACTTCAGTTCCATCTAAAAAATAGGTTGTTTTTTCTGAAAGTTGCGCAAAATAAATTTTTTTATCCCAATCCAAAGCTAAGGACAAGATTCTGGATCCGGACCGGAATAAAATTTCATTTGTTAATCTGAATCCTGTTAAGATTCCCGAGTTATGTTCTCCAATTCGGTTATTATTTCCTTCAAGAGCGTATTTTCCCGGTTTTTTTAGTCTTTGAATATCTAATTCGTTTAGCGGTGCGCCGTTGTTTCGGAATATAATTAATTTTTTAACTTTATCATGGAAAATCATATATTTCAGCGGATTTTTGGCTCGATACTCT
Source organism: uncultured archaeon (assembly GCA_964623665.1). GTDB lineage: Archaea > Asgardarchaeota > Lokiarchaeia > Sigyniarchaeales > Promethearchaeaceae > CAZUTM01. The sequence continues at coordinate 4,957 of CAZUTM010000230.1, forward strand.
TCAGACCGGGACAAATATGCATCGTAGCCGTTTTGGATTAATTCTCGTAGGAACACCAAAAATCCTTTGTACCCTTTCAAGCCCACGTCTTTAACGAACCAAAATCCATCGCCGGATATGGGTTCAGATTCTCCAAACTCCATTGTACGTGCCTTTATTTATATTATTTTAAAATTGGATAAAAAAGCGGGAAAAATAATGTTGAATTAGCCATTTCTTTGATACACGGGTAAATGAAAGCCGCAATGTTCACAATATGCGGAGCCTTTATCGATGGATTTTTTGCATTCCGGGCATTCGATTTGTGGAAATGCATATTTGGGTGCATTGGATTGTTGAGGCACCGTTGCCTTTTTTTCATCGAATTTAACATCTTTTTTCTTTTTCTGCTGCTTTGATTTTGGCTCCAAGAGCGTTTCTTCTTTAACAGACACGACCAGAATCGAGATAATTAGAAAGGTAGGAATTACAATGATGGGGTAATAGCCCACACTGATGAATCGCATGGTGATTTCAAGGGGTTGGCTTAGTTGAATGCTAACTATATATACATAAATATCGATAACACCGGGATTGGCTTCAGTGCCCAATTCAAATTCAACAATCAAAGTGTTAAGGCCGATCATGATATCTCCAGATTTTGATGGTGTTTGCACTACATTTTGAATCCCCATACCGCTTTCGCTCGAGATAATCATAGTGTAATTGAAATCGATGGAAGAATTCAAGACAATCTCGATGGTTCCTTTGTAATATACAACTTTGGTGATTTGTTGGGAGAGTACAATAACTTGAGAGCTTGTTTGTGAACTGCTAAGGGAAGCTTGATTGAATCGTGTATTTTCTTGGTGTACTGCTTCTATTCCTCCGAGTGTGATGAAGATCATAATAGATAATACAATTAATTTTCCGGTTTTTGATTTAAGAATAAACATAGTTAGGATCCCCCTTGTTTGATGATTAATGTTAGAAAATCAATTTTTCTCGTGAAAAATCGAAGAGATCAATGGTGTTACCGTTTTTTGAAATAATAATTTTTTTGGTGGGAATGACTTTTCCGATGACATTTATTTGTAACTTCAAATCCCGAACGATTTTTTCTGCAATCGGTAAATTCTGAGAATCCAAAGCCACGATGAACGAGGATGTGAGATACATTTGGATGAATTCTTCTAGGGTGTAATTGTTCTCTCTTAATGAATCCGGGATCTTGATATGATCCATACTGATTTCGGCGCCTAGATTTGAGAGTTCCATCATTTGAAGAAGGGTTCCGAAAATGCCGGCGTTGCTAATATCTTTTGATGCGTGAATGCAATGCGCTTTGGAGAGGTGGTAAATGACCCTTCTTTTTTCTGTTAAGTTGGAGATTTTTTGATGAATGGAATTCCAATAAAGTCGTGAGGTTTTACTGGGTTCGCCTTGGGGATCGAGTATCAATGCGATGGAATCGCCATTTTGAGCGCTTCCCGAGGGCACGAAGAGGGCTTTCTCGAGAGTTCCCATGGCCGAGACGGTCAAGTGTGTTTCATGTTCTATCGATGTGTGGCCTCTCACCACCGGGAGATTCAATATTTCGGATGCTTTAT
>CAZUTM010000231.1:0-6392 GCA_964623665.1 uncultured archaeon
GAACTGAATTTTCCAACATCAACATAGGGTTTTTCATATTTCTTTTTGATGTAAGACGTTGTTTTCAATCCCCATAAATCGAAATATCGCTCTATTGTTCCTGTATTAATAAATTTTAAATCATCAGAATGGATTTTATTTTCGGCACTATAGAGACAGGGAATTAATTCGTATGCCTCAGAGACTGAAAAAGGATTCTCAACGTCACAATAATTTTCGACTTTGCATTCAGCATCATAGATTTTCTCAATTAATTTAATGTTTTTTGAAAGGAGTAAACCCCAATTATCAGATTCAATTAAAATTTCATTTTTAATTTTATAACGGTAACACAATTCTCTGTTTTCATTAAAATAATGGATAAATACAATATTTTTATTGGACCCTTTCTCAATATACGCAATAATTGGCGAATTTCCAGCATTCTTAAAAACTTTAATTTCTGAACAGTCACAAATTTGAAAAAATTGTGTTCCGATTATGTTGCGAAGCTTCTGGCCATATGAAATAGAAAGCCACTTATTTGGAGATATAAATGAGACAATCCCCTTTTTTCTTGCAAGATTTATCCCCAGTTCATAAAAAGGAATATAATAGTCCCAATTCCCTCCAGCAGATTTATATAATTTTGAGATCTTTTCTCTTACTTCTGGCATCTCATTAACCATTCTTTCAGAGTCTATGTAAGGAGGATTTGCTATTACGATATCAAATCCAGCATTTGATCTCTGAAAAATCTCAGCAAAATAAAGTTTCCAGATAAAGAAGGGTTTATGTTTATTTTTTCGATATTCGATAAGTTTTTTGCAGGCATCGGTCTTTCCGGTCTCTTTGAGCGTTTCCTCAATTAAATCCCATTCAAGTTTCTCTATACAGTTACGGTACTCCTGTTTTTGAGTCCGGTTCTGCTCATTAAAAAATAATCTTTGGTAACGTTTTAATTCTGTTAGTTTGTGCCTAGATTTCTTTAAACGAGAAGTAATAGCTTGGTCAATTGTTAGCTGTGGTTCATTTTTCTTAAGGTTGCCATGTGGTGATCTTTTCTCATTCTGGAGTTTATTTATCTCTTTAATTATCGATTTAGAATCACCTGTTTTATCTTTCCCTGTAAGAATCGCATTAAGTTTTTGACCCAATGCCGCAATTTTTTCGTCAATTAAAGCAATTTCATTGGCGCGATCATCGCCAAGTTCTACGAGAAGACTTTCATCAAATAATTTCACCCCTTCAAATTCTTCAACAAGACTGTCACCGCACATTATTTTATGATCGAGATTTGGAAGAGGTCGGATATTTTTAATATTTTCTTCATCAACAATCAAGGATAGCCAGAACCGAAGTTTCGCGATATCAACAGCAGATGAATCAATATCAACGCCATATAATGAATTTTCTATCGTTTCCCGCTTTATTTCGTAGTGGGTTCTATTTGCTTTTCCAGTTGAGAAAAAAGGTGTAAGAATCGATCGAGCTTTCACAACTTCAATCATCATTCCGACAGGGAAAGCACCCGAACCAACTGCAGGATCGACAATTTTTACTTCCTTTAATAATCGATCAAGTAATTCATAATTTTGTTTAATAGAAACCGGAAGTGCGAATTGGTTGCTCGTTTTAACGATACGGCCATATTCATGAATATCTGCCTGTTCCTGGATTGTAGCCCCAAGCGCAAAATCACCCAATTGCACAAATTTTTCAAGATCTTCCCTTGGAAGTGAGGAATTATTCTCTAGATATCCTATTAGGCACTGCTGGCACATATAATGGACAATTTGACGAGGAGTATAGAATGCACCTTTAGATTTTCTATCTTCTATCTCCAGGAGTTTTTCAAACACTTGTCCGAGTATTTCTGGATCTACAGCGACTTCTCGCTCCAGTGGTTCGTCTTCTTTAACAGTAAAGTTGTACCGGTCAAAGGTATCGAATATATTTTTGAAGATGGAGATATCCAGAGAAATATTTGAATCGACCCAGTTATAATCATTAATCGGCTCAAATAATCCTCCGTTCAAAAATGGTATTTTGCATTTAAACCGGCTGTAATAATCATTGTTCGCTGATCTATCATCTGCGAGCGCCTCATAAAATAAGGGTTCTAAGATATCATTGAAGAAATTATCATAGGGCACAATCTTCTTTTCGAATAACTGCCGCATGAAATTTTTTGGTCCCGAACCCCACTCTGCGAACTCACCAGTTTGCGGATTTCGCCCAATCCCTAGCCAACCTTTCTTCTGAAGGAAATAGAGAAAAACGATCTGTCCAAGTAGTTTTTTTGAGAAATCAATAGTAGAGATATTTTTCTCTGTAAATTCCCTCTGAATAAAAGCATACTGTTTTAGAGTTGATTCAAGGGATCGTTTCAAATCAAGATAGAGTCTCTTATATTCCTCATAGAATTCTTCAGTTACTTTTTCAACACTGAAGCAGGATTCGATATCTTGAAGTGTTGGATTTTTTTGTTCCTCAATTACTAATGGAAGAAATTGCCTGCGGCATGTATGATTGGGTTCATTTTCCCCAACTAAAAACGAGTATCTCTTTGCGGGCGTGAGTTCTTCAACAGGATTAATTCTACCATTTTCTTTTTTATCGAGTATATATTCCATTTTCACAAATGAAAATCGCCAATCAGATGGATCATCACCATAAAACGCGACAAGGGCTGCATTCTTATAGCTATTTTTTAAAAATTTCGCAATGAAATTTCTCTGCATTGTCCGAGCTCGATCACGTGAAGATGCTTTGCGTAATTTTACAATTAATACTTCAATTTTATTTTTTGTGACATCGTTATAGGTTCCCAATGACTCATAGGATTCGATGTATTCCTGATATTCTTTCCATACAGCCCATGAACCCTTTCTTAATTCAAAATCGTTAAATAATTCTACAATAAACTGAGAGAAGCGTGTTTTATCAAAAGGATGTAAAAAAACATTGTCGAGTAATAATTTACATGCATCCTCTTTCATAAATTAATACTTCCTTCAAAATATTCCGATAAAATCACTTCTTTTGGACCTGACACATCTACTGTTCCAATTACCGGCTGGAAAAAAACATCTGTAATTTCTGACTTTATCAAACCCAGAATTTTTAACGGTTCGGTTTGTTTCTCAATTTTTCTTATTAGATTCTTAAGAGTTCCTTTTGGGATGGCTCCATCATCAATTAATTGCAGAATATTTTCAATATATTCTTCATCTACGTCTGTAAATTCTTTGGTATTTTTTATTGCCCTTAAAATTTTCATAAATTTTACTTCACTACTTTTGCTACCAGAACTAACAGGGGTATCGGCATCAAGAGTAAAAACATGATTGAATGCTTCTTTATTTTGATTTAATAAAATATAGAATGATTCTCCAACGGCTTTTTTATTTGTTATTTCATCTGCTTTCAGAAGTTCTGCAGCTCTAACAAAATCCAATTCATCGGTTGAATATCCGTCCTGTATTTTTTTGGTTTGGAAGATCTTCCTTAGTTTACCTTTTCTAAAAAAAGTAATAACAGAAATATCTCTATCGTTGATTAACCTCCCAGTACGGGCTTTTTTTGGGAGCCGCTTGATTATTTCAAACAATTGGCTATTATTGTCACGAATTTCTCTTAAAAAGGTTAAATATCCAATCTCAGGATCTTCTTTTTCGTCTTCACCCGTAATTGTATCTTTCGACGTAAGTCTTGTAAATAAATCATGCGATTTAATTTCTTCATCCGTTAAAAGCCGTGCATCATTTCCAAGCATCTCAATAAATGCAGTAATTTTTGCTTCGGCAGCTTCCTGAAGACTAATGAGCTCGTTTATGGGACCGGCTGGGAAAAAATTAAAGATATTTATAGTGTCAAATTTCGTATCGACACGGTTTATTCGACCCACCCGTTGCATCATACGTGTCGGATTCCACGGAATATCATAGTTCACAACCACATTTGAACGATGAAGATTAACCCCCTCAGAAAGAACCTCTGTTGTAATAAGTATACGGAAATCATCCTTTAAATGAAGGGCTTTAGCATCAAAATTATCAATTACAGCATATCTGTCATTGGGAGAAGAATTTCCGTGGTATTCCAGAATACAGTTGCCCAATTCTTTTCGAAGATTCTCTGTGAGGTAATCAGCAGTTTCTTTTGCTTCTGTGAACACAATGCACTTTTTTCCAACAAGACACGGGTCTTTGCTTAACAGCTCTTTAAATTTTTCAATCTTTGGATCATACTCTATTGTAGCCCAAAGCCGCTTAAGTTCTAAAAGAATCTCCAAATCATACTTAAGATCATTAATAAATGTTGGAGAGAAATCCGAAGAAGAGAATCGGTGAGCCTTTCTCTCTCTGAGCAATAAATCAATGTTATTAATATCATCTTGCTCTAAAAGATCGAATATTTTGTACATGTATGTTTTGCTAACGTACACATTTCCTTTTTCATACTCTTTGATAAATGATTCATAATAGTGTATAAACCGCGAAATCGACATTTTAAAGGCAAAGAAACTGCTTTCAAGACGTTTAAGAAGAAGAACTTTCATAAATTTCATCATGTTTTTCTGAGCAAGCTCTTCAGGATGAGAAATCCCCTCCTTAAGGTAGAGAAGGGGCGTATATCGAGAATATTTAAATTTTTTTGCAATCAAATCTATTGATTGCATGAAGACTGAATCGACATGGTGATCGAATTCATAATAAATGGGTTGAGGATCGGTTACTTTCGGAAATTTGAGTTTTTGTTTTTTAAGATCATTTGAATAATATTTTTCGATACTTGTCCTGGTTCTTCTCACCATAAGATATTGTAAAATATTCTCTCTGATTTTTTCTGCATTTTCTTTCACAATTCGCATATATTCCTCTCGATCCCTTTGGCGATCGAGTACGTCAAGTCGTGCCTGAAGTTTATTAAAATACAACTGAAGATTTCTCACTTCAGGATTTGGCAAGGTTGATTTCTTTGCGTTTTGAAATAATTTGATTTGGCTTAGAATATCGTTCGGAGTATTATTCAACGGCGTTGCCGTAACAAGAATTACACGTTTGCCTCGGCAAATTTTAAACAGTTCTTCATACATCTGTGTCATTTCATTTCGGAATCGATGTGATTCATCAATGATGACATTCTTATACCGATCAGTCCCTCTTACTAGAACACGATCAAGTTTTCCTATTGATTCAAAATCGGCCTGCCTGGCACCAAAATCCAAAAAAACATTTGGCCATGAGCCCGGGTTGTCCTTATCAAGAAGAACAGGCGGGGCTAACACCAATGTTCTACCCTCAAGTTGTTGAGAAAGCAATGTGGCTATGTAAGTTTTTCCCAATCCAACAACATCTGATATAAAAACACCCCCATATTCTTCAAGTTTTAATTTGGCATCCTGAACAGCATCTTTCTGATATTGAAGATCCATAAAACCCGAGGGTAAATATTGATCCTTAATTTCCTGTTTATCAAGGTTGATTTTTTCTTTAAGATATTCATAAAGAAATTTTAAATAAAGCTGATATGGAGTAATATCTTCATTAAGCCATGTTTGTTTACGAATAATTTCTACATAATCTTCTGAAACATCAATCGCATCTTTCCATAATTCCTCAAATTTTTCAATTGCATAGTAATAATCAGCAGAATTTTTCAACTCCACATTAAACTCAAGATTATCTTTCAGGCCAGACTGAGAGAAATTACTTGAACCAGTAATCACTCTTCCAATATCTCGGTCCCCTTCTTTAAAGGTTAATATATAAAGTTTAGAATGAATTTTTTCAGAGGGATATACTTTAATCTCTAACTTTTTTGTTTTTAATGCTTCAATAAAAGAGCGAATCCCATCTTCGATTTCATTTGTATCATCTGATTGATCCATTTCCTGTAAAATTTCATGAGAATAGATTGTTTTAATTTGTTTAGTTGAAACAATAATATTATAATTAACCTCATTTTTTGCTAATTGGATAAGATCATATGTTTTTTTATCAGTACTCAGTCCAATCAGTATTCGAATTTTTTCAGTTGACTCGAGTGGTTTTCGGAGTGCCATATATCCTGTTGAATAAAAATAACCTACCAAACAATCGAAGTATCTCGTGTCTTTTATTAATGAACAAAAACGGTCTAAAAGTGTTTTCCCCTCTTCATTTACAATAAAAGTGATATCGGTTGATACTTCCATTCAGAATTACAATTAATAACGATTTGATTTATAGGCTTCGTATTTAATAAATAGAAAACATCCAGCTCAATTCCAAGGTTGTTCTAAACATACTAGAAGAGTGAGGGCAGCCTGTCCCGGGTCAGAAGGACAGGCATGGTATGGCACGTGTTTCCTTGAGGCGATAGCAGTGATGAGGGGACCAAACGAAGGATAATTGGTGGCGGTGTGT
>CAZUTM010000232.1:0-6315 GCA_964623665.1 uncultured archaeon
TTCAATTCCATCTCAAAATAACAAGAGGGGCATTCTGCTTTTACCATGTTTTTTTAAAGATCGGATTAAAATTAAAGCTTTTTTTATGAAAAACCATAAATTCCTTGCGAGCTCAAGGTAGATCATGCGTATAAAAATCGATCTTCAAAATTTATGGGATTTTGTTATTGATCCGAATGATCTAGGCGAATCTCAGAATTGGCAAAACAAATCAAATTTTACATTTCTCGAAGATGTTATAAAAATTGCTGTTCCTTCTTGTTGGAACTTTGCGGAGAATTCCAAATTATACGGCTATACCGGAGCCGCATGGTATTTCACGGAGTTCCGGATTCCGAAATTTGTCGAGGGAACACAAATATTCTTAAAATTTGAAGGAATCAACAATAAAGCGAAAATATTCATAGATGGAATAATGACTTACGAACACGAAGGTGGTTATATACCTTTTGAGATTGATATTTCTAAACTTGAAAAAGAGAAAGATTTGTTTCTGGTTGTAAAAGTGGATAATCGATTGGATGTTGAAAGCATCCCCAACAAATCTTATCATAAAAATTATGGCGGCATCATTCGAGATGTGTATATTTCAATTCGGCAAAAAATCTTCTTAGAAGATTACAATCTGTCCACTCGGCTCATTTGGGATGAAAAAAATAAAGCAAAGCACGCCGAACTCGATTTTAATATCTACATCAAGAACGAAACCGATAAAGATTTCAAAGGAACGCTTCACAAAAAGCTTATTCGGAATCATGTTGTAATCGCCGAAGATAAACATGAAGTGGATTGTTTAAAGCGAAATACTCGACTTTCGATCAAAAAACTTATGGTAAATAATCCTCTATTGTGGACTCCACAAAATCCGGAAGCATATAACATTGAATGTTCATTAATTGATGAATCGGGCTTTGAAACCGATAGAATCGAAGGTGTTTGGGCATTCCGCGAAATTGAAATCGTTAACAAGCATATTTTATTGAATAAAGCCAGTTTTATTTCAATCGGGATTAATAGACAAGCCGATCATCCCGAATTCGGCTCTGCATTGCCGAGTAACCTAACCATCAATGATCTTTCAACCGTAAAGAGGTTGGGTTTTAATTCCATTAAATTTTCAGGATTTATTCCAGAAGAATTCACTTGCGAATTGACAGATCGACTGGGATTGATTTCCACCATCTCAATTCCTTTGGAACTCAATGAATCATTACTGAAAAATAAAATGGCACTTCAAAGAGTGGTAAAAAAGGCAAAAAATTACCTAAAAACGGTCGTAACCTTATATAAAAATTATGTTTCGATTTTCGCTTGGAATATTTGTTCTTTGAAATCCGATTGGAGTCCAGAAATCGTGAAAGTGATAAATGAACTTTGTGTATTTATCCGCGAAACACTGAAATCGAAAAAATTGATAACCATAACAACAGAATATCTCAATAATATACCCAATGACTTAGGGGTAGATTTTATTTCGGCAGATATTGGCCTAATTGAAAATAAAGAAGATTTTAATTCGAAATGCTCGGAATTATTGGTGAAAGCGGGCTTATCTCAAAAGCCAATTATGTTAACAGACTTTACGATTTATGGAAAACAGATAGCATGTGCAGATGAATCGGATATGGATTCACTAATTAAGCAGAGTCAAATAATCGAAGAAGCAATTGATCGATTAAGGTCTCCGAATATATTAATGGGGTATTGTTTAGGAATTCTCAATGATTTCTATAACGAGGGTTCGGCTCAAGAAATCAATTTCTCCGGGTTATTGGATGCATATCGAAATGCGAAGCCTGTGATCACGATGATCGAGCAACATTTAGTAAATAAAAAATAATTGAGCAAAATCATTTTTTCTTCAAAATCTATAATTCAAAATTAAAAAAGAGAAAAATTTAATTTGCATAAGAATTGATCGTGTTTTTTTACATCGGAGGCATTCCGCCGGGCATTCCGCCGGGCATTCCACCAGGCATTCCGCCGGGCATTCCACCAGGGCCTGCGCTCTTCTGACTTGCAATTATATCATCGATTCTCAAAATCATTTGTGCGGCTTCGGAAGCAGATTTAATTGTTTGTTTTTTAACCACGGTTGGCTCTACAATTCCAATATTGTATGTGTTTTCATTGACCTTGCCTTCTTCCAAATCAAGACCGGCATATTTTTTGCCGGATGCGTGTTCGGCTCTTAATTTCATGAGTAACTCAATTTGGTCAAATCCCGCGTTTTCTGCCAAAGTCTTTGGAATGATTTCTAATGCATCAGCAAATGTTTGGATAGCGAACGATTCTCTTCCCATGATTGTCTTGCCATAATTCTTGAGTTGGACAGATAATTCCACTTCTGCTGCACCGGCACCGCCAACAACTTTCGGTTCTTGAACGGCGTCTCGAACCACACAAAGAGCATCGTGAATCGAGCGTTCTGCTTCATCCACAATAAGTTCAGAACCACCGCGAACAAAAATGACCACTGCTTTTGGATTTTTGCACTGTTCAACAAATACCCAGCTTTCTTCCAATACCTTTCTTTCCTCAACAAGACCTGCATGTCCGAGGCCCTCCGGAGTAATATCATCGAGATTAGTATAAATTGTGCCTCCCGTCGCTTTGGATAACTTTTCTAAATCGGATTTTTTAACCCGTCTTACAGCCGCTATTCCCGCTTTTGAGAGGAAATGTTGGGCAAGATCATCGATACCTTTTTGGCAGACGACAAAGTTTGCACCCGATTTCTTTATTTTTTCGACCATATCTTTAAGCATATTTTCTTCTTGCTCGAGAAAAGCGGTTATTTGGTCCGGGCTTCGGATTTGGAGTTTTGCATCAAATTCGGTCTTCGTTATTTCAACCGCTTCTTGCAATAATAATATTTTAGCATTTTCGATTCTCTTTTTCATCGAGGAATTCACGATTTCTTTATCTAATATTATACCCGCAATAAATTGGGTATCTTCAATGGTGGCACCTTCTTTTTTGATGACTTGTATTTTATCAAGATCAACTTTGTATTTTCCTTCAGATTCCTCAATTACGGCGAGAGCAGCATCCACCACAATTTTCGAGAACATTTCCTTATTAGCGACAATTACTTTTGAGTTGATTGAAGTATTTGCGATCTTCATCAACGCTTCTCGATCTTTTGGATTTATTTTTGTTGAAATTGAGTCTAAAATTTCGATTGCTTTTTCTGCTGCCATCCGATACCCTTCTGTAATCATAGTTGGATGAATTTTCGAATCAAGCAATTTTTCTGCTCTTTTAAGCAATTCACCGGTTAATATTACTGAAGTTGTGGTTCCATCTCCTACTTCTTCATCAACGGTTTTCGCGACTTCAACCAACATCTTGGCCGAAGGGTGTTGAACATCAATCTCTTTTAAAATGGTTGCACCATCGTTAGTAATAACGACATCACCAAATTGATCAACCAACATTTTATCCATTCCTTTCGGACCCAAGCTGGTGCGCACTGCCTCACAAACAGCGATTGCGGCTAAGATATTGTTTTTTTGCGCATTTTTTCCTTGGGTTCTTTCGGTTCCTTCTTTAAGGATTAAAACCGGTTGTCCTCCTAAACTTGCCATACTTTTCTACCTCTATTTTTATTGTTCCTACTTAACAAGTGGATTTGTACTTCCAAAAAAATGCGGATAAAATTTAAAGATGGCGATCTTTCGAAATAAGCGATATTTTAGAAAAATCCAAAGATTTCCCAATTTGGGTTTAAGAATAATACAATCTTTAGCCAAGCAGATAAAATTCGATTCAAAAATAAAAATGGGAAGAGAAAAAATAAATTTTTTTTTATATTGAAATTATGGTGGTCGCGGAATTATAGAATAAAACAGAATTACCGGCATATGATACGCGTATATATGAGAAATCCCAATTGATAACAAATATATAATGATAGTTCTCGCCACTTGAAGCATTCGTTATTACGTTTTGCGAGGTTACTAGACCAAATCCAGAATTTAAAATCTCTATTGATACGGTCTGGCCAGATAAAATTGTTCCGTTATCTAGATTCAGAAGTCCGCTCACTTTAAGATTGACACCGAAAGAATAGGGAGGCCCTGGTGAACGGCTTACTCCTATTGATGAGGATGCATTAACAGTAACCGTCATATTGGTTGAATACTTGGTAAGTGAGGCATCTGTGTAAGATAACGAGGGGGATCCTAAATCCACAAAATTCCCAAGATATTCGACTCTGAAGGTTACATTACCCAGCGTTGTGCCTAAACTCAATCTTACATTGAAAGTGAATTTTCCATCATTTAATGTCTCGAGAATGATTGTGGATGCTCCAACGATCCAATCGGGTCTGGAGGTATTTGTAGAATCATATACTTTAAGGAGCACCTCCGCTTTCGTCCATGGTAATCCCGTCAGCGATGTTAAGTTTCCAGATATGGTGATTTGCGTTCCGCTTCCTCCCCGAGTTATTTGTTGTGGGGCTTGATAATTCGAAGAAGCTTCAAGTTTAACGGTATTATTAAAGAATACAATCGTTTGATTTGATAGCGTAGTTCCATTAACCAATGAAATAGTAAATCGATGTGGCCCGGCTTGCGTACCTGTATTTGTAAAATTGAAATTTACATATCCCGTTCCATTGGTCAGAAGACTCGAATGCGTCAAATTCCCGGTATCATCAGTGATTGAGATTAATTGTCCGGAAGGATATGTTGATTGATATCTCCATCGTGCTGTAATGGTTACCGTTTGACCGGGTTGAACTTTGAATGTGTTCGCAAATGTATATGAAGATGGCGCATAGGTACCATTCACCCAAATATATAATGAACGATCGTAGGGATCCATCACGGTTAATGAGGGAGATGTTGTATTTGAGTAAAATGAAATGTGGGATAAACGCCCATCATTCCAATCGGTATTCCAATTCCTTTCGATCAAAGTTGCATTATTAATTTCCCAGTGGCCCGTAAACGACCCGAATATTTTATAAGGATTAAAGGAAGCCCCAACCTCAGTAGATTCTGTAAAATAGAAATCGGTTTGTATAAAGTAATTCTGAGCGACTGAAGGCGTTAAAGTCCCCGGTCCGGCAAGGAATGAATTTCTTGATATATTATTTGCATCGAATAAATCCATTTGGACGCGATAATAAGAAACATTTTGGCCGGTATCAAGATCTTTCACGCTTCCCAATATATTGAATTTACTTGATGGTATTCCTCGATTGAAAGTACCGATATTAGGTTCAATTAATGAAAATTGTGTCGGAGCCCTTACAATCACCCACTTTGATGCGGTCGTATTGCTAAAATTCGGTTGAACCCAACGAGCATAATAACAATGAGGTCCAGCGGTGTAGTTGCTTGGATTAGTACTTAATTTAATCGTGGCACTACCAAGGCCTGTGATTCCGGATGTTCCAATAACGGTAATCAATCTATTATTAATGAAATCAATGATTTCTACTGTTCCAGCAACACCGGATGTACCTTGGATGGTTTTCACTGAGAAGTTAAGATAATCGGTTGCCCGATTCACTTCAAGGTAGGTGTTTGCAGATGTATTATTGATATTGAAATGCAATTCTCTGTAATTCGGATCATACACCGATATAGGTCTGGTATCGAAATCGAATATTGATTGGGAAGCATGAGTATTAAACGTTAATGGAATGAGTTCATCTTGGAGATCAAATACCCCATCGAAGCGGGCTCGCATCGTATGGTTTCCTTGGATTACACTCCCATCCAAACGGGATGAAATAGTGAAGTTTCCATTAATATTGGTCTTTGTAGTCTTAGGATCCAAAATGCCCGCTTCATACGGGCTTGCTCCCACCCATAATTGGAGGTTAATTTGGGCATTTTTAATAGGCCGATTAACATACGTATCCCAAACATAGCCTGAGGCCGAAAAACTCCTTAATGGGTTTGCACCAGCATCAACCAATGAAGGCGTTAAAGTACTAAATACTACATTCAATTCGTTAGTCACTAAATTTATAACCGAAGCATTTCGATTTACCACCCCACCGCTCGCATTAGCTTCAAAGAGGAGAATATGCGCGCCATTCTCCAAATCCAACATGTTCAGGTTGTATGTGGCAATGCCTTGTGAATTTGTGAGCGTGGTAAATAATGTTCTGTTGTTATACGTAAGATCTTTAACTGTAATAAGTTTATTGTTCACGGGGGCACCGTACTCAGTATAATTAATTTGAATATTGGTGGTATCGAATCTTCCATATCCGGTGACTAAATTCGGTTCGAAGTTGCCATCGAACTTTAAGGTCATGGAATAACTTGTTTGATTCCCGCTCCCGCCGCC
>CAZUTM010000233.1:0-6090 GCA_964623665.1 uncultured archaeon
ATTCAACGCAAATGAGAATTATGCGTAAAAAATAGGTATGTTTGTAAACCCTCCCCCTTTTTGTTGGGGCATTTTTTCGGCCATGCATCGAATAATTTTGACGTTTTTGCATTGCTTATTTCGTTCCGTTTAGTTTGACTATCCCAATTAGTTTAGATTAAGACAGACCAACAGACTGACCCAAATTTTTACTATTTTTGACTAAGAAAAGATCCCGCATATCACCTATCGAATAGATACGGGATCTTAAAAGTTCTTAATCTCGCGGATTTCATTTTTCCGCCGCAGACCGGAGTTTCCAAATCTTTGAAAAAATCAAGTAGAGAGATTTTTTTGAGGAAAAAATTGCAATTTTATTTAAAAAATGAGAATCGGCTTATTTTAAATCATTTAATTCCAATTTTGCGCATCTGATATTGATGCCTCTTTTGTTTGTGTATGTGCAGAATAAAGTGCCATCTTTTGCTTGGATGATAGCGGGATAGCCGAATCGTTCTCCGGGGGTGTTTTCGAGTTCGATTATTTTTGGCCATGTTTTTCCGCCATCTTCGGAGATCCCGATGCATAAGGGATTCCTTTCTGTTGAAGAATTGTTGAATGCAAGGGCGATTCGGCCATCTTGAAGTTTCACCATATCGATGCCGCCATTCGGATTTCTCAATTCGACCTTGTAGATTTTCCTCCACGTTCTTCCGAAATCATTTGATTCGGCAGCGGTAATCCACCCTTTAAATGTGCCGCTTTTTGCGGTCCTGTGATATGCCAGAATGTGTCCGGGTTCTAATTCCACGACCGTCGGTTGCAAGATATTTCCGCTGATCGGTCCTATCTTTTTCCATTTACTTATAAGAGCACCTTGCGCAAATGATTCTGAAGAGCAGATTAGAAAATTGGATTTATAGCCCGCCCATTCACTATATATCGGTAAAATAATATCGCCGTTCGATAATCTTATCGGTTTATTCCGGGTCATCTTGCCCCATGTTGTTGTGAGGTATCTGAAAGGAGACCACGTTTTTCCCAAATCGTCGGAATGTTTGCATTTCATTTTGCATGTAGACCACCCACCCTTCATTCGTTTAACGTTAGCCCTATCCATAGTCACCCAAAAGAGCCACAATCGCTTTGTCGGTTCATCATAATAGATGACCGGATTGCCTTCGCTTGTATTCTGGTCTTGTTTTTCTAATAACGTTGGCGTAGACCATGTATCCTCTTTTCTCTCAAGAAATGATTGGTATATCCCGACATCATGATGCTTTTCAGCGGTTCCACTATACCATACAGCCATGATTCGACCATCGGGTAATTCCGTTAATGTGGATCCGTGAGAGTCTTTCCCCGTATAATGGGGTTCAAAGATATCGTAGATTTTTAGCATATTTGAGAAGAAAAAAAGAATTGCATAAAAACCTTCTTCGCATCAACCATTTGCTAATCGACTGACAAAGAAAATAAGAATAAATGTGGAGATCCCGATAATCAGCATTCTCATGGCACTTTTTATTGGTTTTATTTCATTTTGCGTACCTACATAGAACCCCATCAAAAATAAGATTGATAGCAGCAAAATAATTGTTAAAATAAACGAAACAATGGTGCCGCCAAAAATATACAACACCAAAGTTGCAGCCGATGCGATGATCACCGGAGTGAGGAAACAACAAAGCCCCACCAAAAAGCTTATTTTCATTGCTTTGGGTTTCCATGAAGATTCTGTAAACTTTTCCAACATATCCGATTCGATTTCGTTAACTACCCGTTTTTGCTCCAAAAATTCCGCTTCATAGTTGCCCGTGCCAGATGAAAGTCCCATTGCGATGGCAGCAGAAATACATGAAATTGAAATAACCTCAATAGAGGAGACCCCGGAAAAAAATAGCCCGAGAATGATGCCCATAATGGTATTTACCGAATCGAAAATGGTGTTTATAAGGTATTTTTGTGCAATTTTTAAAAAATCCGTGGGAGTTAAACGCTGATTCATAATTGTACTCTGCATATTTAATACGGGAAATGTAATATAAACTTTTTGTAGCGCAAAAGCAGTTATTTCCAATCGAATTTTGCATATTCAAATTAAATGTGAGAGATCGATTATGATCATTTTTAATCGAAAATATGAACGACGAGAAGGTTTCAATTAATATGGAATTTCTATTTTAGAAAAACTATAAAATAATATATTGAAAAAGGCTTTGAAATTAAACTACATGAATAAAGAATCAAGGAGGTGAAATTTCGATATATAAAAGAAATCTTTAAAAAGCATTAGATTTTTTTCTTTGTAACATGGAGTTAGAACTACTACAATCAAAAATAAGTGGGCCTTTGAGCCTTTTAATGAAGATCCATCGCTTAGTAGTTGTTTTGGGTATTGTAGTCGTTCTAGTAGTTGTAGTCAGCCTATAAATGTCAATAGTATAGGGTGGCTCTTCTTTTCTCTAGATTTTAGAATCCAATGGAGGATTAAATAATGAAGGGTACAAAGATAATTAAAGAAGTTTTAAAGCAAATGGGCAACACCACATTGTTTGGATATCCCGGAGGTGCTATTATGCCGTTTTTCGACGAGATCCATGAGGATCCCGACATCAATTTTATTTTGATGCGGCATGAGCAAATGGCAGGGCATGCAGCCGAAGGATATGCTCGTGCATCGGGAAAAATTGGTGTGGCGGTGACGACAAGCGGACCGGGAGCGACTAATATTATAACCGCGTTGGCAAATGCATATTATGATAGTTCTCCCTTATTGGTCTTTTCGGGGCAAGTCTCATCAAAGTTAATCGGAAATGATGCATTTCAAGAAGCGGATGTTATCGGTGCATCTACATCCATTACGAAACATAACTATCAAGTCAAAGATGTGAATAAACTGGAACAGACATTCCGCGAGGCGCTTTATATCGCCGAAACGGGAAGACCCGGCCCCGTGTTTATAGATCTCCCGAAAGATATACAAACATCAAATTCCGATAGTGATAAATTGCTCAATATGAAGGTGGATATTATTGGATACAATCCTCGGGAATTTTCGTATGGTGCGCAGAAGCAAATTAAAAAGGCAGTGGATGTGTTGTTTGAGGCGCAGTATCCTGTTATCATTGCTGGGGGCGGGATTGTTCATGCGGATGCGAGTAATGAACTTTTAGACTTTGTTAATTTGATGCAAATTCCGGTGGTTTACACCCTTATGGGAAAGGGCTGCATCAGCGATGACCATCCGTATGTGCTGGGAATGCTTGGGATGCACGGCCGGAAGCGCAGTAATTTTGCGATAGCCGAAGCGGATGTGATTCTTGCGATTGGAACCCGCTTTTCGGATCGAATCACCGGTAACTTGGCCCATTTCCCTTGCAAACCTAATACTAAGGTGATCCACGTGGATATTGATACTGCAGAAATCGGCAAGAACGTTTCGGTGGATATTCCAATCGTAGCAGATGCCAAACTGGCCTTAGAACAATTTATTCTCGAAGTAAAAAACAAAATTTCAACGGGAAACACGATAAAAACATGGTGGCCTCGCTACATCAAAGCGTTAAAAGAATCAAGCGGAATACCAAATGTTACAAAACCCGGAAAAACGGGAAAAATCATGCCCGAGAAGGTTATGTATGAGTTAAATCAGATTTTGGATCCTGATGACATCGTTGCCACTGAAGTAGGCCAAAATCAAATGTATGCGGCACACTATTTGAACATCCGGAAACCGCATAAGTGGATTTCTTCCGGAGGTTTGGGCACGATGGGATTCGGGTTCCCCGCGGCAATTGGCGCAAAGGTCGCGATGCCGAACTCCGAAGTCTGGCTGGTTGCGGGCGATGGCTCGTTTCAAATGAATTTACACGAATTGGCAACGGTGAAACAACACAATATCAAGGTTAATATCTTGATTTTGAATAATCAATACTTGGGGATGGTTCGACAATGGCAAGAATTGTATTTTAATAAAAGATACGCTTCAACATGCTTGCATTGTCAAGATAATTCTTATTGGCCCGATTTTGTCAAGTTAGCAGAAGCATATGGATTAAAAGGGATTCGGGTTCAAAGACCAGAAGATGTTGCCGCTGCCTTGAAGCAAGTAAAAGCTGAAAAGGAAACGGTGATAGTCGATTTTATGATTGAACCCGAATCAAATATCTTGCCGATGCTTTTACCGGGAGGTGCGCTTGACACGTTCATAGATCGAAGAGGGATTCAGAGATCAATATATGAATGGTACCCAAGACTGCCGCGTAATGAAGCAGAAGCAAAGGAATACAAATTTAAACTTCAAGTGGAGGATGATATTCTTGTCTACAACGAGTGAAAAGGATAAAAATCTGTCCGTAATTGGGATGTTGGTTTTGGACCATCCGGGTGTGATGATGAAGATTACCGGGATGTTTGCCCGAAGAGGGTTCAATATTGCATCGATTTCGGTGGGGAAAAGCGAAAAAACAGGATTCAGCCGGATCACTATCGTGGCAGAAGGCGATAAAAAAACCATCGAGCAGATTATCAAACAGCTTAACAAGCTAATCGATGTGGTGAAAGTCCAAGAATTGAGTGAAGAAAACACCACTTTAAGGATTTGCGCGCTTGTAAAGGTTACAATAAAGGATCACCCTACCCGGCAAGAATTAATCAACATGGTGAACCTTTACCGCGCTAAAGCCATAGATGTCACAACAAAAACAATGACTTTAGAAGTGGTTGGAAGTGAGCGTAAAATCGAATCCTTTATCGAAGTGATTCGTGATATCACCCCGATAAAAGAAATCGTGAGGTCCGGAGTCATTGCGATATCCCGTGGGGATAATTCGATTACTTTGGACTAAAAAACAAACCTTTTTTTTAATCAAAAATAATTGAGCGTAACGCAACAGAAGGTTATTCAAATGAAAATCTACAGAGAAAATGATTCCAGCATGGATGCAGTTAAGAAACTTTGCATCGCGGTTATCGGATATGGGAGTCAAGGACATGCCCAATCAAATATGATGAAAAAGTCCGGATTGAATGTTATTGTAGGTCTCCGAAAAGGGGGAAAATCATGGGAAGCAGCAAAGGCTGATGGCTTTGAAGTATATGAAATTTCAGAAGCGACCAAAAAGGCCGATATTATACATATTCTGATTCCCGACGAATCTCAGAAGAAAATCTACGAAACGGAAATTGCACCGAATTTGAAAGAGGGAAAAACACTCTGTTTTTCACACGGTTTCAACATCAGCTTCAAGAGAATCGTTCCTCCGAAAAATGTTGATGTGATAATGATCGCCCCGAAAAGTCCGGGTCCATCCGAATATGCGGCCTATTTGGAAGGCTTTGGAGTTCCCGCACTCTTGGCGGTGCATCAAGATTACACCGGAAAAGCACGAGAAAAGGCGTTGGGAATGGCTAAAGCGATGCATTTCACGAAAGCGGGAGTAATTGATTTAAACACCTTAGAAGGTACGCGAAAGGATATTCAAGCGTTCGATAAGGAAACATTCACCGATTTATTCGGAGAACAATCCGTTCTTTGCGGAGGGGTCGCTGAACTCATTCAAGCATCCTTTGAAACAATGGTTGAAGCAGGGTATCCGGCTGAAATGGCATATTTCGAAGCATGCCATGAATTAAAATTGATCACCGATTTGATCTATCAAGGTGGAATCGAAAAGATGTATGAAAAAGTGTCCAACACAGCAGAATACGGAGGCAGAACTCGGGGCAAATGGGTAATCGACCGAAAAGTGGTTAAACCCGTGATGAAGAAAATGTTGGATGACATCGAACAAGGAAGATTTGCAAAAGAATGGATGGACGAAGCCGATGCCGGCATGCCAAATCTGAAAAAGATGAGAGAAGTAGAAGGATCTAATCTTTTGCAACGAATCGGTGATGAACTCCGGAAATTATTCGAAAAACCCAAAAAATAATCGACCTAAAACGCCAACGTTTATTTTTTCTCTACATTTCCCTCATTGCCTATAAAAATAAGTTATGTTTTGAAATCTATCACAATAACTAACGAATCGAAATCACCGAAAAAGGAAAATACACTTAAATAAATCCATATAATTAAACAAACACGCCGGATCAATTCGCGATCCC
>CAZUTM010000234.1:0-6078 GCA_964623665.1 uncultured archaeon
AAGCTGCTAAAAGAAACACAAAGAAGATCGCAAAGATGGGATTAACTGCAGCTGGAAACAATCCCAACATCGAAAGTGGATAGAGAATTGCACCTGAACCAAAGATAAGCAAAAGGGTTTTTTTCTTTCCGCTCTTTTCAATTGATTTCCGCCAAAATGCTAACGAACTCACTAAAGTAATGGCCAACACGCCCGCCATGATATAAAATGTGGTGCCTTCGAGGTTCAAAACCACGGTAAGATATCCGAGCATAATCCCATTTATCATCGCCCATGCAAGCGAGCCGAATCCGTGCATGAACACCACACTCATGAAATTCTTATTTCTCAACAATCGAATCATTTCTTCTTTGTATTGAGTCTGATATATCGGAGTTTTCTCTACCGGCATGTAAAACGCCACAAAATACATAAGACCGATCAGAATCAAAGCGAATAAAATGATGATCGTCATGAACAAAGGCGGGATTTTCGTTGGATCCCTGGCCAATTCTACCTTTACGTTCGGAAGCACCAAAAAACTCATCAATATCACCGCTCCGAGCCCAACAAAATTGAATAAATTCTGGTATTGCGAAACTCTTGGTCTCTCTTGAACGGGAAATTGCTCTGCAGTCCACGAGTGATAAACCGAGGTCACAGTATAACACGATTGGGCGAGCATGTTGAAACCCGCAAACCATGTAAATAGAATCGTTTCATCCGGTGAAGGCCCTAATATCAATCCGGGTAAAATAAGCATGATAAAGGATAGCGCGAGAATCGGAGATAGAACCACTAAATAGGGTTTTCGCCTTCCCCATCGGGTCTTGGTGTGGTCAGAAAGCCACGCAATCAAAAATTGCATCAATGCAATCGCTAACTTACCCATCATCAGCGCAATACCAACCAACATGGCATCAAGATTATACACCTCTTTATAAAGGAATAATAATACGAAATCAACGATTCCCATGAATAAATTAATGCCCATTCTGGGCGAAGCGTAAATCCATTTCTTTTTATCGCTTGTTGGCATCAATACTATCTCTTGATTCGGTCCATTTTCAATCATTTTTATCGCTCCATATTTGTACGTATATTAATAATATAAAGCCGATGAGCGGGAACACCGGAGGAAACCAGATGGGTATTGATAGCGATCGAATAAAAAGTTCACTATCAATGACTGAACCGATTAAAATCAATGCTACAGCAGTGAGCGTCAATAATGAACGCCTTCTCACAACGCCTGTTGATTGTATAATCAATTTTCCGAAAATTCCAATCAACAATACCGACCCGAATATATTTGTCGACATATTTATTGCTCGAATAATGGATAAATATGCTATCACAAGCCTCACAAATATTGCAAATATTCCGGAAAGCACAGCGAAAGCAAAATAGATTTTTGTTAAAATTTGCTTCCGAAAATTTAATAATTCACCCTCTACAATGCTGATCAGCGAAAGTGCTGAGAAAAACCCGATGGTATAAGCAGAAAGTACGAATTGAACTTGGAGATCGGTTATACAATTATTCCAGCGCTCGATATCCGAAAATATGAAAATGATTCTAGAAATCCCGTAGCCCAAAATGAAAAGTCCGTAGCCCCTATACACTCTGCTTTGTGAAATTGCATCTTGTTTAACCTTTGCTGCTTTTTGAAAAAATAAATAACTGCACATAAGCGAAATGAGAATGACAATCGACCATGCAATCATTTTTTCGTAGATATTATACCAAATACCGTTTCCATCGCAAAATTCTGCGATTTCTTTCAATATAGCTAAAATCATGATTTAACTACAATCTCTCGGTATATAAAACGGATGTTTAAAAATTCAATTTAAGAAGTAAGAATATATATTTTTAGCCATGCGCTTTTCTATGTGAATAGATGTTGCAGCTTTATGCGTCGTGGAGAGAATATGAATCAAAAGAATCGAAAGATTATAAAATACAATATAAAGTCGCGCGCCTTGACATTATTTTAAATCTTAGAGTCTCGATTTTTAAAAATTTTTCAAAAAATGCCGTAAAAATTCAAACCTTTTAGGTCAAAGGTGGATATAAGCAGTAGATTTCACGAATCTAGCTATTTTCATTTTTAAATTTATTAATAATCATAATTGCAGAAAATTTCTTGAATGGAATAAAAAAAAGAATGTAGTTGATTGTTATTATAAATCTCCATCGAGGAAATCATCGATACTTGAATTATCGATTGCTGGGCCATTATTTGAAGGCAAATTGGTGGGTATTTTCAGTTTGAAATTGCCTTTCTTTAAAGAATTAAGCACAACTCCCAAGATTGCGGCGGCCCCTCCCGTTAATCCGACCGTGAGCCCATTCTGTTGCAAAAAGTTCATTATCAATTCCGCAATGTCGTTTCCGTCATTTTGAGTATCGGTTGGTTTGTCATCCGTGTTAATATTGGTGTTATTTAAGGACACATTTACTTGCCAATTCATTGACCGGAGAACCGTTCCATTGATAAATTTCGCTTCTACGAAATAATTGAATGTTCCGGAGCTATTCTTTAAAATATCAAATCCAATATTTGATGTTTGTGCAATTGAGACGTTGTTTTCAAAGATCTTGTAGGCTTCAACGTTTTCGTATGATTTCCACATAAGTCGATATTTTCCATCCAAATCATTTGGTATCTCCACGTTTTCACCCCAAAGGGTAAATTGATCGTTTGATGGCGGGGGAACAGGCGGAAGATTTTGTATTACTTGTAGGTACAGATGATTTGAGAACGATGATCCCACGATATTGACCGCTTCGATACAGAAATCATAAGATCCGATAGGCCGTTGAATCCGAATTTGATCTTGCGGAACCGGAAACTCCATCACACGGGTTCCGTTCTCTATAAGATAATATTTTTGGGCCAGCGACGCTTGGGTCCAATGAATTGTTATAAACCCATCCGCTGTTATCGTGTCGTTCCAAGCGGTAAATGCGCCAGGAGATTGCGTGACATTCACAAAAATTTGTTGTTTTGTTACGGAAATATTCCCAAGTTGGTCCATAATGGTCAATTTGGCAACATATATGGCTTTTGAAGAGTTTGTAAACACCATGATGGGATTAGACTCAACACGAGTTTGGCCATCATCAAATTCCCACAAATACGAATACGGTGCAACACCACCATAACTTAGTTCATTGAATTGAATCGGTTCGCCGATAGTAATGAACGTCGAATTCGTAGTAAATTGCGCAATTGGTTTATATTTGCTATAATATTGGTTTATATAAGATTCCTCAAACGATTGAATCCAAATTTTAAATTCATCGAGATGGATATTCGTTGCGCCTGTGCCCAATTCAATGGGCATTCCATTTGTTTTTGCTTGGCCATCGCACATCATTTCGCCTTGTTTAATTCCATCAATGATAAGCGAAAATTTATCGAATGATTTAACGAAAGTAATGAGATGCCAAACGTTTTTTGACAGAGGCTCCTTGGCGTTAATTTGTCGATACATCGAGTTCTGATCAGTAAATCCAACAGCAACTTTACCTTCGGATTCAATTGTGGTGGATTCAATGAAAATTCGGAAATTAAAATCGTTAATTGAATTTCCCTTGCGTACAAGCTCTTGTAGATAGTTTTGGTTGTCGAGTTGTTTTACCCAAATCATAATTGTAAATTCTGCAGAAAACAGCGTATTTTGCTGACTTGAAAGTTGAATTTGGCCATTATCGGGACCGTTCGGAATCATTAAATAACCAGCCTCGATACCACCATTTGAAGCGACTTGTGCAAGCCCGTTTAAATAAACCGCCGGTCCGTTTCCACTTGAATCGTATATTACGTCATCGAACGTATAATTTAGATAGGGATTACTGGGCTTGGCGTTTATCGGACTCTTAGGAGTAGCATTGTTGATGCGATTGTTCGCGAGTTCTGCACTTATTAACACTCCGCAAAACAATAAAGCAAACAAAATTAGTGCTCCTTGCATTCCTTGGTTGTACTTGCTCATACGAAAATTAATGAGTAAAATAATTATATAAAACTGCAAATTAGGAAGTTTGTTAGAATGTTTCCAACATTTTTGATAAAAAAAATAGGAAAAAACTATAAATATTTACGGCCATACTCTAATATATGAAGATTGGGATTGCGTGTTTTTCTGGAACGGGCACCACAATCATGTTTGCGAATGAAATTCGTAAAGGCTTGGAAGAGAAAGGGCATTCTGCGGATATTTTTCGATTACATCGCATTCAACCGAGCGAGCTTGAAAGATATGATATTATCGGCTTCGGAACGCCGACCTATTCCTTCACGATGCCGAGTAATGTTGGTCGGTTTCTTAATTCCGTTCCTTCGATGAAAAAGCCCTATTTTCTCTTTGCGACATGTGGAGGGCAGCCGGGAAACACCATCGCAGCGATGCACTCAGCGGTAAAAGAAAATATGGGCCCCCTCTTGGGTTTCATTATAGGAATAGGGGGAACCGGCAACATCCGTGCATGGAGGCCGACACTTGATAAACCAAAACCTAAAGATGGGTTGTCCGATTCTGAAATTCAAAAGGCGAAAGATTTCGGTCGAAATTTATTCGAGCTATATCAGAAGATTGCTGTAGAAAAAATCATGAAAAGCCCGAAGGTCTCGTATTCTATTTTAACGGGGTTTGTCAACACGATTGCTTCATATGAATCTCAAATGCGAATACTAGAAGGAAATAAAAAGGTTGATCATGAAAAATGCACCAAATGCGGACTCTGTGCAAATAGAATATGCCCATCCGGCTCAATTACACAAAAATCTAAAGATGAATTCCCGGAAATCAACAATAAAACATGTTTCGGGTGCAGCGGGTGCGTAAATCTTTGTCCTGTCTTGGCTATATATTCAAGTAAAAATGTCAACAAACACCCGTACAATCTCTATGCAAAATATATTTGAAGAACATTTGAGAATTCATTATATTTTTCTTATTTCAGCCTTCAATACCCAGATTTTTTGGTATTTTGCACCAACATTAAAGATTTTTAGCCTTATTCGCTATAAGAAACTTTAATGGAATATTACGCAAGAAAAAATATTTTTTTTTTGGTATTTTCGTTTAAAAGAATATATTGCGAAGAGATGCTATATATAAAAATATTTAATATTGATTCATGGTTTTAGTAAATATGGCCATCGATCGGTATTACCAAGCAGTCATTTTCGATTTGAACGGTACCTTGGTTGAGATTTATAAAGTTTCAGAATATCGAGAAAATCTCATTTTAATCGCGGAAACACTCGGATTGGATTTTGATAAATTCAAAGATGCATGGGCGCAATCTTACGATGCGTTTCCATTCGGCGATTATGCAGATGTGTCTGATCGGTTTAAAATAGCCTTTAACAAGTATTTCCAAGGCCGGCCCTATTCTATCGATAAGGATAAATTGGAGAAAGCTATTCAAATCAGGTATAAATATATTGCAAATCAAGCGTTGCAAATCCGGCCATATGTGTTTGAAACACTTGATTGGCTCATTTCTCATGATTACAAGGTTGGTTTGATTTCGAATTGTACAATGGAAACGCCGAGGGCGTGGCCCAAGAATCCTATGTCGAAATATTTTCCCAAACCGATTTTCTCTTGCGAAGTAAAAGTGACGAAGCCTAAACGAAAGATTTTTGAATTGGTTCTTCAAAGTATCGACGTTTCCAACCCCGAGCATTGTATTTACGTAGCTGATGGCGATGATCGCGAGTTTGATACGGCAGTTTCAATGGGGATGACTCCGATTCTTATTACTTATGACACAAAAGATGCCTATCGGCATGAGCCGTTTCCGAATATTGAAAATAAAATTGAAAATTTCAAGGAATTGCCCTCTCTCATTTTGTCATTGGAAGAAAATAAGAAACACATAAAACCGGAACAGAAATCGGCGGAATCTATTGAGAAAATTCTGATCGAAAAGTTTAATCTTCATAAAATGACGGAGAATGCTTGCAGAAGAGTTGAGCATGAAGGAGTTGCTTATTCGGTCTGCAAATTTCAAGGCAAGCTCGAAACCACACATCCGTGGAATAAAAATTGATCATTTATGATCATAATTTGAGAATGA
>CAZUTM010000235.1:0-6036 GCA_964623665.1 uncultured archaeon
GTAACCAAATTACAATATACGCAACTGCTGGATCTCGAGCGATATGAACCGATTATCGAAGAAGAAACGTATTCAATCTGGAAAGACGTGATGGGCGGCAAGAGATATTTGATAATCGTTCAAAACCACGGACACGTATATCGAGATACCGCCGAACTATGCAACGATCTTGGGACATACTTGATTCCTCGAAGATTAAAGGCCAGATCTATGTTTCCCTACGGGTTTTTCAGGTTCATTGAAGAAATGGGAGTACCATTTGGAGATACCCTTTTCATTCGCATTATCACCTCTAAACCAATAACCCTCTATTATAATGACAAGGTAATCTCATTAAATCAACAGCATTCAGCGGAAAAGGATGAACTCTTTATCCGCGCACAAGAATTAATAAAAAGAGAATTCGAATATTCGCTCACGCTGGCGGAAAGTTTCGATTATGACATTTCGAATCGCAAGGCCGATCTTAAAATACAGCATAGTTTTCATTTGGAAACTAAGAAAAATGTGAAGATTCCTTCAAATCAAATTCCAAATAATCCATATCTCATAATAAATTCAATGAATCCTTATGCTCCCTTTGAAGTTTCCGCTGTAGGAATTTCAACCGGTAAAAATATGATGCGCATAATGATAGATGCGGATAGTGACGAAGAAATGGATATCGTTATTCAAGTCCTTTTCGATCTTGAAACCCACCTTGCTTGGTTAAACGGATCCCAAAGAGAGCGGGTGCTCGACCCGTGCCATTTAATTAAAACAGAAAAAGGACAAAAAATTTTTGAAGCGGTGCTTCATCCGGGTAGACCGGTCCATCCTAAATCCTTGATTTACAAAGATAAACCAAAACGAAGAACGCTTTTTGCTCTCTTCGGACGGTATCCAAAATGGAATTAAAATAAAACCAACACCCTTTTTTGTTTTCTAAGATTTACTCAAAACATGATTTCGGTAGCATCGAATTTAGAGGAAGGCGTGTTCATTCGAAGACTCAATCGTTTTGTAGGCGAATTCTTATCTCGTGATGGAAAGATCGACCAATGCCATATTTTAAACCCGGGAAGAATGAAAGAATTCCTCGTAAAAGATGCAACCATATTCGTCGAAAAATCTCAAGGAAAACATCGAAAACTCAATTATTCCCTTATATATGTAAAAAAAAATGATGTTTTTATAGGTATAGACTCCATATTACCAAATAAACTATTTGAAGATGCGCTAAAAAATAGAATGATAGATGAATTCAAGGATTATAAGGAATACAAAAGGGAATATCCCTACGGTCATGATGGAAAATCCAAGATCGATTTTTTTATCGATGGAACAACATTTGTCGAAATTAAAAGCACGAATTGCGTAATCGAAAATGAAGCAAGGTTTCCGGACGCACCAAGCACACGCGCTCAAAAACACATTAAAGAATTAATTGCCGAATTGGAAAAAGGAAACCGAGCTTATGTCGTTTTTCTGATCAAGCGAAATGATGCACGAGCGGTCCGACCATATGATGAAATCGACCCCGAATTTGGAAATCTCTTGAGGCTCGCGATTGGAATGGGACTCAAAATTATGGCTTTTTCTATTGATTATTTTGATGAAGGAAAACGCGCAAAACTTGGAGAAAGGATAAAATTTTCTCCCAATCCACAAAAAGATCCGAATCAAAAATAATAAATATTTCAATACCAAAATGGAAAGTATGGAATTGATATTGAGTTGGACTGGCAGCGAATTCAACCCGGTAAATCAAAAAGGAAACGACGGAATTTATTTGGAATACCTCGAGGATAAAAATGAATGGTTGTTCTCTTTCTCAGAAAGTGTTCCGTTGTTATCACAGAAGACAGCTCTGCGAAGAGCCAGAGAAATTGCGAAGGCGGGGGCAATCGATCCGAAATCCGGAAAACGTATCGGAATGAACGCGGGGTTTAAAGAAGCAAAAGACCATTATGAAGGAATTCCCGAAAAATTAAAAAAACCAGAGCGAGAATACAACAAATAATTCATTTCAAATCTTCATTTTTTCACTTTTTCCATCGAATTATCCATTCTGAAGGCTTTTAAGCAAAGAAACATTCGTGCATTTGAAGCACCATGGCGAGTCAAGAAGCAAATGAAGCCGCGGATAAAACAAAAACAACAAAAAAAAAGCGGCTTAGAGGCTTTCCCGGCGTTTTGTGGGGGCAGTTATCTTTGCTAAACGAATCTGATGTTTTTAAGCAGAATTATGCTAACGATTCTTTCGACATCCTTTTTGTCTGTACCGATGAAAAGTATGCTGCCCATTTCAAAGTGGCCGATCAGAAAGCGGATATCGATGCTATTGAGAATAAACCCGAAGAATTAAAGAAAATAAAATCCAAAGGAAAATTGGTCTGCACGTTCGACCAATTCATGGGAATCGCATCAGGAAAAATAAAAACAAAGCAAATGCTTTGGATGATTATTACAAGAAAGATAAAAATCAAAGGGATGAGCTACTTCAAGAAATTTGGAAAACTGTTTAAAATCGTGTACAAAATGCAAAAGCAAAAATTGAAAGAGATGCAGAGCGATTCACCACAATCAAGTCAACCGGAACAACCGAACACCCAATGAACAACTGAAAATTAAATAATCTTCTGTTTTTTCTTGTGTTATGTAAAAAAAGTAAACGTAAAACGCAAAAAAAGAATGGGTAGATATAATTATCCAAGCGCTGTCCAAAGCATAGATATTCAACGGGAACTGCCCTAACCTCGAGATTTTTTTAAATATTAAGGGATGGAAAAAAACGCAATTTAAAAATTATAATCCGTCAAGCTTGCCGCCGTTTATATCGATCACTGCACCGTTTAGGAAAAATCCACCTTTTCCGCAAAGGAACATCGTAACATCGGATACATATTCGGTTTTCCCAATGCCAAACGGGATTTTATTTTCATACATGGATTTAAATTTACCCTCTTGCTTCACAAGAAGATCTCCGATAATTGGTGTGTCGATCAATGTTGGCTTCAAGGCGTGGGCTCGAACATTCCATTTTACCAATTCTTTTGCGGCAGTTTTTGTCATGCCAATCACACCTGCTTTCGAAGCGGAATAAGATAATTGTCCGATATTGCCATCCGCTGCCATGGATGAAATATTTATCATCACTCTCGCTTTATAATCTAATGGCGTGGGTTTGGCATCTGGACCTTTTTTCTGGTCGATCTTTTTTGCCTCTTCTGCAATATATGCCGCAAACGCAGACATGCACACCGCTACTCCTTTCAAGTTCACTTTAATGGTGAAATCCCATTTTTGGTCATCATATTTCGACATAAGCGCATCTCTAAGGACTCCGGCCGAGTTTACTTGAAAGTCGAGATCACCAAATTTGGTTACCGTTTCCTTCACTGCTTGTGAGACCGCGGCGTAATCCGAAACATCCACTTTCATGAACAAACATTTTCCGCCGTTTAATTTTCCGATTTCTTCAGCGGACTTTCTACCCAATTCTTCGTTGACATCAAGGATTGTCACTGCTGCACCCCGTGCTGCAAAATCCTCTGCAATTTTTTTGCCGATTCCGGAAGCACCGCCAGAAACCATCGCTACTTTTCCTTGGAATTCTAATTCCATGAAATAAGTTATGCGGACAAAATAAATAAAAGTTTCTTTTTAACGCTTAATTTGTTATCTTGAGCAAGTGCGGTCTTCTGGTCGAGATTTCGCCCCGAAATCTATTAAAAATTCTTAGATTTTCAACAGCAATATAAAACTTTGCAGAAACATCAAAAAAAAGCTTATAGTTTTCTTTACAAATAGATGAAATTATATATAATAAAATCAGAACGCGGATAATTCGGTCCATCGAAACTTTTTTTCAGACTTTTTTTTATGTTTATTACACTCGCTGTTTAGAAAAATCGTGCGTAAATTTCAATGGAATTATATAAAAGATGGAAAAAAAGACCGAATTTTTTAAAAATGCCGTAGAATTTGGTTATTATTGTTTTGCTTTCAAATGTGCAATTAAATTCTCCGGTTGGTTAGTGATAATACCGGACACGCCTTTTTCGATTAACTTATCCCATACCGATGGAGAATCGATGGTCCATGCGTTGATTTTCACATTGTTCTCTTGAGCCCATTTTATCAATCTCTTAGAAATCATACGATAAAATGGATGAATAGCGTCCGCATGATATTTCTTCGCATTTTGAATAAATGCAGATTGGCTAAACAACGCCGAAAACCAGCCTTTTGCCGATGGTTCCAATGTTGCAATCGGAATTTGAGGATCCAACGCTTTCATTTCTAATAGGTTGGAATGTTTAAACGAAGAAATAAAGACTTCTTTTTTCATATCATACTTCTCTATTAAATCGTATACATCTTTAGCTAACCCTGGCTGCTTGATTTCAACTTGTACTCCTATTTTTCCCTTGCATAGCTTGAAAACTTCATCCAAAAGCGGGATCTTTTGGTCCATTTTCAACGTGATTTTTTGAATATCTTCCCATTTCGCAGTTTCTACATTGATTGAAGAATCTCCTACCCGCGCGGTCCATGCATCGTGGATAACGACGATCTTCCCATCAGCACTTCGATGGACATCCAACTCGATATAATCTGCACCTATTTCAATTGCTTTTTCAAAAGCCAATAGAGTATTCTCCGGATATTTACCAGAATAGCCCCGATGGGCGATCACCGAAACCCCGTATCGATTAAACAGATCCATGTATCGCGAAAAATTACGGTTGAATTTATTATTTTTTTACTCAACTGAAAAATTGAACAAAAATATTCAAGAAGTAAATTGATGATTCATTCAATTATTTTCCCGAATTTACTAAACAGAAGAATAAAGTGGAGAGGTTTTTTATACGAGTCTAAAGAAAAGCGATAGGTTTATAAAGGTCTATTGTTTAAGAATTATATTAGATTGGATCGAATTTTAGGGCTCTGTTGGGTTAAGAAAGAATTTGATTCATAATTAACCAGTTAGCATATAAAATTTGGTGCGGTACACACAAAAAATGCGAAACGGTTATCTTATATAGTTGTGCTAACTTAATGGTAATATAACTAGAAATTAAAAACAATTAAAAAACAAATGAAGGAGGGGAACCTATGGAATTCTGTGAAGAGTGCGGAAATATGCTTCTACCAAAGAAAGGTGCCTTATTCTGCAGAGTATGTAAAAAAGAATTTAAGGCGAAACAAACGGTCATCGACACATACAAAGTAAAGAAAAAAATAACCAAAGATCAAAAACGACAAATGACCCCTGTTATTGAGGATCATGATGATGAGCAAATTATAACCGAGGATGATCGGAAAGCGTATGAAGAATATTTCGTGAGTGGGGGAGACAGCACGCCCGAATAGTTTTTTTTATCCTCTTCTTCTTTTTTGCATTTCTGTCTGTTTTGAGTGATTTTTCTTTGAATTTGATATTTCTTAAATATTTTAATTGAGGGTTTCAAAATCTCTTTGCTATTTACCACAGTTATTCTTTCACCAGTCATTTTTGTATCTCAGATTGATCTTCTATTTCCTTTTTTTAATTTTATACGTCTTTTCATTTGTATCGTAATGGCTTTTTATATAATTTTGTTTCTAAGCTAATCCAAACATTAAAAAAACAAAAAAATGCAGGGAAAAGGGGCATTCCCGCAGAATATACACGTGCTCAACAGAACATAGAATATTCTGTCTATCGAAATTTTTTTTTCGGACTTTTTTTTGCATGTTTAATTGGATTGTTTTTTATTTTTCGGATATACGAAAAAAATATTGAGGAAAAATGACCTTTACACATCATTTTAATCCGATTCAGAAAAATAGAAAATATTGGTTTCTCTCATTAAAATTGAACGATTATATTTTACCGGATTGTTTTTTTCATCATTATTTTTTAAAATGCACAACATAGCTTGAAAGGAAAAAAATTGAGGATCTTTAAATACCTCTCCTAACTCGAGAAGTCGACTATTTAAAGAAATCGTTTCTTTTGAAATTCACACCCGCGGTTTAAATACTTCCTTTTGCTTTCTTATCTTG
>CAZUTM010000236.1:0-5891 GCA_964623665.1 uncultured archaeon
TATATTTGTTAATAACGTTTTAACCTCTAATTAAAAAAACCTTCATAATTTTGCTTCATGCCCTGAAGGGCAAACACAAAATAAAGAAGGGTTTTTTCCATTCCCTTCTTAACGCTTAAAATAAAGCGAAAAAACCACAAAACAACATCCCTTTCTCTCGAACCCAAAAAAACCCCACATCCCAACCGTCCATTCATCCTTATATTATATCAAATTTTATGAAAAAAAGCGCTCATGCGCTAAATCGCTTAAAATAGAGTTGGAAATAGAGAATGAACAATAATCCAATGCAGAACAAGGCCGGTGCAACGGCATCATCAATAATTTTTTGCCGAATTATCGTTTCCGAATCCAGAAAATAGCCGATATATGATAAAACAAAGCCTAAAGTAGTAAATATCGCCTTTTTTCTCGGCGTACCCACGGATCGAATCGCTGCAATAAACCAAACAATCAAAATCAATAATGGGGCGACGAATCCCATGAGAATTCCGATATTCCGAATATTTTCCAACTCCTCCGGTAAAAACAACACCGTGCTCATGAAAATTGCAATCAGTATCGAAAATCCGGTGAAAAGATAGCGGGTCTTTTGAACAATATATTTTTCCATTACGAACAGCATATACACCAAAGATAGCGCTGCCGAGATATAACCAATGGCTAAAAATTCATGGTAAAACGGCGAGAGATATGCTAAAATGAAGACAATTTTGTTAATCGTCATCAACACGCAAAATACTGCAAAGGACTCGTACATCTTTTTTGTTGATTCCAAAATCTGTTTGTCTTTTGCATGCTTTTGAAATAAGAACAGACCTATCCCCATAATAACAACAGATAAAATCCACAAATATAGATCCAAGCCGGCCATGTAATCTTGCGGAAGATCGCTTGGCCGATAAAATAAAACAAAGTGCATAGTTAAGAAATTGAAGGACTTGTTCATAAATTTTTTTGTGTTCTGCGGTAGGCTGTTTAAACGATACCATAAGCCAATCATAAAGCGCAAAAAAAGAATGGGATAATAATACGATCCACACTCAGATTTTTGCATATTTATTCAACAGAAAAGACTCGTTCTGACCGCTATTTTTTATATTTGCCAAGCAAGGTAGTATCTGTTCAGCACGTTGATATTCTGCGGGAATGCCCATTTTCCTTATGCTTTTTTTTATTTTTTTTAATGTCTGGTACTATTTTTCCTAAACACTTTAAATATTTTGCAGAAAATTCATTTGTATGGGCGATGATCGCGAGAAATCGGGGAAGAAATATTTGGTTTTAATGATCATTTCTTTTCTGATTGTTGGATTTTACGGTTATCTCATTTTCGGCAATATGGTAGCCGCATTGGCAAGAGGCCCCCAATTCATCTTCTTTGGAGTTTTCATGATGCTTGTTTTTCTTCCTTTGGGTCTGGTCTTCTTGACAATGTGGGTGAGTCGAAAATATGGTCCCGAGAAGAAGGCAATTGTGGTCAAATCGATCTGTATTGTTTTCGTGGTGCTTTTTGCGGCAATATTTGTGAATAGTGCAATCGAAAGACGCAGTTATTACAGCATTTCGGTTTCCGGAATCGAGCGTCGGTATTTGATGACGATGCCGAAGAATTATAGTGATTCAAATGCCCCAATTCCCCTTTTAATTGCGTGTCACGGCGGGTCGGGCAATGCCAAGCAGTATAAAGATTCCCATGATTTTGATCGCTTAGCGGAACAATATAATTTTATCGTAGTGTATCCGGATGGGAGTTCCGTAAATCGGGTTTTACCGAATATGCGGGTGTGGAATTCGGGCTATATAAAAGCGGCAGCGGAATTGGGCGTAAATGACGTTGAGTTTATCGTGGCCCTTATTCAAAGCCTTATTCAAACTTACAAAATCAATGCTTCACGGATTTATATGACCGGCCATTCGAATGGTGCGATGATGACCTACCGAATGGGCGGAGAACGTGCAGATCTGTTTGCTGCAATTGCTCCGATAGCGGGGTCTATAGGTGGGAACGCAACCCCAGACAGTCCGCGGTATATTATCCCGACACCGAGCCGAGCCTTGAATGTGGTTCATATACACGGCGCTTTGGATAAAAATCTTCCCTATAATGGCGGGTACCCGGAAAGCGGGTACAGTGTGGGCGAGCGGTATGATTTATCGGTGAACGATTCCATCAGTTTTTGGGTAACGAATAACGCATGTAATTCCATGCCTTCAGAAGAGACCTCGAAAAACGGGAAAATGAATGTGAAAAAATGGACCGGAGGCGCAAACGGAACCGAAGTGGTCTTGGTAACCATGTTGGAAGTCAACCATTTCACACAAAATATGGATAAGGCATGTGCTGAAGAAGAATTATATGGCACCAAAAACGTGTCGGAATTGATTTGGCTGCTTCTCTCACGATACACAAAAGCATAATCGCTGTTTAAATCCATCCGCTTCAACTGAGTTGCTAAACATGCTCTCGAATATTGATTTGGCTTGAATAATTGAACGGAAAAATGAGAAAGCGTTTAATTTTTTTACTTTTATTGGTTTGGTTTGATTTGGGTTTGTTTGATTTGGGTTTGTTTGATTTGGGTTTGTTTGATTTGGATTTGCTTGATTTGGGTTTGTTTGATTTGGATTTGTTTGATTTGGATTTGTTTGATTTGGATTTGTTTGATTTGGGTTTGTTTGATTTGGGTTTGTTTGATTTGGGTTTGTTTGATTTTATTTTGACAATTTTGATCTATCTGTTTTTATAAATTCTTTCAGCGATTCAATCAATGTATTTTCTGCTTGCTTTATTTGGGCTTCTTCTATTGTGGGTTGATCAATGAAGATATTGTATAATTTCTGAGTTAACTTTGTATACGAATTTTTGAAATCTTGAGTGTATGTTTTTGTTTGGAGGGCGAAAAGGAATTTATTGACTTTTGATAGCAGAAAATATTCATTATTCGACCGAATCGAGAAGGTCTCTTCTCCTTTTAGAACATTGCCCGCAAACCCGCTCACTGCCGACAGAAACCCTGCCTTCAACAATGCATCATCGAATCCTTTTCCGGTCATTATTGCATCGATCGAAGACCGGTGTTTAAAATCAAAGCCCCATAGAAGAATTCCGGATTGATCAATTACCAAAAGAGAATCTAAGCCGAAATCTGTATTGATGATAACCAAGATCGGGATGATTATAAACAGCGATAATGACACCGCGCGGAAGAATATAAAGATGTCATTTTGACTTTCAAAACCCTCGAAGAAGGAATGAATTGCTAACAGAACGATAATCAAAACCGCGAATTGGAGTTTCTTCTTTTCGAATTGCAGTTTTTTCTGTTTAGAGATCAAATGTTGATTGTAAAAATTCAATATAAAAATCAAGACTGTTATCCATACCAAAATGAAACCGTAGAGAAACCGGAATGGATTCGATTGCATTACTCCTATCGAAAATTCCGCATGGTCAACGTCTTCAATGATTTCTTCGGGGAGCAAAAAGATATAATATCCCAGAACAAAAGCAGTGAGCAAAGCGGTGATTTTTCCCAACGGCCTTTGTACAAAACCGTTGTATTCAAGTGCTGCAGCAATCAATGCGAGAGACCCTGCTGCTGCCACATAAATTTCCACCCGTTCGACCCAAAACGGTGCAGCAAGTTCCTCCAATGCATATTCCGCAAACTCATGGAATGCATGGAAGATCGGAAATAATGCCCACAAAAGCGTGTTCGGTACTTTCTTTTTTGTTCCGAGAATTGCAACCGTAATTCCTGAAATTAACATAATAATTCCGATAATGAGCCAAATGATCATAAAAAAGATCAATCAATTCTAATTAATATTCTTTATAGTTTTCAAAATTAGGCGTTTGAGGCGAAACTTTGTATTGAAAAAAAGATTTGATTGCTATTCTTTAATATTTCCAATTAATTCTTGATTGTCGTGAATCTCCAATGATTCGGTAAATGTAAGGGTTCCATTCTCATCAGTTTCTAGAATAAATTGGTTTCGATCTGCTTGTGTAATTATAATTATTGCATTTGATAGATCTCTAATTGTGATTTTTTTGAGTTTGAGGTGTCCCCACAGTATTTTCAACCGGAATCCTTTTTCTTCTTGTTCATATGTTCCCCATGCCTCGCTCATGCTCCAGAATGTTTTGAATTCCTTCGTTTGTGGATTTTTATAAATTTTCGGTGCGAAACCGATTGAATTTTCAAAGGCATTGAAAGTGAACCCCGAGCAAGCGATGAGCATTCCGTATGCTGCCATGGACCGGATGTAATTATGCCCGCATTCAAATTCATCCCACGGATTTCTGTTTTTACCGTTGTATCTATCGCGAATTGCTTTCACGATATTCAATGACTCTTGCGTGAAACCGTTGAACATGAGGTGGGCGGCATATTGATATTCGCTTCCGTTGAAGACTTCATCGGAGTATGGCATTGGAATTTCGGGTCTTCCGCCTTTGGGCCATGTGCATTCGACAACGGCGGATTCATTGTTTATGGCATAGATCCTTGCGCCGTTCTCATGTTCTTTCATGTTTTCTTTTCTGTTATTTTTATAAATTGCGAGTAATGCGGTTGAGATGTTATCCCGATTTACAATTCGATCAATTTCTTTGAGTCCGGCAAGGTCCGCGAGTTGGTAGCCCAATAGTTGATCGATTAAACATCCCGGACCCGTTTGATACGGATGGATTCGGGATTCTTCAAATCGCTGTTCGTAATACTCCCCATTGAAAAGAATTTCATCCAGAACTTTCGCTCCTTTTGATGAAATTTCCCGATAGATATTTGCATCTTTTAACATCTCTTCTTTGTGATATTTAGTTCCATTTTCTGCGATGATCTGGGCCATCTCTGCACACGCCAATAACGCGGCAATATAATGTGTTGTAGTCATCGGGTGGATTCCGTAAAATTCGATATCGTAGGTGTTGTGTTGTGGGCCCTTTAATACGCCTGTTTTTTCTTCATCCCACTCTTCCCATGCGAATTCGAGTGCCTTTTTCACCGCAGGCCACCACGCTTCTAACCACCGGAGATTTCCATAAAGTTTCCAATCCCGATAAAAATGCAAGATATTACCGAATTGCGCATCCGCTGCCGCCATTCCCGCGTGAGAGGTATCGCCCAAAGGGAGATTTGTGCGAAAGCGCAACGCACCGATATCGGGAAAAATATAATCGAATCGATAATGGGCTTCATGCATAGATCTACGGAGCGATGGGAACAGAAACGGAAGGGTCTGTTCGTAATTCCAAACATGATTACACGATCCTTCGCAACATCCGGAACCGCGATTGCAACCTTCCCATGAATAAAATGTCCCATCCGACAATCTCAAGCAAGTGGGTGTTTTCAAAATAGACATATTCGCGGATACCGCATCCAAAACATATCCCGGAAAAGAAGAATTGAAGAGCGCATCATGGAACGATTGAGTTAGTGCTCTTAATTCATGCACTTGACGGTGGGTTTTTAGAGCAACGTCGATTGCATCGGTGAATTTGGATGCATAATAGTTTTTCCAGCAATGGGTACTGTCAATCCCGTTCATAAAATTTCCTTTTGCCCAATATTTCGGAAAATTGGGTGTATACCACGTAATATAAAACGTAAATGATTGTTCCGAATTCGGATTGATTCGTTTTTTTATGCATAACACACCCGCTTCCGCCCGATTCTGCGCTTTATCACCATAGTTTATTGCTTCTCCTGTCTTTTTGAAATCATTCCAAAGGTCGTATTGAGAAACAAACCAAGGGCGCTGATTCCAATACGGACTGATGGAAATCGAATCAACATCGGGTGAAGAAAGAAATATATTATTAAAATTCGGGTTGTCGCTGTGAATCTCTTTCCGCTCGAAGAATATGCCTTTCAATCCAC
>CAZUTM010000237.1:0-5734 GCA_964623665.1 uncultured archaeon
ATCAAAATCATCTTCAGCAAGTCAAAAGTCCAATATCGAATTGGAAGCGGAACAATTACTCAAAAATGCCGGTGTTTCATTAGATAACGATATAAATACATCCGAGTTGGATAAACAGGCAGCATTTTTGGATGATGTGCTAGAAAAGCAGTTAAAACTTAATGTCGATATTCCGGAAGAGGATGAAATCGACCTTGATAAGGAATTCGGGCAATCGGAATCTTCCGAAGAGAAAATCGCTGAGAAGATTTATCAAGAGTTATTGAAAAAGCACGATTGGTTAGCTAAAGAAAAGTTTGGATTCATGTATATGCTTCCTAATCGCAAAAATAAAAATGACTTTGACTCGTGGCTTAATGATTGGATGCATGTCTTTGTCGATTATGCGATTCTATCTAAGAGTCATTATCTCTATCCAAGGAATTTATCAACAATCAAGCCGTTTGATAAATTTGCCGGAAGGTTAACTGAAATATTAGAGATATGCGAGGGCTTGGTGAAAAAGGGAACTGCTGAATGGGTGGACAAGAAACAAAAGGATAAATTACGTGTACATTGGAAAACTCTTGCAAATTGGGCTGATGATATCGTTAATTGGGTTCGGGATAACGCATTATCAGAACCAATTTTCATTCAAGATATTCGCGACTCGATGGAAGATTTTGCCAATTTACCCGAAGAAGATTTGATGCAGATATTCAAGATGATTGAGAAGAATAAAGATGGTAAAATCATGAAAGTTCAGAATACTATCGCTATGAAATTTAAGCTTTAATTCCATCTGCTTTTCCTTTTTCTTTTCTTTTTCCTTGTTTTTCTGTTTTTTTTTTCTCAAATTGTTCGAAGATTTGAAAAATTCAACAAAAAAAAGAAGCGTCTTCTACGATTTAATTAATTCTACGGCGGGCGTAAACAGAACCCACATTTCCCGAAACTTTGCATCGTTTTATCCCAACAATGTTTATGATATGCGCGACCGCAGTGCTTGCACTCTGCATAGCATTGATCATCGGGATTCTCTGAAGCAATCGTCTTTTGACAATCCGGACATTCCACTTTATAACAGATAACGCATGAAAGAACCGAAACTTCAAAGATCGCTTTTGAAATGGTATTAAATACATCGATAAGATACGAGAAGGTGGACCAATCTTTTCCGAAATTTTCCATTAAAGGTTTCAGTTTCTCCGAAACATCTTCATGTCCCTCCAATTCGGATTTTAGAGTTAATTTTGGCGCTTCCATCGGATAATTTACTGGAAGTTGGATTACAAACTCAAAATTTAAGTCTTTGGTTTTCATTTGGCCTGACATTTCTATCTCAATTGAATTGGATTCTGGTTTATAGACCGCTTTCTTTAAACCTTTGAGTAATTTCAATTCAAAATCAATTCTCGTATTCTTTTCTAACAGCCATGCAATTTCTCTTATAGCTTCAACAATGTGAGATTCTTTTCCTTTCCAATTTTTTAAATATGAAAGGTTTTCTACCGGTGTTTTTATGATCTTGGCCAATTTTTCGCTATATTTTATTTTAGGTGTTTTAGGGTATTCCGAAATATCAACTTCAAGATCGAATATCTCGAATCCATAAGACATGATAGATACTTTAAGATTGGTCAGATTTCCGTTAATCTTTTCGGCAGCATACTCCCCAAAAATATATTTTGATTCCATAAAGATGTCATTCATTGCCCATAATCGATTTTCGATTTCTTGAATTACGGCCAATACATTAGGCTTTTTGTTCTCATCCCAATTTGCTAACACTTTGATGGATTTATTGATCTCTTCCGAACTTGTCCCTCCTAAATCCGGAAGAAATACTTCGGGCTTTTTTGGATAGTTCATGAAATTAACAATTATTTTAAATAAGGACCCGGAGGGCAATGAAATGTAAATTCGATTGACGCCTATCATATCATTGATATTTTCGACCGAATAGTAGTTTTGGATCATTGAAGCTTGTTCGGTTACTTTTTCCATATCGATATTTTCAAGGTCAATTTTAAATTTCGGTAATTCTTCTTTGGGCGTGCTGACTTCACTCTTTTTTACCTTCTTTTTTACAATTTTTTTGACAATCTTTTTTACAACCTTCTTTTTCGCTTCATCTCCGGTAGAGGGTTCCGACGTGGTCATTTTCGGTTGATCGATATTTATCTCCTCAGAACCCTTTTCTGATTCATTTGGATATTCTGAGCCTTCCGGGATAAACATCGATTTGTCTAAAGGAATCTCATCTTGTGGGAAATCTTCGTAATTTGGGGTTAAGTATTCCGATTCAGAAGGTTCCGCATCCGTTTTCCCTATATCCGAGGTCAATTCTTCCAATTCTTTTTCTTTGGATGTGGTTTTCTCTTGAGATTTATTTGTTCCATCCAAGCAAAACCCGCATTCCGGACAAAACTTCCCTGCTTTAACTTCCGTACCACAGCTAGGACAATTTTTAGGCGTATCCTTTTTAGCATGACATTCTTGGTCTGCTTTTGGTAATGGTGCATTTATTATTTTCGAACCGCAATTTTGGCAAAATTTATTCTCGAAACCGAGTTCTCCGCAATTTGGACAAGGAATCTCTTTCGAAACTGTAGATTGTGGTTTTTCAGCGGTTTTCTTGCTTACATCTGCAGTTAATTCATAGGTTTTTTGCGGTACAGTAATCGGTTCTTTAAGTTGGTTTACATCTGATGATTTTTTAGCGATTTGAATTTTTTTCACGGCGGTTTTTTCGTCTTTTTTAATTCCGAGTTTTTCTTCGATAAGCATCTTGAACTCTTTGACCACATCTATGGCATGGCTTTCCGGAGTCCAAGAATCCAGACTCTTTAGGGAAATTTCCTCAAATAGATCGGCCACGTTTTGCTCAATCTGGATTTCGGGAGGAACATTCGGATACTCTGCGGGGAAAATCAGTTCCATTGAATATTGAACCCCATTATGCTCCACCAACACACCCCAAAGGTGTCTGATGTTATTTTCCACCATAAAGAAATTAAATTCGGTGCCAATCCGTTGGGCCTCGGAAAGAATGATCTCATCAGCATTTAACATGATTGATCGTTCTTTGATTTAAAAGAAAATAAATTTTTCGCTTATTTCAACGATTTATGTTCTATTTCTTTGCAGAATCAAGGGTTTGCAAAACAAGGCCGGAAGAGTCTACATATACTCGGATTTTATGAAAAGATCCGTTTGATTGAACGGAATTGGAGATAAAATTTACCGAATATACTGAATAGTGTTCGGTTTCGACTCGTTCCGAGGTAAGATTCAATAAATCGGGGTATTCTTCGAGCAAGGATGATAATTCGGCTCCTTTAATCTCATTATAATAGAATGAATATCGATTTTCTGTGAATAAGAAAGAAAATCCCGGGTTTTCTTGGAGTGCATGTAATATTTCTGTAGATGTGAAGCGGGGTATGTGAGATCGAGAATCTAAACTCATACTACTCAAAGGCGGCTGTAAAATATAAGATTTATTTGGATGCCTATCCTTAATTAGATGATGAGCCAACGGTTGAAGAAATTTCGAGAGGAAATCGATAAAATTGATAAGGAACTTGTACGATTGATAAACGAACGCTGCGAGATCGCAAAACAAGTTGGAGAAATAAAGCGGCAAAAAAATCTGCCCATTGTGAACAAGAAAAGAGAAGATGAAGTGATTGAGCACGTCCGTTCTCTCACGACTTGCGTTCCGCCAGAAAAAATCGAAATTATTTGGAAAGAACTAATCGCCCTTGCGTTAAGTCTTGAAGGCCATAATAACAAAATTGCCTATCTCGGACCTGAAGGCACATTCACACAGCAAGCCGCGCTTCACTATTTCCCAAAAAGTAATTCTGAATTCGTTCCGGAACTCTCCATCCGTGATATTTTTGCGAAAGTTGATGGTAAGTATTATGATTTCGGAATTGTTCCAGTGGAAAATTCGATTGAGGGTTCTGTGGGCGATACTCTTGACCGGCTCATCGAATTCGATGTGAAAATCTATGCAGAATTGGAAATACGAGTAATTCAATGTCTTATTGGAATCGAACCGATTCCATTTTCAGAAATTAAAAAAATATATTCGCACCCTCAAGCGATTGCCCAGACAAGCCTTTGGCGGGCAAAACATTGTCCTAAAGCAGAAATCATAGAAGTTGGTTCAACTGCACAAGCCGTTAGAAAGATAAAAGAATTAAAGGATAAAACATGTGTAGCAATCGGCAATTCCCTCGCTGCACAAGTCTATGATCTTAAGGAACTCGAAAAAGGGATTGAAAATAATGTCCAAAA
Source organism: uncultured archaeon (assembly GCA_964623665.1). Taxonomy (GTDB): domain Archaea; phylum Asgardarchaeota; class Lokiarchaeia; order Sigyniarchaeales; family Promethearchaeaceae; genus CAZUTM01. The sequence goes on from CAZUTM010000237.1 coordinate 4,288, forward strand.
TTATACCAGATTTATCGTCATCTCCAAAATGGACCAAGAACCTACGGGCAATGATAAAACCAGTATCGTTTTTGTGGTCAAACATGAACCAGGCTCACTCTTTTCTATTTTAAAAATTTTTGCAGAGAATAAATTGAATCTTACAAAAATTGAATCGAGACCGGCTAAAAATGGCCTTTGGGAATACATATTTTTATGCGATTACGAAGGTCACAAGAACGCAACCCAACCTATTCTGGATAAAATCAAAGAATCAACAATTTGGATTAAAATCTTGGGATCTTATCCAAAAGGAAAAAAATTTGAATAGCCCGAACCCCCCGATTTCATAATGAACTTTTGGGAATGCGAAAATTAAAATAAATAAAGAGAATTACTTTAAGCATGTCAGTTTCTCAAAGAAAAGATGGCCGAAAAGCTGATCAATTACGAGATATGAAGATCACTCGGAATTACCTTTTGTGGCCTGAAGGCTCATGTTTGATGGAAATGGGTAATACCAAAGTAATTACAACCGTTACTGTGGAAGCGGAGAAACCAAAATTCGTTCAACAAGGAGGTTGGATTACCGCCGAATATTCTATGCTCCCTCGAGCAACGGAAACTCGAAATCAGCGCGAAAGAGGACAACCGAAGAGTAGGTCGCTAGAAATACAAAGAATCATCGGAAGAGCGATTCGCGGTGCGGTTCCAATAGAATTGTTGGATGAAGTAACGCTAAAAATTGATTGCGACGTTATCCAAGCCGATGGTGGAACAAGATGTGCTTCCATCAATGGTGCTATTATCGCCATATACGATGCTTTGCAAAATGCAAAACAAAAAGGATTGATTAGAAACGTTCCTAAATTGAATCTTGTCGGTGCGGTGAGTGTTGGATTTCTTAAGGGTCAGCCGATTCTCGATTTGAACTATAAAGAAGATTCGGAAGCTGAAATGGATTTAAACCTTGTTATGGATGAGAACCTAAATATAATCGAAATCCAAGGTACTGCGGAACATGGAGCCATTCCAAAAGCGGATCTTCACAAACTTATTGATTTAGCGGAACATGGAATCAGACAAATCCTCGATTTCCAAAAACAACATCTAAAATAATGGAAAAGCTTTATGAACAAGAATTTTTTTATTTATTTTGAAATTGAATGCGCGCGCTCATCGAAAAAATTAAACGGCTCCCGGAAAAGAGAAAAGATCAATTAGCCTCGATTCTTCTACTAACCATAATTGGCGGATTTTCCGGATGTTACTATTTTTATTATCAATATATCGTTGGGTCGAATTATATCGCAGAACCACAAATCGCATTCTATAATTTAGGGTATAAATCATTAATGGTCGCCTTTGACAGGCAAATCGATACGCGGGATAATGGAATAACTTTGACCGATTTAAATGGAAAATTTATATTCGGGACTTCCATGAATTATATAGGTTTTATGAATGG
>CAZUTM010000238.1:0-5729 GCA_964623665.1 uncultured archaeon
AACCAAACTGCAATCAACCGCATGTTATAAATTTTCACGCGTTCCCTTCTTTTCTATTTAATTTTTAAGCTTTCAATTCTATTCTTCTGAATTTTATCTTTCTTCAAAAAATTAAAACAAAATCATTTTATTTGTAAAGAACTCTTCGATAAACATGGAAAAAATGGAAAATGGTTTTTTAAAACAAGATTCTGGAGAAATCAAGCTTAATGTCAAGCGGACTTTTCTTATCGGATTTGGATTTTTATCCTGCATGCTCGCATGGATGGTTTATAATTTTCAAATGCCGCTAATATTTGCTGGAAAATTATCCGAAGATGGTGTAACCTTTATACGTGTAGGATTATTTGGAACGGGACCGGAGCGACAGCTATACACGGGAATCATTATGACTTTGGACAATATTTTGGCAATTGTTCTTCAACCGTATTTTGGAAAACTTTCGGATCGGTTGGAAAGTAAATTTGGCCGGAGAACGCCGTTCATGATTTTGGGCATTCCCGTGGCTTCAATGAGTCTCTTTTTGATGCCCTTGTCCTTTTTAATGCCAACATGGGTAACCATTTTTGTATCTTTCATTGGTATCACTCTTGTTTTTAATTTTGCGATGGCGTTTTATCGAGCTCCGATCGTAGCATTATTACCCGACATGACTCCACCCAAGCATAGAAGTATGGGAAATGCCATAATAAATTTAATGGGAGGGATCGGCACTGCGGTTGGTTTTGTAGTTCCGGTTTCGGTAGGAATGTTATCGTTTGTGAAAGAAAGGACTATTTCTACAAATAATTTTGCTACTCAAAGTTTCTATTATGAAGATTTATTTATTTTTGGAATTACTGGAATGCTTCTTTTAGTTACACTTGTATTATTTTTAATTTTAGTGAAAGAGGTTCCTACGGGAAAAGGATTTTGGAAGATTGCGGAAAAACCGATTCCGTTTGATGCGGAAACGCTTCAAATTTTACCTGAAAAAGCGGATCAAGTTGAAAAGGAAGAAAAGTCGAGTATATTGAATGATTTAAAAGAATTATTTACCGAAAAAGAAAAATCCGGTGTCTATATTTTGCTCGCTATCTTTTCTTGGTTTTTCGGGTACAACGCGTTAGAAGCCAATTTCTCACGATGGACTCAAGAATATCTGCTCTTACGAGGCGGCCTTATTTCTCAATTATTTTTGGGCCTTCCGCTTGCATTGTTGATTGTGGGCTTTCCTGCGGCAAAAATTGCTGAAAAATCCGGAAGAAGAAAAACGATTAAAATCGGAATCGTATTCATGATTGTTTCGCTTATTACAATGATTATCGCTCAAGAGACCTTGCGCGGACAAGTGCTTGGCGGACAGACCCCAAATATTTGGGGCTTAGCATTTGGAATTGCATTGATGGGTGTTGGATGGGCCTTAATTAACATCAATAGCATAACAATCGTGTGGCAAATTGCACCGAAAGAGAAAATCGGGGCTTATACCGGGCTTTATTATCTCTTTTCTCAACTTGCGGCCATTTTATCTCCAATAGCGATGGGTGCTCTGCTTATGGTCGGTGAGATGATTCTGGGTGAGTCCGCACGGGTTTATGCATGGAGAGTGTTACTCCCGTTCATGTTGATTAGTATGGTTGCTGCGCTTTTCTTTATGTCTCGGGTAAAACGAGGCGAAGCGGAACTGACAAAGGAGGAGCTTGAGAAACTCCAACAAAAATATGGCGATGATTGAAACGTCTTGAGTTTGTTGTTGGTCGCGTTTTTTTATCTCTTTTCAACCTTTTTTTTCATCTATCCGAGGTGAAGGTTGTATTTTTGATAAAATTCGATTTCCATTTGATTTTCACGCTTCAAGATGATTTCTTCGCTGATTTTATTCGGAAATCCATGTGAGTCAGCTCGCAAATGGTCGGTGTAGCGAAATACATTAAGGAAATCGAGGGGTGCTTCATTAAAAAAGTGTAACGTAAGTTGGAACTCTTGGTCTGTCTCTCCGGGAAATCCGATGATGAAATGGGTTCCGATTTGGATTTTGGGTGCTTGTTGTTTTAATTTTTTGAGAACGGATAACACATTGGAGATTTTATAGGGTCTTCTCATTTTATTTAATATGGTATCCGAACCAGATTGAATCGGAAAGCACCACGCTCCCAATTTCTCTTGGTTGGCATTAAATATAGGAATCAATTCATCTTGATAGCGGATAAGCCAATGAATCCCGAAATCTTGCACCGAAATCTTGAAATTGCCTTGGATCTTCATTATTTCTTCGATCAAATCAACAAATGATAATCCCAAATCGAGGCCGTACGCACCCGTATCTCCTCCGGTGAGGAAAATTGATGGTTGATTTTGCTGTATTGCACTTTTAATTTCCTCCAATATGATATGTATCGGTTTGCTTTTCAATTCTTTCGTGGCCAATCTCGTTACACAATAAGCGCAGTTTCCGACGCAACCCCAATTGATTCGAACCTTGTAGCCCAATTTTGCCTCTTCGTATTGATCTCTTGCCGGGGTATTGAATTTCTCTGTTTTATCTCTGGTTTTATTTTCGGAGTCGAATATTGTGGTGTTCGGATCAGGAATATCTTGCATCTTTATATTCATATCGAAGATTTTGTCGAGTTTTTCGAGGTTTCTGGTTTCTATCAATTGCGGGTTTGGGAAGATTTGGAGTCTTTCGGGGTGGATTTCGGTTAGGCAGCCTCCAATGATTAATGATGATTCTGGCTTTTTCTTTTCCACGATTTTTTCCAATTTGGAAACCGACCAATCCTCATATTTTTTACAAAAAGCGCATGTCAAAAAGAGAATCGAATCTGCTTCTTCGGGTTTTGTGGTGTATTTCCAGCCATTGGATTTCATATAATTATAGACCCTTTGGGTATCTAGCTTGATTTTCTCGCATCCCAAGAAATTGATGAAAAATTTTTTGGTTTTTCCCGAAATCTCCATAGGTTTGAAAGGGTTGTCTGATATTCATATTTTTCGATTATTTTTTATAAAATCGGAATAACAGAGAAACCAATTTCTTTAAAATATGAAATAGGGTTGCTTAAATCAAAAATTCTATATTCAAAAAACCGAAATTACACAAAATAAGATCATGGAAATCGCATGTTTCGTTTGGATTTTTAAAAAATCATTTCGGCAAAAATTGCTCGCATATTCTTAACGTATGTTTCAATTTCTTCATTGGTGATGAATCTGAGCGAATACAAAACACTTTCAGAGAAAGATTTGAAGCCGGAAACGCTTGCAGTGCATGGTGGGTATCTTCAACCCGATCCCACAACCTTATCTCGGGCGGTGCCGATTTACCAAACCACTTCATATGTGTTTAAAGATGAGAAGCATGCGGCGAATTTATTTGCTCTTAAAGAGTTTGGAAACATTTATACTCGAATCATGAATCCGACAACGGACATCTTAGAGAAAAGGCTGGCTCTGCTTGAAGGCGGAATCGGTGCCTTGGCCGTTTCTTCGGGGCAAAGTGCAGAGTTTCTTGCATTATCAAGCTTATTGAAGTCCGGAGATGAATTGCTTTCGAGTTCAGAAATTTATGGCGGTACCTATACGCTTTTCGAATACACGCTCGGTCGTTTCGGCATTAAAACGCATTTCGTGAATGCGAATGACCCCGGATTGGTGAAAAAAGCAATAACTCCGAAAACCAAGGCAATATTTGTGGAATCTTTGGCAAATCCAAGCCTCACCGTTCCGGATTTTGAGGCTTTAGCTTCGATCGCGCATGAGCATGGTATTCCGCTGATCGTTGATAATACGATTCCAAGCCCGTACTTGTGCAATCCGATCAAATGGGGTGCGGATATTATAATCCATTCCACAACAAAGTATATTGGCGGCCATGGTGTTGTTATCGGAGGTGCGATCATCGACTCGGGAAAGTTTGATTGGAAATCTTCATCTCACTTTAAATCTTTTTACGAGCCGGAACCCGCATATCATGGATTAAATTTAGGAGAAACGTTCGGTCCAATTACATATATTTTGAAATGCAGAGTACAATCATTGCGAGATCTCGGAACGGCTTCATCCCCTTTTAATTCATGGTTAACTCTGATAGGCTTGGAGACCTTACATCTTCGAATGGATAGAATTTGCCAAAATGCGGAAAAGATAGCAAAATTCCTTTCTGAACATGAAAAAGTTTCGTGGGTTAATTATCCGAGCCTTCGCAGCGGTGCCGAAAAGGAATTGTTTAAGAAGTATTTGCCCAAAGGTTATAGTGGAGTGATGGGTTTTGGGGTCAAAGGGGGCTCCGAATCAGCGAAAAAATTAATCAATAATGTTAAAATATTTTCGCATCTCGCTAATATCGGCGATCTGAAATCGCTGATCATTCATCCCGCTTCCACCACCCATCAACAACTATCCCCGGAGGAGCAATTGGCAGCGGGAGTCAAACCCGATTATATTCGTTTATCTATCGGAATCGAGAATTCGGAAGATTTGATAAACGATTTAGATTCTGCGCTGAAATCTATACCCGATTAATCAACGCGGAGTTATTATACTTATTTTTAAAACAATATGGAGGTGCACGTGCAAATGATCGGCAGAAAATCGCAGAAAATTAAATACATTGAAATTGCCACCCCAGAGAATCCTTTGATTCTGGAAGCATGCAGAGCTGGAAATCAAGATGCAAAATTGGACTACGTTACTCTTGCGTATGAAAAGTTCGGAGCGTTCAACGACGATAAATCCAATGCTATTTTAATTTGCCATGCGTTGTCCGGGGATTCCCATGTGGGGACGTATCCTGATGAGCCCGATCTTCCGGGCTGGTGGACGGATTATGTAGGTCCTGGTCGTGTATTCGATACAAATAAATATGCCATTATTTGTTCGAATGTATTGGGCGGCTGCATGGGTTCCACAGGTCCAACTTCGATCAATCCCAAAACCGGTAAGAGATTCAACCTTGATTTCCCCATCATCACGATAAAAGATATGGTCGACGCGCAGAAACGATTAATAGACGCCCTCGGAATCAAAAAACTTCATGCTGTCGTCGGCGGTTCAATGGGCGGAATGCAAGCGCTTCAATGGGCAATATCTTTCCCCAATAATGTGAAATTAGTAATGCCGATCGCCACCACCGCACGATTATCCCCTCAAGCGATCGCATTCAATGAAGTCGGGAGACGGGCGATCACCAACGATCCCAAATGGAATAAAGGAAATTACTCAGATAACGATGGTCCAAACAACGGATTAGCGCTTGCAAGAATGATTGGCCATATCACATATTTATCCGACGAATCGATGCGGGAAAAATTTGGACGCAATCTCCAAGAGCGAGAGTCATATTGTTATGATTTTGCAACCGAATTTTGTGTGGAGTCATACCTCAACTATCAAGGAACCAAATTTACTGCTCGCTTTGATGCGAACACCTACCTTTACATCACAAAAGCCTTGGATTATTTTGACTTGGAAAGGTCGTACGGAACGCTAAAAGATGCTTTCTCGAATGTCACCGCGAAGTTCTTGGTAATGGCGTTCAAATCGGACTGGTTGTACCCAATCTACCAAAGTAAAGAAATTGTAAGGGCTTTGCAACAAGCGGGCAAATGTGTGAGTTATTGTGAAATAGACACCAATTATGGCCATGATGCATTTCTATTAGAATACGATAAAATGGCTCCGATGATGATCAATTTCTTCAGCAACGGATCCTAAAAAATTATTATCGGGAAAAATCTGAATCTCAC
>CAZUTM010000239.1:135-5631 GCA_964623665.1 uncultured archaeon
AGCGGGCCTCCGAGCGGGCCTCCGAAACCTCCGGGAACGCCGAGCGGGCCTCCGAGCGGGCCTCCGAAACCTCCGGGAACGCCGAGCGGGCCTCCGAAGCCCTTAGTACCTCACGCAAAAAAGGCCGAAGGTGGAGATAGTGCGCCTTCTCAGTCTCTAAATGTGATTCGGGATAAGATGTTAGAAGAATTAGACAATTTGCGAAAGATGTTCAAAGATAAATAAACTATATTAATTTTGTTTTTTTTCCTTTTTCATGGCTTCAATTATTGAGCGTATTTCAAATATACCAAAAGAAATGATAGTGAAAATCTTTCGGTATGGTATTATTCTCTTGATTTTGTTCTATCCTCCTATGTTTTACTTTTTTTTGGCTTCTGGCTATAACTCTGCAAATTTTATGAAAGATCAGCTATCATTTAGCGATTTTGCTTTATATGATCTTTATTTTCAATTGGAATACGGAGGTGGCAATCTTGGATATTACAGATGGGGTCAAATTCTCGATTATGGCTTTATGATTTCTTATGGCTCAGTCTTCTTTTCTTTGGCGGTTCTTACTGGCCGTAAATTCGATAAAAGCAAAGCACCCAATGCGGAATCTGCAGGAAATATCTTTGGCCTTTTAGTGATCGTTTCCGCGGTGTCGGACATGATTGAAAATATGTTTATTTTGCTTACCTTGGCAAATCCATTTAGTTTCCCTCCGATTTATGCGATCTTGATGTCCTCATTCGCACTAATCAAATGGATTATGCTTTATGCCACTTTGATCTATATTATAATTGCACGAATTAAACTTGCAATTGATAAATAGAAGAAAAAGATTCATTTTTTTATTAATTTCCTTTTTGCTTCCAACGAATTATCTCGAATCTGAGTAATCTATGCAACGGTTTTGCTTTTTTATTGATATTTTATCTCTATTTTTATTGAACTAGAAAATCTGCCTAAAAAATAGTCACTATAATCAAAAAGAAGAAAGGCTCTAAAAGATTCGAGTAATTTAAAGGGGGGGTTAAAGGAAATTTGGCGTAATAAATTAATTATAAGCGAAAAAAATGGTCAAATAGGTCGTGAAAATGCAAAAAATGAGGTTTTTTTCTTGAAATCTTTATTCTTCTCAATTCGAGTTTATGTGAAAATATTCACCCCGCTCCTCGGATCGGAAGAAAACAACCTAAACATTTATAAAGCTGTAATGCATATATTAGAATAGAACCGATTCGTTTCATGGAATTTCATGATAAAAATTAATCCGGTAAAATTACCGAGATGACCGAGCGGTTCAAACCTTTAGCGGAGGAAAAAAAATGAAAATCTTTGCATGGAGCCCAATTCGAGAACTTATGAAGAACTCGGGCGCTGAAATGGTTGCCAAAGACGCAGTCGACGAATTAATTTCTTACCTTGAAAAGAAAGCAAAAGAAATCACCAACCTCGCGTTGGAATTTTCAAGACACGCACAACGAAAGAAATTAACAGAAGCCGACATGCAAATGGCATTCAGCCAATTGAAGTAAAATTCCGACCTTTACTTTATTCTTTCTTTTTTATTTATTCTAAACCAACTACCTTTTAATTTTAACCATATTTCGCTCTACTCTCATCATTTTTCGTTGAATTAATATATCGGGTTTTAAAAATGCAAAAAAAATCACCTAAGAATTTCACCGTAAATTGTTTAAAAATGCATAAAAAATCACCCAAGAATTTCACCGTAAATTGGGAAATATCGAAAACGAACGGGAGTTCCGCTTTTGATGATGCGTACGGTGTTGCAATGCAAATAAAACATACCTGCACCCCCACCGACACGATTGCGTGGATGCACCATTACAAGTACCACTGATGCAAATGATCAAAGAGATATTTCAATAAATTTATCGTGTACTCCACTCTTTTTAAAGATATCTCCGCATCCAATGAATGTATCGATTTGGAATCGCTCGGCGCTGTAATATTTAAGGTCGGGATCCCCATCTTGCTATAAAATAATGTTTCGTTTGTGCCTAATCGGTCAATGAAGGCTATTTGAGCTGAATCGTTTTTGGTAACAGCAATTATCCGATTCCAGTATTTCTCTGCAAAATTATTGCGAATTAAAGATAAAATTTTGGATTCAGGGTCGAAATAACAGATATCCAACACCATTGCGAAGTTAAGAAGAATCTGGTTGGAGCGAAAAAAATCAAGGGTTGAAGCGGCGCCGGTCATCCAATAAGCCGGCATCTTTTCCACGTTTGAAGACTCTTCGCCTAAGGTAAATGAAAACACAACGGCATCCGGTAACTCAAATTTAATCATCAAATAAAGTGCAATTGCATTATGGATGGTGTTATCGATATTCCCGCATATATACACGGTTTCTTCGGATTCCTTTTTTTCTATGCGCATAGATGATAGGCTTGCTGCGTCTTCCGTGTGAAACACCGTATCCCGATGAATACTGATAAGAAGAGGCACCGTTTGTTTAAGACCATCAAGCGATAATTTCGAAACGATTAACGCTTCGCCACGGGAAAGAATTTGATATTTAGAATTGAATTTTTTGAGGAGATTTATTATTTTTTCTTCTTTTTGGTCCACAATTACTCTTTTTTTTGATCCATCGAGATATTCAAAGCATGGCACCGATAGTTCGGTATAAAGAAAAAGAAAAAGGGGTTGATCAAACATACAATACAACGTAATTTTCGATTCTATCTAAATTTTTACGCAGAAACTCGTCTCGCACCAAACAGTTGAGCCATGATTCGATTTGTTTGATTTCGCAATTTCGATGACCAGATTTTTTCAAAATCCACCTCCACCAATCCCTCCGGATACTCGCGTCTAAACGCTTCTTCTATTTTTTTGCCTAATCTGCCGGCTGCAAGGATTACAAAATCGCCGGTATTTGGATTCACAAGAATTCGATTCAATTAAATCACCTATCAAATACACGAGGTTCGTATATAAAAATAAAATCCTTTTCATTTCAAAGGAGAATGGCCCGAAAATTTATATTTAAATACGTACAATTGTATATTAACGCAAAATGCTTGAAGTCTTACAAAAGCATTTTGTGAAGGTGAAAAAAATGAGTGAAGAACGCATAAAAGGAGGACAAATCGTTTTTCAACGCAAGGATCCGAAAACGGGTGAAGATGTCGATGATTCGTTCGATGTCGTTCTCGATACGAAATCAAAGGTTATCTTCATTGTTCTCTATATTGTATTTGTCTTACTGCAAATACAGCATTTTTCAGGTCCCGATGAATATTGGTGGGCACCCCTGGTTTTCATCCCTATGACCGTTGTTGCGGTGTTATTATGGGGATTTGCCGGTCCGAAATTTGCAGAGGGAATGATTTTGAAATGGTTACGGCGTGTGAAAGAACGTAAAGGCACGAAACCAAATGAAATGGTATTTGGCTTTCCTCGCACCAAAGATTTGTATTATATTGAAGCAAACCCAAATGATGTAAACCTTACGAATGGTTTTGTTGGAATCAAAGTGTTCTTATCAAGAGTTCAAGAGGTGTTGTTCCTTTCGATAGGCATTCAAGCCTTTTTATCTCAAACGCTTGCTCCCTATTTCTTCCCCGCATTGAATGTTCGGTATGGCTATATTGATATCAGTGAAATGATGATCGACACAACCATTTATCTTGGGCCACTCGCACTTTTAATTCTGTATCTCGTTATCCCCTTAATTTGGATGGGTGAAGATATGCAGATCTATCGAATTAATGAATACCAAGATAACATTAAATTGGGTAATTATTTGCGAGCATCGATTATTAGCAAAGTGTTAGGATTCTTTGGAATCATTTTGGTCTTTAATATTTCCCAAGAATTTGCTGCGGCGAGCATTGGATCCACGATCCCCGCTTCAACTCCAGAATATTATATGGCCTACTATCAAATAGTTATTCTAACCTTTGTAAAGGTGTTATTGACGTGCGCGGCTCCTCCAATTCTGGTCACATTGTTGTATCTCTCGGTCTTTCATGCTAAATGGGTGAACAACGTGAGAATCAGAGCAAGTGAATTCCTTCCAAGCGGAACTCTCCGAATCATGTCTGTGGGAGAAGAAGAGTTGGAAAATTTGGGACATCCCGAAAAAATTCAGTTGGAGAAATCATTCTTAACATCAACCGCGGGCATCGTGATTATCACAATTCTTTCAATCGCAACCCTTGTCGGTGCGTTTTATATGGGCTTTATTCTCTAAACATAAAAAATTAAATCTCAAAAAAAGAATCCGTGAACAGAGTTATCCACGTTCAGAATATGCTGTGGATATTCAATGGGAATTGCCCTTTCCCTTGTTATTTTTTTTTAAATGTAAATATGCATCAACTCTTTTTTTTACGAATTTTTCCGATTTTTTATCACATCACTTTTAAAAAAGGTGGGCACGCGGTTTATATATAAAATATGTAATTCAATATGAAAAAGCATATATAATTGAGAATATTGAAGGAAATACATTTCAAGTTTTTAGCTTTGAAGAGCAAACGCAATCCGGATTGATTTGTAAATCAATTTTAGCAAATTCCATTTTCAATAAATCCATAACTCCTAAAGCATTACAAAATGATGGCGTGATTCCTTGAAGCGATTTAAGAACCTCTGATGCTTGAAAGGATCCAAACACGCCACATGCTGCATTGAACACACTTCGTTTCCACGGGGGCCTAATTTCCGGAGGTTTTTCATAGAGGCAACGATAACATGCCGTTTTTTTTGGCTGTATCGATAGAATTTGACCTTCATATCCCGCGATTGATGCTATCGTGAGTGGGAGTTGATATTCCAGGGCCAAATCGTTGCTTTGAAATTTTGTTTTAAAATTATCGCTTGCATCAACAAGATAGTCTGCGTTTTCCAAATATGAGCGTGCATTATTCTCATTCATGTATTCATCGATCACAATCAAATTCACATCCGGATTCAAAAATTCAAGCCGTTGTTTTAAAATAGCGGCTTTTTTGAAGCCGATGTCATCGGTGGTATAAAGGATTTGTCTTCCCAAATTCGATATATCAATGGTATCTCCTTCGAATATCACGAGGGTGCCTACTCCGGCGGCAACAAGATAGTATGCAAGCGGCGAGCCCAATCCACCGGCCCCGACTTGAACCACGGTAGAACTCATTATCTTTTCTTGATTCTCTTCTCCGATGAGTGCAATTTGCCGTTCGTAGCGTTCGAGTTGATCGGGTCTCATGAATGATTTCAGCCTCCAAAGCAAAAAAACGTATATATACTTAATTTAGCGGTTTAGCTTTAAAAATTTTCAGATTTTCACAATTTCTCCCGCAATTTATCCGCAAACACAAAATACGTGAGTCCACGAACTACCGTATTCTCTTTCGGTATTAATTTTCCGTTCAAATAGAAGTCCGCACCAATATACACAGGCCCTAAAAAATCTTTTACGTTCCATAGGGCTTCAAAGGGCTCGATGACTCGGGCTTCTCTAATTTTGACCGTTTTGATGGTCTC
>CAZUTM010000240.1:0-5619 GCA_964623665.1 uncultured archaeon
GGAGAAAAGAGTATAATAAGAAGAAACAAAAAGAACAGATGGGAATCCATGAAAAAAGTGGAGCGGATTCTAATAAACAACAAGAGATTCAAAAAACACGCCGGAAACGCAAAATTACAGATAAAAAAAACAAATCAAAAAAGAAAGAAAAAGAAAAAACCAAATTTACATCTCAGAGACAGAGTTGGTGGTTTAAAACGCCTCATCTCGCAGATTTGAATGATGGGTTCGTGAAATTCAATCGGGGCTACACGAAATATCTTTCTATTCTTAAAAAATATTGTACGCCTGAAAAGATCGGCCATTTCGATAAAATAAAAGGACATTACGTGTTTATTCATGAAGCGTATAAAGCAAATAAAGGAGATGCAGAGAGAGCACTGCTCGAGTTGAAGAATTTACAAAGCGAAGGCATACAAAGGTACAACAACTGTCCACCGATTTTTAAATTGATAGATAAATTGCGCCGCCTTTTTAATCGAAATACACAAGCGAAAATTAATTCCACAAGATACGGTCGCTCGAGAGCATATAGCGATAAAAACAGCATATTAAGAAGCGCGGTTAATTTAGCAGCGACAATTAAACTGCCCTTCTTCAAATACGGTTTGGGGATTGATGATGAATGTATTGGCTATGAAGTGGTCGTGTATTTTAAAATCGGAGATAAGCAAATCTCGTTTCACACGGATGATGTGACCTCGGGACCTGAATTTGAAGAAGGATGGGATGGGATCGTGAATGATTCATATCCTTTCAGTATTTCTTATGTCAAGAAACTGATGAAACAATACAATATTTCGTGGAAAGATCTCTTTGAGATGAATTTTCAAGTTCCGGAACCGAAAATCGTAGATTATCGCGGTGCAATTTCGGATAAGAGCGAATTCAGAAGGAGAAGAAGAAGATTTGATGATGATTTCGATGATGATTTCGATGATGATTTCGATGATGATTTCGATGGCTTTGGCCGAGGCCGTTGGCGATGGTAACATCTACGGAATCAAACGATTTTTTTCAATGAGATTCTGTACCGGCCACCAATACGGAAATCCAATTTCGATTTTTTCCTTTTTATAGTGAATAATGAAGGAATTCGTTTTCACTTGAAGAATAAAGCCGCCAAAATACTCAACCCAATCAAAATTTCTCATTTTTCCCATAAGACCGCATAATAATGACATAATAGTTACGTCATGGGTTGAAATGACATCGAGTACGGGTTTCGGGGCATTTTCATGATGAGCCAGAATAAAATAGCCCAATCTCATTACATATTCATTGAAAGGTTCGATGATAGCGGGCGAATAATGCCCGAAAATCCATTTGCTTACCATATTCATGTGTCCTTCTTTGGCCAATAAGGTAGACATTTGCCACCAATCGCCATTCGGACCTTGCAAGATCGGAAGAACATGGGTATTAAGATCTTCTTTTTTGAAATGAAATTGGCTATTGACATGATTTTCCACAAGGCCTTGTTTAATCAGCTCGGCAGTCTGGAGGCATCTATCAATCGGGCTGGAAAAAAAGCGTATATATTTTTTAATCGGCATCCTTCGACCGAACTCGATTGCCCTTGCTTTTCCTTTTTCTGTCAACCCCGCGTTAACGATTTGCTCGTAGCATGTAATTTCACTTCTTTCGGAATGACGAATCAATAAGATTGCGGATTCGTTTTCCGGAATACTTTTAAGAGTTTCCAAAATCTGTTCATTTTCCAAAATCCAAGGTTCGCTGTTTTCACTATACTGCATCCAAGATCTCCTCTATTGCAGGGTTGTTCGATATACTCTCATATAAATTTACGCACTTTATTTATCAACAGCGTGCGTAATTTATTATGAAATTTCATATAATTAAATAAATTGCAATAAAAAAATAAAGATTGGGGATTTTCGAAATTCGGGGCGACAGCTTGTTATTTTTCTCGGTCAGTTTCGGCTCGACTTTTCAAGATTTCTCGTATGTTCCGGTAATCTTGATTAATATTTTTGGTGATCATAAGCCAAATGGTTCCCGAGATGAGCCATGCGAGCGATCCAAAAAATATAATGAGTTTAAAGCTGTTCAAGTACAAGGAAAGGAGAGATCCGAAGAGTAAGGCGGTTCCGCCGCCGATAAAGTCCGTTGTGTCATAGAGTGCTGCCGCGGTAGCCCGATGTTCCGGAAGATTGATGTGCGTTCTTGTGGTTCCTACCACGGGGCCAATTGAGGTGCCGGCCAAGAGGCAAAAATTGAAAATGACCACAAATTTCCAGAACTCGGGGTATCGAGTTAATAGTCCGAATATATCAATATTGCTCTCCGAAGAAAGATCGGGATAATTCGGGATAAATACAAGCAGTGCATACACGAATACTTGGAAGAAGATGCATGCTATAGCAAAATAGAGCATCTTATCCAATCGTCCTCTGTTGAACCACGAATCTGCGAAATGCCCGGTGAAAAAAATTCCGATTATTGCACCGATCCCGCCGGATATTCCGAGAAGGAACGTTGCGGTTAAAGAACTTAACCCCAATCCATCTTTTTGAGAGGAAGTGAGCCAATAAAACAGATATCTCGTGACCAGAACGACCCCAATGGTTCCGAAGAATCCTTGAATGAGAAATAGCATATTGGTTCGTTGTTTAATTATGGTTTTTATCTCTTTTAGGTTGAGTCGATAATTGTATCCGGTTGCTATTTGATTGCTGTTCAGAAATTCGGGTTCGATTTCAGCAAGCTTCGGCTCCTTTGCGATAAAGAAAAAAAATACGATTGCAATACCCGAACCGATAATAGAAACGACTAAAGGGGCTCTCCAACTCGCGAAATATTCGCCGATAAGGCCCGTTACCACATTGGAACTTCCTTTAATGAGATAAAGCACAAATGCAAAAATTGAAAATAATCGACCGCGGAAATTGATTCGGAAAAGATCTCCAAGATAGGAGAAAATTATGGGCCCATTTGCACCAATCGCAATACCCCACCCAATTTGGGCTATTAAGTACATGGTAAAATTTAAGGGAACCGTAATCAGTACAATATCGGTAAAAATCCAAAGCACATTCGTAAGAATTAACAACATCTTGCGATATCCGGGAAACCGATCGACAAGAATACCGAAGATAATCACAAATATCGCAACAATATAATTATAGATCGAATCATAGATTTGAATTTGAGAGATCACACTATCGGGCGTTCCGGAAAACTCCGCCACCAAAAAATCGAGCAATAGATCCGATATCTTTGTGCCCAAAAGCCACCAAAAATTCACACATAAAAGAAGCGCAAGAAAAATTGCATATTTTTTTTGATTCGCGCCATCCGCTTTCGATTCAAATGTTTCCATGCGTGATTAAATCAGTCAAACAAATTAAGCCTATCACCAAACATAAAACTCAAAAAAAGAAACAAAGCCTAGAAGTATCCATACATAAAACAAAAAAAATCATAAGGGAAAGGAGTATTCCCATCGAATATCCATGTGCTAAACAGAACGTGGATAATCCCGTGAATTGAATTTTTTTTCGGTCTTTTTTTTGTATGTTTGCTATGTCCAAAACGTGGATGTTCAATGGGAATGCCGTTTCCCACGCGACTTTTTAAACGTTTATATGAGATTTCATAATAAATTACGCAGGCTGTTAATAAAAAAAGTGCGTAAATTTCAATGAAATTCTATATCTTCGCTGAGAACCTAAAAAAGAATTATAATACACATGCAAAAAAAAGGCTGAAAAAAAGTTTCAGTTCACGAGGTTATCCATGTCCCGTGCAGAGCGTGGATATTCTTTGGGAATATCCCTTTTCCCTATGCTTTTTTTTTTGTTTTTTTTAATGTTTACAAAAGAAAGCTATAAATCTCGATAGCCCTTTCGAGGATTATGGATCGGTGGCTGTTTCACAACGGAATTATTTACCCGCTCAGCGAAGAGTCAAAAACTTATTCTGCTATGATTGTTGAACACGGGAGAATTATAGAAGTGTTTGAATCCGAGCCTCAACACCATGGTATTCCTCAAGCGAAAGTGATTGATCTCAAAGGCCACGCGGTGATTCCTTCTTTCACGGATTGCCATTTTCACTTTATGCCAACCGTAGGGTTGTACGAAATGGCTTTAAACGTCAGCGAGTATGTGAACGGTAAAATTGTGCCGGACAACATGCATGATGTCGGTGAGAAGGTAAAGAGATTTGCGGAGAGCCGGGATCCGAACAAACCGATTCTGTGTTTCAATTATATTATTAAAGCCGTAAAAGAAGACAGGTTGCCTCTGAAAGAAGAAATCGATGGATGGGTGGGACCAAATAGATTCGTGATGTTCATATCTATGGATGGGCATTCGAGTTCCTATTCAAGCAAGGCATTGAAATACATGGGAATCGACCCGTCGCACCATGAAGGTATTTTATCCGGAGAAGCACACGAATTCAATATGGGTAAAATCGCGGATTTAGTGCTAGAACATATGAATGCACGCTCGTTGCTCAGAGCATTGAGCAATTTGGTCAACGATATGATCCGATCCGGCATCACGGGCGTTCATGCACTCGATGGGATTAACGAACATAAACCGGATTTCTCGTTGAAAATTCTTTCCAAACTCGCAGGACTCCTTCCGATCGACGTTTATCTTTATCCGCAGATTAAAAATTTTGAATTTACACAACAATTACGAAAGAAAATGAAATACCCTAGGGTGGGCGGTTGTAATGGATGGGAAATGGATGGTTCTATTGGATCCCGGACAGCCGCGTTCGAAATCCCGTATCTCACCGACCCGGATAATTACGGGAAAATTTACTTCGAGCAATCGTTTGTGGATTCCGAAGTGAAACGGTATCATGAACAAGGATATCAAATCATCTCTCATGCGATTGGAACCCTTGCGATCGAAAGAATTCTTTCGGCCTATGAAAAAGTCATTAATTCCGGAGACAAAAAATCAAATAACGAAAATAGACCGATAAAGAATCTGCAGCGACATAGAATTGAACATTTCGAATTTCCGAATAAAAACCAAACAGATAGAATCATTGAGAATAATATCTTGGTGAGCGCACAGCCCGGATATGCGTATTTCGATGATATGTTTCAAAAGTCCTATAAAGCATATCTAAGCCCCGAAGTGTATAATCGTCAAATTCCGTTGAAAACAATCGCCGACCGCGGCGGATGGATATTGGGAAGCTCCGATTCGCCTATTCAATACCATAATCCCTTCATTCAAATCGCCGGAATGATCAAATTTCCGATCGCAAACCAAAGACTTTCGATGTTGCAAGCACTCAAAACATATACGGTAAATGCAGCGTATGCTACCTTTGAAGAACATCAGAAAGGAACATTGGAACCCGGTATGAACGCAAATTTCATCGTTCTTGATAGAGATCCGTTCAGAATCGGAAAAGAAGAGATAGAGATGATTAAAATCAAGGAAACGTATATTGCAGGAAAAGTGCCAAAGTACATGAGTTCGTCAATTCTGAGTCTCATCCGAAAAATGGTATTCGCATCAAAGAGGCCGATTTAAAACAAAAATATTCATGGAAAACATAAAAAGCCACACAACCACACATCCGTGGAATAAAAATTGATCATTTATGATCATAATTTGAGAATGA
>CAZUTM010000241.1:0-5603 GCA_964623665.1 uncultured archaeon
ACCGATGGAAAAACGCATAGTACAGAAGTCAATCCTACAAATGTCGCTAAAATTGCGGTGCAATTGGGGATCAATATCGACGTGTTCCGAGTTGGAGATCCTAAACTTCCAGGAAACCTCACAAAAAGAATCGCAGAAATGACCGGAGGAAAAGAATATTTTGTAGGATCAGAAACCGATTTTAATGAAGCCGTATCCGGAATCGCTAAGAAAAAAGAAAAACCCGCTTCCACGATCTTTAGTAAAAAAGACGAATCGGATGTTTTGGTTCAAGAGATGATGGCCGAGATTGCCGATATCCCTGCGAAATTTGAAGATTTAACGAACGACCAACAAACCCAAGTGTTGCAAAAAGCCCCCGTGACTTGTTCAATATGCTATATGGATAACTGCATGGTTTGCGATACCTCATTCTTCGGATGTGGAAGATTTTGTCCTAATTGTCTCGCTCCGTTTCATATCCACTGCGCGGTTAATTGGGCGGAGCAACAGATGGCTCAAAAAGGGATTAAACTCGATATTAAATTGTTTCGATGCGTTCATTGCTTCTATCTGATCAAAGTGCCCGTTAGCCAAGTCGAGAAAAAAGCAACGGGTGACACCCTAAAAGATGCTATTTTAGAAAAATTAAGCGCCTCCTCCTTGGGAAATCGTGTGAACGAAGAAGTATGTAATCATCCGAATTGTGGTGTCATGTTTGATTCAAACAAAGATAATATTGTATATCGATGTAGTAATTGTAATGCGCTCTTCCATGTGGATTGCGCGAAAGAAACATGGAGTAGCACAAAGCAATGTTCCTATTGTAAAAGAACAGCATCTCTTGAGAATTAATCCTTTGAATTTTTGTTCCGCTTTACCATCTTCGATATTTTTTTCATTCGCTTTCAACAACATGTGGGAATTCTAAGCAATTTCTTTATTTCATGCGTTTTTTGCGTTTTAACCGCCAGAATACAAAAATTTATAGGTTTTTGTTTTCCATGCTGAAGATTTGATTTTTCACGAGTCTTTATATCAATCCAAAGAGAAATATTTAATCCGGCTTTAAGTGTTGATCTTTGTTGAATTAAAATTACAAGATCGCTCAAAACCGCTTGTATTGCTGAAACATTCATATTATATCAATTTTAACAAATTCGGTGGTTGATTTGAGTTGAAGTTGGATATATTTCATTATTTTCTTTTTGTTTTGATTTTCGATTAATTCCTTTGATTTTTCTTGTTTTTTTTGATTTTGTATATTATTTGAGCTTAAATCGATTTCATCCGGTATTTTTGTGGATTTTGGTGAATATGATTTCAGAATTCAAGAGTCATTCTCAAGATTGATGATTCCGAAACCTATCGTTGATTCAAACCATTTATTTGAAGATTTTGAGGGGCCTTTTCTCATGGAAAACTCTTTCCCACATCCCGATCCAAATGAATCTTGGAATAGATCCGGTCATGGTCTCGCCATTATTAAACGAATCATGCAAAAGATTTAAAAGGAAAAAAAGTAAATATTATTCAAGAACTTGCTATTTTTTTGCAAGTCTAGCGGAGGAAAAAAAATGTCTAAGGAAGAAAAAAAGAAAGAAGGTTACACTTCTAAATGGGTCCGAACCTCGAAAGCCAAAGAATTGTTTGAAGTAGAAGGTCAAAAAGTTAGAATTGCTGCAGATGCAAAAGATTTGGTAAACGAGTATTTGGACAATGCCGTCAAAAAAGCCGTAAAAGAACTGATCGATTTATTACCCAGAAAAATAAAAGGCGACAAGAAAGGCGAATTAAAGAGAATCACCTTGCAAAAATCGGACTTTGAAGGCAAAAGTGAAGATAAAGAATAATTGAACCGTTCTATTCCGGTAATGGAATTCATGAAAAAACTACTTTATTTTTTCTTAATTTTTAATTCGAGGATCCCGTTTGTAAATCTCGCTTTTGCTTCTTTCGGATTGATTTTCGAGGGTAATTTTACTTTGCTATAATAATTTTTTTGCGTTTCATCGTTTTTCGCAGATAAAATAAGCGAATCCTCTTCAAACTCCATTTTAATTTCATCTTTTGACACGCCCGGCATTTCAGCAATTATTGTTATGAGTTCTTTTTCTTCAAAAACGTCGATTACAGGATCTCGAGATTCGCTGATTTCCATTTCGGGTGTGATATCCGCATCTTGCGCATTGGGGTGCTTCTGCTTAATATTCCCTATAGGATTGAAGCGTACCTTTCCATCTTTATCAAGATTCATGTTAAAGCCGAAAACAAATGGGCCATTAATATTTGGTCCCTTGAGGCCTTGATTTTCCATGGACTTTCGAATAAGATCGGCCATCTGTTCGGGCGTCGGAGGCTGGCCATTTTGCTTTTCCATCGTTTCCTTCATCTCATTGGTCATTTTTTTCATAATGTCTTCCATAATGCGTGCGAAAGGGAAGTTAAAATTCGGATCCCCCGTTGAGCTGAACATGTTTCTAAACATTCCATTTAATTGTTTTTCGATATCATTCAAATCGGGATTATTGGGATCGAACTTGATTCCGCTAAATTTTTCTTCATTTTCATCTTGCTGGCCATTCTCCTCGGAATTCGGTTGGTCGGAGGGATCTTCATCATCACCGGGGATTCTCTTCTTTCGTCGATCTCGAAACATATATTTCAAAATAAATTCTGAATTTATTAGCTTTTTGGGTGCATCCAAGATCATTCAAAATCATCAAGCAATGTTGAAACTATTGCTCTATTTTCGCATGCTTGTAAAATGCGCTTTGCAAGAACCTTCTTTTTTTCAAAATATACTTTCTTGATTTCATTCCATTTTTTTCCTTTGTATTTTGCCTTTAAAAGATAATCTCTTCGTTCGCAACCCGAATTGCGCATGCAACAATACGAAAGAGAACCGAAACAAGTTGCATTTAAATCATCATCCCACTTTTGCTCTGCGGAAAATTGTTCCTTTAAAGTAATAAATTTTTCGGCCGATAAACCAACTTTCTTCAAAATTTCATCCCGAATGCATTTGTAACCGAATGTCAGCGAATATCCCGGTTTACAACACCATGTCAATGCTCTAAGGTCTCCGCCCATACAAAGGGGCACGGGTGCATTCTTCCACCCATCTAAATCTCTTTCTTTTTCGTTGCGAGCCATGAGATTTGAAGAACACAAAGATTTTTCTTCTTTTTGTTTTTGATCTCAATTATGATTCTCCAAATCAATTGGTTTCAAGAGCTCGTTGGGCTAGTAATTTGGTGTCTGCTCATCGGGATTTTCATAGGAGTCGGTTTTTTACTTTGGAATTTTCGTCACGGTAATTTGAAAGCGCAAATTGAAAACAGAATGTTCGATTATAAGCGGATTCCGAAGTTTCTTCCAAAAAATGCGATTTTTATGGATACGCACACACACACGTTGCATTCCGATGGTATTATGACAACAGAACAAACGATAAAGTGGCATATCGCAAATGGATTCAAAGTAATGGTGTTGACCGATCACAATACCGGAAAAGGCAATCCCGAATTGAAGGAACTTCAAATTCAATATCCAGAAATCCTTTTAGTTCCTGGATTCGAATGGACTGCTCAAAATTGTCATCTTATCTTCATGGGTATTGAAAATTATCCATTTGAGGTACCTAAGGTTGCAACCATCGAGAATATGAAGCAAGCGATCGATTGGGTGCACGCGCACGGCGGATTGGTTACCATTTCTCATATCACATGGACACAATGGCAACCCGGATTAACAAGCGGGCAATATGTGCATCCAAGCCGAGAAGCGTTAGTTGCTGCGGGCGTTGATGGCTTTGAAATCAACAATGAGGTCAGATGGTACGATCCGGAATCGATATACTTCGTAGAAGCAGAAAATAAAAATCGATTGTCGGATTCAAAATTATTCCTTTGCACCGGAACAGACATTCACAACCCATTCGAACATTGGGTATCGGGCTGGACACAATTGTTAATTGCGCCGGAAGAATCCCAAAATCTGTCTTGGCCGATGGTGAAAAAAGTGTTGAAAGAAGGAAGAACCAAGATTTGGGTTTCACATGATTACGATGTTCCGAACGAACGTAAATTATTAAAGGCAAAGAAGGGCGATGAAAATCCTTGGCAATCAATTGTTTTCTATCCATTTTATGTGGCGGTAGGTGGCTTTAAAAGTCTCCCGGTGAACGGTGCTAGAGTAGTAATGATTATTTTATACTCTATATTCGGGTACATTATCCTCAGATTATTCCAACTATTTCTATTGCCTTTGATTTTCACGTAATTGTTTGGTATAACAAGCTTTTTTTTCATTTCTCTCGTATTGATTTGTATGAGTATCTCGCTCTTCAATAAGCGTGCCTATGGCTATTTCTTCATGCTTTTGGGCTTTTTGCTTATTATTTTAAGGATTGTGCTTTCTTCGGTGTTTTTGCTTAGTACCTATTATTTTGTTCCAATCGCGCCCGATAAAGCGATCGATGAATATACTTTGCTCTATATGAGTCTTTCAATTTTATTGTGTTCGATTGGGCTTATTGGGCTTGTGTTGATGGATAGAAGGGTAAAAAACCGGGCTTCCACATCGAAAATGGATGTCCACTTCGGAAATCTTTTCTTTGTGTTATTTACTTTCGGCTCTATTGGGTCTCTGATAGTTGGCGGCGGTTTCTACATCGGGTCAATTGTCGCTACTGTCGGGGCATGGTTGTACATATATTCGCTTCATTCATTTGGTTTGATCGATCCTGAAAGGCCAACCGCGGAAAAGGATTCCGTTTTAACTCGGAGATCTGCGGGTTTGTTGACCCTTATTGTTTTTAGTTTTGCATTGGGGCCTTTTGCGTTTCAAGGCTATTCGATGCCGCAGCCATTATTTCCCTCGTATGGCTCTCCTCCTGCGGGTATCACGCCTAATCATTCAAATATCTTTTGGATTTTGCCGATTTGGGAATGGCAAGGCGATAACTATACCTATGGTCAAGACCAATTGAATTATCTGAAGAGATCGCTTTGCGGATCCGATTATAATAACGATGGTTTTATCCGCGTGGGCCGGTCAGTTTCTTGTTGGTACACCAATACGATTTACCCAAACGGCTCTTATGATCCTTCCATTTTAATTCATACGTTGAATTTGAGTACCATCACGAATACGCCGATTCTGTTTCACATGAACGGCGGGAATTGGGGCCAAAGCTGCTCCGATCATCCGATTATTGAAGCCATGCGACAAAATGTGTCGAATTGTCAATGGGACCAGAAAAATGTGTGTCATCCGATTAAATGCAATCCAGGTCCAAATGATCGATTTTGGTCTTTTGCCCCAAATACCGATTGGGAGCGGTTTCGAGAGAGAAATATCAAGGAAGCGTTGTCGGTTATCTATGCTTGGTGGCAGAACAATCCCGATCTTTTGGTCGGGTTCAGCACTGATTCCGAAATTCATCTGAATTACAATACATTCACCCATATCAACGAAGGAAACTATTCTTCCTATTTTGATTACAATCCATTAGTAATTGAGCAATATCGATTTTGGGCGCAATCCAATTGGAGTCTTTCAGAGTTTAATAAAAAATGCGGAACCAATTTTCAGACATGGGCTGAAATGGATGCGCCACG
>CAZUTM010000242.1:0-5470 GCA_964623665.1 uncultured archaeon
TTTATATGGGCTTTATTCTCTAAACATAAAAAATTAAATCTCAAAAAAAGAATCGGTGGAAGGAATATTCCACGTTCAGTTTAGCACGTGGATATTCTTTGGGAATGTCCCTTTCCCTTGTTATTTTTTTTTAATGTTTAGTTAAATTTTTTTGTAATCTTGATTGCGGTATTTCCGGCACTCAAGTTAAATAGTATTACCAAACAATTTTTCGGAATCAATTTTATTTGTCCGTTCGTTTCCAATGGAACCTCATTAATTTTCACCGAAATTTCTCTTTCATTATTGAACTCTTTGATCAACGAAGATTCCCAAATTGCTATGCCGAACGGCGCTTCGGTTGAAGAAATTATATTCATGTTCATTGAAAGAGCATTTTGTTGAGCGGTGATTGAAAATTCTGATTTAATTTTATCCAAGCCGGTGGTCTCAAAGATATTTTCGTTAAAATACAAATTTTTCGGATCACTCTCAATCTTTTTATTGTAATTCCAGATTTTCTTTGGTAGCATGGAATCACGATGGAAGAAAAATTGCCCATCAGAGGAGACAACAACAAGCGATTCCGGAAATTCTTTTTCATACAACATTCCTTGCCATCCATAATAATTAAAAAGATATTTTAATTTCTCGTAATCCTTCACCGGATCAAGCGTTCCTCCTTCTTCTTCCTCATCTTTTTTTGCATCCATGAAAATTTGAAAGACCTCTTGCTTTCGTTTTAACCAGATTGGACTGTTGACCGGAATATCCTTAAAGAGCATGTATGTGCTTTGTGTTCGATCGAAAGCTTTGATGTATTCTTCAACGCAATTGGCCAGACTCATGATCTCCATATCGGGAAACTCTCCGCTCGTTATGAACTTCAAAAACTCATCCGTCATCTCATAGGTATTTTGCACCGTTTCGGGAGGATAGACTTCCCAACCTCCCGGAGTGCTTTCTTGCTCATGGGCTTCCTGGTGGAATACAAACGGAATGAAGGCATTCCAATAGCGATTTCTGTAATATTCTCGAAACCCTTCTTTCCAATACTCGATATTTCTCCAATCACAAATTTTGGCCCGTTCAACATCATTCGGATCCCAAGAAAACACCGAACTCGAGCCGTAATAGTTCCAACATTTGTTTAAATCATGTTGAAGCCATTCATTTGCCACTATCCCTTTGATTCCTTTAGATGGTCTTTTCCATGAAGTTTCTGAATCGATGTAATAAAAGCCCCAAGGCACGCCGTTATCGGTAACTCCATCGGTAGCAATCAATTCCCAACAGTGGCCGTAACATGATTTGATGCCCAATTTTTGCATGGCCCTGACAGCCGGCAATGTTCTGTAGAAGTATCCGATGTGGTCGGTGCGAACCCACTCGCAAATCGCTTTCATTTCTGCCAATTCTTTTTTTAAATACGAATAGATTTCCTCTTCACTCATTTTTATCGCAAAATCCCGCTTTGCGCTTGTATTTTCTCCTTGAAAGGGCAATCCGAAAAGAATACAATCATCGCCATATTTGAAGTGAAACTGTTCAAAGACCTCCTTTCCCCGACGAAGCCCTTCGGCATTGGTGAGCCAAGTAACGGGAATCTTATATTTATGTGCCAAATCTCCATAGCTTTTTACCCCTTGAAGCGGAAATGCGCCGTTCTTACCCCTTCGTTCATCAAAATATGCTTGTGAGGCAAAATAAAAGATAAACCTTCCCATACATAATCAAGGTGTTTTTTTTCAAAAAAACCTTTGGATTTCATTCTATTAATCCTACGTCATATAATATATTCCAATTTTATACCCCCATCAATTTTTCAAATCGGTTCTCAATTTAGACCTTGAATTCATTTGATCCAAAAAACCACAAATAACAACAGTCAGCCTTTGTTTTTAAAAAAAGCCATAAAAGCTCAATTATGGCTCATGTAATAATTGAAATTTTCGGTTTTATTGCGGTAATTTTAATCATCGCATATTTTCTCTATCGCTTATATCTAAAGCGCAGAGAAAAAAAACCGAAAAAAATCGTTTGGTATATATGTTTGGATGGCCATAAAGTGCGATCCCTTGGTGAACTTGTCATTGACAACGCGCTTTATCTTCTCAGCGTTTCTCATGAATACGAAGATTACATAAACAAATTTAAATCGAACTTCAAATACGATTGGTATTTACCGGAATATGGTGTGTACATAGAATATTTCGGCTATTGGACCGAATCCTATAAGAAAAGAAGAAAACAGAAAGTTAAATTTTATCAAAAAGAACGTTTAAAGCTGTTGCAAATTGAACCTGAAGATTTAGCGAACATACCGCTTTTCTTGCAACTCAATCTAAAGAGAATGGGAATTCAAACGCATGAAAGAAGCGGATCAATTGATTGGAATTCTCAAGATCGGTTTTGCCATAATTGCGGAGCAAAAATCGAGGATCGATGATGGCCATCACGCACTTTACTTTTTAAAAATAGTCTCAAAACAAGAATCGATGGACCGAATATTCCACGTTTCGTTCAGCACGTGGATATTCGATGGGAATGTCCCTTTCCCTTATGCTTTTTTTCAATTTTTTTTTTGTGTATTCAAATGGTTTTTATGCTTTTTCCTTCTACTTTGATTCGGATAACAATGGTAATTAAAACAGCAATTATCGGTTTAGGTTCATTGGGTCGGGGTTCATGGTTAAAAGAGGTAAAAAATCATCCCGATTTCAAAATGATTGGAGTTGTTGATACCGATACAGAACTTCTGGAGAATCTCCACACGGTTGGACTTACTGAAGATGATGGATTCGTTTCGATTGATGATATGGTCGCTTTAGGAACCAAGCCCGATTTAGCAATTATCGCTACACCAATCTATACGCATCATGTTTTAGTCAAAGAGTGTATGGACTTGGGGATCCATGTGATTTGTGAAAAAAATATGGCTTCGACAATCTATCAAGGCCGACAGATGGTGCAATGCGCTGTGGATCATCCGGAATTAACGACCGCCGTTGGCACTCAATATCGATACTGGCCGAAAAATTGGAACGCACATGTATTTTTCAACAGCCAAGAAAATAATATTGGGCCAATTTCTTTTATGCGATGGGAAAGCGCGGGAAATTGGGGCGAAAAGAGAAGAGGCTGGCGCAGATGGTTAGCCGAAATCTATTTGGAAGATATGTGCACGCATTTCTTCGATCTGATGCGATATATCACGGGAATGGACATCGTGCAAGTGAAGGCCGATACTTTTATTCCGAAATATTCAAAATGGCAAGGATCTTCTACGGTCTTTTGTAATGTCGCTCTTGCCAAGCCGGAAGACTACAAACACCGCAGAAATTGGACATGGTGTCAATTATACGGCGATTGGCAAGCGCGAGGTCCGGGATGGTCAAGCTTCAAATTTTATTGCGAAAAGGGACAAGCAAAGATTAATGATGCGGGATTTGGACTCGAAACGCTGGTCTATAAGGATGAGGAAGGTTACAAATATGAAGAAGATGGGTTTATTACCGACAAAACTATTGAAAATCTGGGAACCCCGCGTCAAGGGCAAGGAATCATTTTGGACATGGTGAAGAAGAGCATCGATTCGAAAGGAAAATACCAACCAGGCACCAATTTCATCGAAGGCTTCAAATCATTTTGCGGGTCGATGGCCGCTATTGAAAGTTCCAGAACGGGTCAAGCGGTTTGGGTTCCGAAATATTGGGAAGATTTACCCGTTTACGAAAATAAGAAATAAGCAAACCCTTGATTTTCTTTGTTTTTTCAGATATTTTCTTGAGTTCAATCAAAAAAAAAATACTAAAATGAATGGTTTTATAAATGACCATTAACGATAAAAATCATGGCTAATAAATTTGATTTGAATATTGAAGAGATTTTAGAATCATGGGAAGTTTATAACGCAATTAGAGAAATCATAGCAAATGCAATTGACGAAAAACTTCTTTCAAAGACAAAAGAAATTAAAATATATAAGGATCCTCAGAATAAATGGCACATCCGAGACTATGGTCGAGGTTTAAAATATGAGCATTTGACTCAGAATGAAAATCAAGAAAAATTATCTAATCCTCATACTATTGGAAAATTCGGCGTTGGATTAAAAGATGCTTTGGCAACACTTTATAGAAAAGGTGTAAAGGTTTTAATCAAATCTAAATTCCACGATATCACTATCGAGATGGCAAATAAGCAAGGTTTCAAAGATATAGTTACTCTACATGCCATTATTGAAAGCCCGAGCGAACCTGAAATGGATGGAACGGATTTTATTTTAGAAAATATCAAGGATGAGGATATTGAACAAGCTAAATCTCTCTTTATTCAATATTCTGGATTGATATTGGTGGAATCAACAAATTATGGTGATGTGTATAAAAATGGGAATAATAAAACCTCTAATATCTATATCAATGGCGTTAAAGTCAGTAGCGAAGAAAATTTTCTGTTTTCGTATAACATCACAAGTATAAATAAAAAGATCA
Organism: uncultured archaeon; assembly: GCA_964623665.1. GTDB lineage: Archaea > Asgardarchaeota > Lokiarchaeia > Sigyniarchaeales > Promethearchaeaceae > CAZUTM01. The sequence goes on from CAZUTM010000242.1 coordinate 4,476, forward strand.
AAGATGCATTAAACCGGGAGAGAACCAATGTTGGTCGAGATGCATATTCAGACCGGGTGAAATCAATTTTATTGAATTGTAAATCAAAAGAAATTTCTTCAATGTTGATGGAAGATCTGCAAAAAATGGCCCAAGGCAAAAATCATGATGAGATAGAATGGACCGATATAAATGTTCATGCAATAAAAATTTATAATGCTGAAAAACCATGTTTGTTTTTAACTCCACAACAAACTCAAAACAACTTCGACATGATTGAGAATGCTCAAAAGAAAGGTTTACAAATCATTACGATAAATGAAAAAGTTAAAGATAAAATTTCTACCATCAGAGATATTAGTGGTGAACCGATCAGAGATTTAAACCTCTTAAGGAAACAATATAACGAAAGTTATAATTTTAGATTCATCGAGCCAAAAGATTTGACAGAAAACGAACGAAAAATATTTAATTTGAATGAAACAATCTTAGAAATAATTGGTGGAAAACCCAAGAATCTTAAAGAAATAAAGATTTCAGAAACAATGAGAAAAGATTCTTCAACATTTCAAGAAAGTTTAGGATTATGGGAACCAACTCATGAAAGAATCATTATTAAAAGAGATCAGTTAAAGAATTTGAGTTCATATTGCGGAACATTCTTGCATGAGATCGTTCATTGTAAAACAGGTAAAGAAGATATAACAAGAGAATTTGAATTTGCCTTAACGGAATTATTAGGAAATATTATGGAAAAGCTTATTGTTGAAAAAAAAACAAATAAGGTGTAAAATAAACTTCAAGTTCAAAATAAAAAATATGATAAATATTCCTTTTTAGAAAATTCCAAAGCATGATTTCACGATTGTATCTATCTCACTTCTTTTTTCTCCCGAAACCACTTGCATGCTTGGAATTGTTGAGGCTTTCTGGCCATATCGTGTTGCGAATAGGGCGAGGGCCTCTTGATAAAAGGAACTACTCTTGTTCACAACCAGAACGGCGGAAATCCCATT
>CAZUTM010000243.1:0-5424 GCA_964623665.1 uncultured archaeon
AAATAATCCAATATCATCATGAGTTAACTAAATTGAATGTAGTGGTATTTATTAATTTATTAGTAGCATTTTTCTATTGAAGAGAAAATCCGGGCTTCCATGATACTATAATAGTCGATATAACTATAAAATCACAGCCACGCTGCGAAATTAATTTCAAATTGAAAATAGGAAAAGAAATACGATAAAACAAAGGAAATTTTAGTGAAAAATAAGGTTTAACCATACATTTTTAATTTCGAAATCCCGTGATCGGCCCCGCGATATGGCCTCCGCGGTTCACAAATCGGGAACAGTCGACTTCATTTACCTTCATTACGGGCCCTTCTCCAAATAAACCACCAAAAGACACTTTATCGCCAGCTTTCGCGTTCGGAACCGGAATGATACGAACTCCGGTCGTTTTATGATTCCAAACACCGATAGCCATCTCATCGGCGATGATTCCTGCAATAATGCTATCCGAAACATCTCCCGGTATCGGAATCATATCCAATCCCACGGAACAGACTGATGTCATTGCTTCAAGTTTTTCCAGACTTAATTTTCCAAGTTCGGCGGCTTTTGATAATCCCGCATCTTCCATTACGGGAATGAATGAACCCGATAGCCCTCCGGTATTCGCGGTTGCCATTAATCCACCGCGTTTTACGGCATCATTTAGCATCGCTAAGGCGGCTGTGGATCCCGGACCTCCAACGATATCTATACCCATTTCTTGAAGAATTTCCGCGACAGAATCTCCAACTTTCGGGGTTGGTGCCAGCGAAAGATCTACAATTCCTCTTGTTGCATGCAATCTTTGAGATGCAATATTGGCAATCAGTTGACCTAATCGGGTAATTTTAAAGGAAAATTTTTTGATGTTTTCCGCCAGATCTGCAAAAGAACAGCATCCCGATTGTCTCACTGCAGATTTTATTACTCCGGGACCGGATATTCCAACATTGATTTCGGTTTCAGGTTCTCCAACACCATGATATGCGCCGGCCATAAATGGCGAGTCATCAACGGAGTTAGCAAACACCACAAATTTCGCACACCCTATGCCCCCTTGGTTGGCCGTTTTTAGCGCCGTCTCTTTCAACATCTTCGCAATTAAGCAGACGCCATCCATATTGATTCCTGTTCGGGTCGAGGCTACGTTGAAAAACGAGCAAACCCGCTCGGTTTCGGAAAGCACCCGAGGAAGCGTTGAAATTAAGCGAGAATCTGAAGATGTAAACCCTTTTTGGATAAATCCTCCAAACCCGCCAATGAAATTAATGTTCAACTGTTTACCGATATCATCCAATGTTCTCGCAATTTGAATATATGACTCCGGAGTATAATTGGGCCCTGAAGTCGTAAGTGCAATGGGAGTTATGGCTATTCTTCGATTAACTATGGTAATCCCGTATTCCGCTTGAATTTCATCGCAGATCGAATCGATGTTCTCCGCTTTCTTCAAGATCTTAGCGGAAATATTTTGGCATAATCTATCGGGATTTTCCGAAACACAATCCAGAATTGAAATGCCCATAGTCACGGTGCGAATATCGAGCAATTCCTCACTCAGCATGCGCCTAGTTTCGATAATTTCATCATGATCATATTGCATTTTGAGGCCTCCGAATTAGATGCGATGCATCGCTTTGAATACATCTTCGTGTTGAATTTCAATTATAAGATTTAATTTTTCACCTAATTTTTTGAACTCTTTTGATGCTTCGGAGATAGAGACCGGAGATTTCGATAAATCCACCAACATAATCATCGTAAAATATTCATCCATAATTTTTTGTGAAATATCTCGCACATCCATTTGGAATTTACCCACCAATGCAGTAATTTCGCCCAAAATACCGATACGGTTCTGTCCGTAGGCTGTTATTATGGCTCTCATTATCGTCGAATAAAGCTACCAACAAATAAAAGTAATTTGATGAAAAAAACAAATAATCGGAAAAAATCTATAAAAACATGGATGAGGGGGATTTCAAGCAAACTTTTTCAAGAGAAGTTCGAATTCTTGTTCCGTCATCGGTTTGCGTTGCTTTGGAACGATATAATCTCTCACATTGAGGTTTAAATCCACCATTGCTGTGAAATAATGTTCGCAGACTTGATTTCTTTCGACATCCACCGGCACGAGAGTTCCTATTTCTTCTTCGAGGAAATTATCCGGAAGTTTGATTTTCTTCGTTGCGTTGCAAATCGGGCAACAGATAAGAATCGAATTTTTAATTTTCTTCGGTTTTTTCTCAATCACACTCATGGTGCTCCACATTCCACACCAGAATATAAAAAATACCCGAAATTGCCTTTTCTTAATTTTATTATATCACAATAAAATGAATTTATCTATGGCTTTCGGTCGACCCTTAACATCTAAGTAGCCTTCTCTTTTCCAATATTCAATGAGATTCGTTTTAAAACTTGAAATTTTCAGATCATATAGATCATCTTCTTTTAATTCGTTCATTTTATTGAGATCGGCCATAATATCATCGAACACCGCATCAAAGCGAATGGATGATAATTGTTTTTGAAACTCTGCGCCTCTCTTGAACTCCATGTTCTTATAAATCGATTTTGGAAAGAAAAGATCGAATCCTTGATAGGGACGCACCAGATCAGAAAACGAGAGGCCGAAATCGATGCGTCGAAGAAAGCCATCTGGGCCTAAAAAGAAATGCCGCTCATTACAATCATAAAGCGAGAGCCATCTGCAAAATGTATATTGTCGGCCAAATAAAAATGCGTATTGTTCCACATCTTTCTTTTTCAGAGGCGATCCAGGAACGGTAATAGTAGCGACAAACGGGACCGCTTGGATTCGCTCAATTTCTTGACCGTATTTCGATTTTTGTGGATAATATTGCCCGAATAAATAATTTGAAGGCAGCATATGCGGATCCAAAAGGGCACCCAATTTAAGGCCCAAAATTTCCCGAATTGCACCCCTTTCCCAAATTTCTTTTATAAAAAAAAGGACCTCCTCGTTTTCTGCGATGATTCGATACGTTTTATACGTTTTCCAGTCCGATTTTATTGTGATTTTATTTTTATTGATTTCAAGACCCATATTTTCTGCGAGGAGACGCACCGAATCTTCGGTAATATCTTGAATTTCCACCCAATTAAAAATCTGTTCATAGATTTCAGTGTTTTTCGGATGCGTCTTCATACGGTGATTCTCCAAAAAGGATTTCCGTACGTACTTGTTTCAATAAGCATTTATATCTTTTGACGGATTTTGAAAAGGCAAGGTGTTTAATCAGTGGGTTGGATTGAAAAATTCAAAGCAAAATCGTTTGAGTTCTATAAACAGATATTGGATCTCCCGCCCGCTGCAAAATTCATTCTTTACATCTTGGACACGAAAAAAATTATGAATCGATCCGCCATTGAGAAAGAAACATTACTTCCGAAAAGAACAATAGGCTCGGCGTTAAAAGTGTTGTTGAAAAAAGGGTTTATCAAAAAAATTTCAGGGGATGAATTAAAACGGCTGGAAATGTTCAGACATAAGCGTATCGATTTTCGCGAGACTTATTACGAAATTTCGCTTAAAGGCTGAAAAAGCCCTTAAAAATAAAAATTTTAAGGGATTATAAAAAAGGAGGGAACTCGTTCATGGATACTATTGAAAGTGGTGTAGAAAAGGAAGATTTTAAAGGTATGAATAAAATTAAAGCGGTGGCACTTCTATCCGGTGGGATTGACAGCTCTCTAGCGGCGAAATTAGTGTCCGAATTTGAAATCGATGTTATCGGTATCAGTTTTCCCTCGCCTTTTTGCATCTGCAACACGAATTCATCCAATTACGAATGTGCAGCTCTTTTTTTTGCAGAGAAAATTGGGTTGCCGTTGGAAATGAGAGCAAAAGAAAATGATTATTTAGAATTATTGAAAGAGCAAATGGAGCACAATCCGGATAGCTTAGAAGTGTGTATTCATTGTAAAGTGTATATTTTTAAGAAAGTAGAGGAATATATGAAAAAAATAGGGGCTCAGTTCATTATCACCGGAGAGATCCTTGGTGTCAAACCGAATAAGAAAGCGATTGAACTCCTCTTAAAAATTGATAAATTAGCTGGGGTTGAAGGTTTGGTTTTGCGGCCCTTTTCTGCATCACAGCTTCCGGAAACGCTTCCCGAAAAGAAAGGATGGGTACCTCGAAAGATATTATTGGAGTTACAAGGTAAAAACCCAAATATCAAATATTCAGCCGGGAAAAATATAGGGTCCGTTCGGAATTTTTGTTCCAGCGAGGGCTGCCTCGTTATTGACAAAAAATTCTCAATTGTGGTTCAAGATTATCTTCACCATACAGAAACTCCGAGTATGCAAGAAATCGAACTTCTCAAAATCAGAACTATCTTTCGGTTCAAAGGAATCACCATTTTGCATTCCGTTCATCCATCCTTCAAGAATATCGTCGAATGTGTAAAAAAAACAGGGTTCTTGATCACCTTTCTGCACCCCCGAAAGCAGATCACAAGATATGTATTTGTTGATCGGATCCAGGATCCGGAAATCCTTGAATTTGCCGAGCAATTAACCGCCTTTTATCCCAAAGCATTCGATGCCAAAGTTTCGATACATATTTTGGATCTTTCTAGCAATACTGCTCAAGAAAAGGTGATCGGGAATAGAAAAATAAAGTTCAAAAATTATCTCATTAAATAAAAAAAATGTTGTTCTTGAGGATTATTTTTTACTCGCTAGATTATTCATGCTTCGTATGATTGTTCAATTTCAAAGATGCAAACTTTAGATCTGAGGTTCGGCATGAAGCGGATTAATTTATGGTCTGAATAATATAGTTCGGATACGATTCGATAATTGTTGGTTTTGCAAAATTCTTTAAAATCCGCCACGCTAAGGAACATGATATTTGCGCTGAGCCAATTAAATGGGAGCTCTATAGAAGTTGGAAATTGGCCTTTCATTAATATTTTTAGCCGGAATTTGAAATGCGCGAGATTATAAAAGGTAATAATGGCCCGTTTCGAAATTCGGGCCATGGCCGAGATAACTTTCTCGGGCCTTTTGAGTTCTTGCATGGTTTGAGAAAGAATGGTGTAATCGAAGGTTTTATCGGGGTAATTGGAAATGGTTTCTTCGATATCTGCTTGTATTACCGATAATCCTTTTTTTATGGCTTCTTGAACTCCTTGACTGCTGATTTCGATCCCGGAGCCCTTAATTTGCTTTTCTTGTATCAAGTACCATAGTAAATCCCCTTCCCCGCATCCCAGATCCAAGATTGAACTTTTAGGGGTAATTAACATATTGATAAGTTCGTAATCATACCGTTTTTCGATTCCATTGCTCATTTACTTTGCCTCCACTTGCCGATTTTATTGAAAAAACAATGTTAACACTTCGTCACCGCGCGCCCCTTCTCGGAAAAGGCATGCCTGTGAGATTCAGATT
>CAZUTM010000244.1:0-5064 GCA_964623665.1 uncultured archaeon
ATGAGAGAAATGCCCATTGCATAGGTGTAGATACCCAGTTCGAAGATGCATGGGGGAATACCGGCAAGTAATCCCAAGAAGAAGGCGGCTCGTTTCTTTCTTCGGAGCGATGATAAGCCGTCGGTGATATCTTTTACTTGGTCTTTGTGAGGAAAATATTTGTTTCGGTATAGTGCGTATATAATGTATGTTCCGGCGATAATCAAAGAGCTTGCAGAGAGTCCATTCCAAAGGAACCGGTCGATGGATTGTTGTAGGATTGGTCCAAGGAATGCTGCGCCGATGGATAAAATGGTTCCGATGAGCATATTTGCGCTGAATAATCCGGATCCATAAATTGTTAGGATTTTCATGGCATGTTTTGTGTCTCTGGATACTCCAAATGAATAGAAAATAAAAATTGCTTTGTCTTCGCACGGCATGATGGTATGGAGGATTCCAAAGATAAAACTGGGCCAGAACACCAATAAGGATTGCAGCATTCTTCTTTCGCTCCTATATCTTTTTGGGGAAACGGTTATATATTTTTTACTTCTTTGAAATTAATTTTATTTTCATAGAGTGCTTTTCCGATAATGACGCCGAATGCGCCGATTTCTTTGAGTTTTTTTACGTCTTCAACGTTTCTCGTTCCACCCGCTGCGATTACCGGGATAGACACGGTTTCGATCATTTTTTTCGTGTTTTCAAAATCGGGTCCTGTGAAATTTCCATCCGCTTCGACTGCCGAAAACAGAATATACCCCGCGCCTCTTTTCTCCATTTCCTTTGCGAGTTTGAAGGCATCAAAGTTTGTAATTTCGGTCCATCCTTTGATTGCGACGAGGCCTTTCTTGTGATCTAATGAGACAATTATTTTTTTATTTCCGAATTCAGAGACGAGTTGGGAGAGGAACTCGGGATTTTTGACAGCTGCGGTTCCAACGACGATTCGATCAGCTCCCGCTTCGATATATTTTCTAGCGAGTTCAAGTGTTCGGATGCCTCCGCCGATTTGAATTTTTGCGGTGCATCGCTTGGTCATTGCCGCAATCATTGCAGAATTCTCTCCAAGACCGATTGCACTATCCAGATCTACAAAATGAATTCGTTTTGCGCCCATTTGGTCTTGCCAAAATAATGCCGCATCGATCGGGTTTTCGTAATAAACCTTTTCTGTGCCGGCAACGCCTTGGGTCAATCTGACACATTTCCCTTCTCTTATATCCACCGCAGGTATGACTTCGATTTTACTCCCCTCATTTTGGTTATTTTTGTGTGATTGTTGAGCCAATTTGAAAAAAATCAAAAAATGCAATACTAAAAAGACTAAGATCTCTATTCTTTTATTTCTTTCTCTATAGTGCGAATGGAAAAATAATAAAATGCTATAGTCAATGCACAATAGATGATGTTGAATCCGGGGGAGCCTTCATAGAATAGATTGGAGGTGAGATAGTAAAGAAGAGTCCAAAGCATAGCGCCCATTGCGCCGAAGGTATAATATAATTGTTCGTATGCTTTGAGTTTTTTTTGCCGGATTTTTTCGGGTGCATTATTTGCTTGAACCTTCGCCAAAATCACAAGAATGATTGCGAGCGGAACCCATGAAACCAAGTGATGTCCCCAGCTGTCGAAATAAGACACGAGCAAGGCGGTGAATGCTATGGAAAAATATCTGTATTGGTATTGATATTCATACCCCTCGGGTCTAAATAAAAATTTCAGAAAAGCAAAGCCGAAGAATATTGCGGTAATTATGACAAATATAAGAAAATTTGGTGAAGAAACTTGGACTGCCATGAAGATATTGATTAAAATCCGAGTAAGGGAATAGGAATGGGCATCGATGAGTTGCGATCCTCCGGAAAAATTGGCTTCCATAAACCCTTGCCAAATTAAAGGGTATCTATTGAATATATCAAGCGATGGAAGTAAAAAGAGAACCGAGCCCAAAAGCCGGAGCAGAGATTGCCCACCATTGATTTTTATTTCGATTTTCTTTGTTTGCTTGTTGAAGGTGGATTTTGCGATAATAACGAACGGCAGCACCACAAAGGCGGATGGTTTAATGACAGTGGCAAGACCCAATAATATACCCCCAATGAAGTTATATTTCCATAAATCAAGTTTTACACAATTTGCCACCACCCGATCATCGGTCTGAACTCCCCCCGCTTTCTCAAAGTAGTAAAGGGCACCAATGATTGCCAAGCCCAAAAACGAGTTGATTTGGCCGTTGACATAATTATCTGCATGCGGAACATAAAGGAAAAATGCACCGAGAAACTGATAAAATAAAGCGTGGTATTCTTTGGGAAGTTTATAAATATCGATAACCAATTCCGATAAGAGGATTGCAACTAACACGTTTGCCGCGAAGCTAGCTAACGTAAACAAAATGTATACAACACCGATCGGAAGGTTAATTATGGAGAGAACCGAAAAGAGAAAGGCAGCAAAAGGAAGATATCTGAAAGGGAGATAATACCGCTCGACATCATACATAGCATTGGGATCTTGATGGATTAGTTGTCCGGCTCTATAGAAGACGACGAAATCGACTGTTTGATTATATATAAAAAAGAAAAAGAAGAATCCAATGAAAATATATAGAATATGTATGATGAACGAAACCTTCATGAATTTCGAGCTAAATGCATTTTTGAAGTATTGAAGTTTCACATTTGGTAAAATCGCTCGTGATTTTTAAGCTCTATTTCGCATCTTTCTTAGTGCAAAAATAACACGGGCATCTCCAACCCAACTTTCAAAATCATCTCCAAGCGCAGTATTTGCACTCGAATTTGGAAGAGCCAACATGAGAGCATCATTAGATTGTGTCTGGTTATATTCTTCTTTGCTTGACAATTCGCGATTTGAACTGTCTGCTATTAATTTTTCGGAGATCATTGATTGTGAATGAATAAGGTCTAACAAGGATATAATCGCTTGGGAATTTGTCCCGAAAATGAATAGCGTTTCAATCAAATAAATCTTATCAATAAAATCAGAATAATTAAAATTGGGTCGAAGATTATTGATTTCTAAACGCGATTCCGCATCTTTCTTGATAAATTGTAGTCGTTTCCGGAGATTCGGGATAGGCTCGATTCTCAACCCCCGACCAATTGCTTGAATCGCGAATTTCTTTGCCATAATATTGCCGATATTTAGAAAGATCATCACATTGGGCCTGTTGGAATCCCATCCTTCATAAAACGACCGTGATCCCATTAAGAGATTAATCGGATTTTCTTCAGAATTGAGATTCAGAAAGGCTTTATCCGTCATATACGTTTCGGTGATCTCATAATCTGTGAGTTTTTCGCGGATCCAAGGTTTGATATCTCCAATTTTTATCAATCCAAACGGTTTCTCAGAATTTTTCAATTTCAATAATAATTCTTCCTTATTATCCGACTTGATCATGATTTCTATCGTTGAATCTTGCTTTGAATGAAAGATGCACTGCTTAAAGTCATCAAAACAGATTTCCTGCTCCACTGTCGAGAGATCAAAAGCCGGATCATCACCAATCGTAAAGATCGAATCGGAACGATCAATATCCGAACGATCAGCATCCGAACGATCAACAACAAAAGCTTTCAAATCCTTTTTCAGCTCGTTTTTCGTGAAATTATAATCGGATTCTGTGATCACACCTGTTGAAAGAGCACCGAGCATAAGGAAAAAACGTTCCAAGTCCGATAATTCCACATTCACCGAATTTACCAAGCAAACAATCAACGGATGATGATATTTCAACGTGTTATTAAATTCTTTACGAAGCTGCGCTCCGGCCCAAGAGATATACAAAAAAAGAATCAGCGGTTTTAAGAAAGAAACGATTTCTCCTTTCGGGATTTGATGATTAATAGCGGAACGATGCTTAATTAGATTCGTTTTTGAAAAACTCAAATGCTTTTTTACCACAAATAAGTTTTTTCCATATCCATCTGCTATAAATTTACCGAGATTAAAGTTAAAGACCGTTGTGAAGATATCCCACGGATCCGTAAACGTTGCAGAGAAATTGAACAAAAAACCGTTTCGACAAAGAATGGAAAAGAACAATTTTCGAATGGAATCATCAGCATCCCCTTTATGGGCTTCATCCAAAAAGAGATACCATTTTCCATCGTTTTCAATGTCCAAATACCCGACTTCCTTCTCCTTTGATTCTTCAGCAATCAAATCGGATCGATAAATGAATACATGGACTTGATTGGTATTGTTGGCTCGCAGATATTGAGTTCTCCCAAAGGATTTCAATGAATCGAATATTATCTTTTGCGGATTGGAAAGATTGCACTCATCGACCAAATTCATGAATTGAATGATTAAATCTTCTCTTTGGGTTAAAATCAAGATGGGTAAATTCGGGATCTCATTTTGCATAATGAGGTAATAAAGGAAAAGGATAAATTTTATTATAATGATTGATTTTCCACTGCCGGTTGCCATCCAAAATGACATTCTATTGACAAAATTCTCAAAGCCGATTTTAATTATAGTTTTTTCACGGTTTGGTAAACCATCTTCTATATAAGGATAAAATTCTCGAAGCAGAGACCATTTTTTATCATAGTGTTTATTAAATTTTAGATCCAAATCGATACTTTCTCGGCCGTTTGCTCTGATGAAATCAAATAGTTTTTTTTTTTGTAAATAAGAGGGTTCATATAAGCGATTTGGCTCTATCTGCTGTAAACGGAGATTTTGATAGTAAAGATATAATAGCAGTGCGCCGTTCCGGATCGCCGCGCTTTGATAGGGATGTAGTTTTTTAGTTTTGGTAACATATTCCAAATCGAAATCCTTCCATACTTGAGGAAGATTTTCCCATTTCAATTTGTTTACAATTTGCTCGTATTGTGGCCGGTAATGTGAATGTTTCGATTCTTTGTCGATGTTCTTCTTTCCGGATTTTTCTTTTTTAGAATCAGAATTTTTCATCGGTTCACCGCGAGAATTTAGAATAATAAAAAAATCAGAGATTTAATAAGGTCGGTAATTACGAAACGTATTTACATGAATTCAACGGCAAGATTCATATCATCTTGGGTGATTTTCTTTCGTTTC
>CAZUTM010000245.1:0-5042 GCA_964623665.1 uncultured archaeon
CTTGCTCTTTCGATTTCTCTTGCTCTTTCGATTTCTCTTGCTCTTTCGATTTCTCTTGCTCTTTCGATTTCTCATGTTCATTTCTAGCGTTTTCAATCGCGTTTTCAATTCCCAGATTTTGACTAATAGAACTTTTGTCATCCGTTTCTTCTTTTTTACATTCTATGGGTTCAGAAGTTGTGATTAAAAAACTATCATTATTTTCCTTATTTTTCTCTAAATTTTGTTTATCGCTCTTCTCCGGTTTCATTATTTGAGATTGCATATGTTTTAATTCCACAGTCTCCTCATTTTTTGTAGCGGCTTTGGAGTCGTTCCGGAATGGCGGACTTAATCGAGATTTTAACGGAAACGGAAAATTTGGAATAATAATTTCCTCGAAAATAATCATGAGCGGATATTTGTGTGAAAGAATTAGGTTTCTGTTCGATTTTTTTTCTTTCTCAAGGAGATCTTTGAATTGGTCGTTGGAAATTAGAAACGTATTATCCGGGTGAATTTTGAAAAATTCAATTAAATAATTATCAGCAGATGAACCTGCTGGTATTTGTGTGATGTAGCCCTTCTCAATTAATTTGTTCAATTCAGATTTTTTGTCAATCATATGAATCAAAGAAGCATCTACCAAAATGCAATAATCGACGTTTTGATACTCCTCCCGAACCCTTTCGAAGAATTCAACCAAGCGATATAAATTTAGGGCTTTCGCACTTTTTCGTGAATTTCTATCATACTCATAGGCTAAGTTTGAGCCATCTACGAGTATAAAGTAAACTTTTTGTTCGTTAACTTTCAAATTTTGTTTGTTGAACAATAATTTGTCCGAGAGAAGATCTGCAAATAATTTTGGATGGTAATCTGGAAATTTTTTATTAAAATATAAAGCCAAGGTTTTCCAACTTTCCTCTTCCCCTTTTGATAATGCAACTGGCTCGGAACAATTTTCATTCATTCGTTTGAACCATGTAAATGCAAGATTTATATCAAACATCTTATTCCTGCAGAGTTCCACCATATCAAAATATAAATTGAAATTCTCGGGTTCATATTCAATCATTTTCATTAAAAATTCGTAAGCCCGGTCATAACTCTCCTTTCTAAGAAAAAATTCATAGGATCGGCGTAAAACACGGAGATTGGTGCTTTTTTCGCTTATTTGCTTGAAAAACGAATTAATATATTCTTCGTCACAATTGGCCGAAGATAAAAAATCGATATATCGTAATATTAACACGGGGTTCGTAAAATTACTCAATCCTATACGTTTATAGTAATTATATAATGCGTCGAATTCCCCAGAACAAAGTAATTTCAGTGCATATTCAATCGTTTCCTCTTCGGTCAATTTCTTTCACCTATTATATTGTGAAAGCACAGACTTTTATTCTTTTGTATGCACCTTTTACCGTATTAAAGAGATTCTTTATTCACTTCAGAGATATACATAAGCGGATAATTTAATTCGGGAATCCATTCCAATTTTCCGGTAATTCTAACTCCATCATAAACAACCGAAATTTCTGCATAGAGATTGTGTCCAGAAATCTCTCCATATTTAAATTCCTTGGAAGAATCAAGATCACCCTTAATTTTTACAGAAACAGATTTGACATAAGGCTGACATGATATTGATGCTTTTATTCCATTTTCAATTTCTGAGATTGTTTTGGGATCGTTTCTAATTGGTCGGCCGATTGAAGTGTGGTATAATGCACCGAATTTTATTCCCAATTCGAATGCGGCTCGAACTTGTGGCTCCACGCTGGCAAAATAGTCATCGGATTTTTTCAGAATCATACTGTTTCATATTTGAAAATGAGCAAAAACATAAAAGACCATGCTTTATTCTGAAAACTCTTAGTTTATTGCTCTAATCGCTTTCGAAGTGTATAGATTTGGGGGATGGGATTTATTACGTTAAATTAGAAATAGCAAAGCTGAGAAGGCTATTAAAAAATGAAAGATACGCAGCAACCGGGAATCGAACCCGGGTCTAGGGAGTGACAGTCCCCAATGCTCACCTCTACACTATTGCTGCATCTCTATAGTGTTCCCATTACTTTATCTCTCGACTTCATGAATTACATCGAATCCGAACTGCTTTGAGATAAGTAATTCTATATTGGAAAGTAAATGGATCAATTTAAAATCTTCGAAGATTTGAAACATGAATTATTTCAAATTCGATTTCAGAATTCGATAAATCCATAAAATTATGTGAGAGAAAAAGGTTTTTTGTTAATATATTTAACGAAATGGTTGGCTCCGAATTTCTCATGAAAATGGGTAAAAAGCTTTTTATTTCCTTTCGAGAATTATCTATCAAGGTGGTTGATCATCGCTCGAAAAAAAACAACAAACAGCGTAGAGGAAAATTCTGTAGAGAAGAATGAAGTAAAGAAGCGGAAAATTCTAATCGTGGAAGATAACAACGATGTCCTAGAATCATATCGCTTGTCATTTGAAAAGTCGAACTTTAACGTGATTTCAGCCCAAGATAAGAACGATGCGATAAAAAATTACGTTGAAAATGCGCCCTTCGATATCATTTTATTCGACATGTTTTTACCGAATTGTAAAGCGTTTGAATTGGTAGATGAACTCAAGCAGAGCTATAATCTCACCGAACCATTCATTTTTGTCAGCGGAGAACCCTCACTCGATGTTGTTCTCGAAGCTATACGTTCCGGTCCAAGTGAATATATTATGAAACCTATCTCTAACAGGGATTTGATCCAACGAGTTATGAATATTCTAGACCGGAGAGAAAAATTAAACGATAAATTATACTTTATGAATACCACTGTTGAAAGGATTCGTGTATTGGAAATGAAATATGAAAAAGATCTTCATGATTATATCTCTTATTTTTCGGGTTTCTCCGATAAAACGATCAACAGTTTGGATAGTATGTTTCAACAAAATTTAGTGGAACTGCTTGACTTTTTAAAAACTTTTTCTGAGTGCTTAGACAAACTCAAATGAAATTTTTTCGCGATTGCCCCAAAACTAAAAAGAAAACAATATTTTTATATGCTCATTCACTGCATTCAATTGTGATCCAAATAAAACGCATGCAGAAAAAAATGAAGGAATGTATTAATTCTACAGAGCAGTCGGCATCAGATATATCTGTCGAAGATATGAATACATTAAAAAACATTTATTTCATGACTTTCCCCGAAGAAAATTGCACTTCGAATTCACAAAATTCGCTAGAGCAGATTTACAATAAAATAGAAAAAGACCCTCTGTTTTCTCCGATTTTTGCAAGAATAATTTCACAATTGAGCAATCTTGACTTTGAAAAGGGGCTATTTTATAAAATTGATGTCTTTCTAAAATTTGGATCGCTTATTCTAAAAGAGATTTCAGAGAATGATAAGATCGAAACGAAGAAATCCGAGCTTTTAATGGAAAAATTCCGGAATTTCCAAAAGAACAGAGAAAGTAAAGAGAAAATTTCATCATTTCAAAATTTTACGGAGTTGTTATTGAAACGAGCCGAAAAAGAATATGAAATAATTAAAAAGATAGATTCTATTGATGATTTGTTTAAATATATATTTGGGATTGAAGCTGAGAAAAAAGAGGTTAAAAAAATCGAATTTATCAATGTAAAAGAACTCCTTTTGATGTATAATCTACGGGGTTCATTGATTCAAGATATAATCCAAAAATATGATGGAACCATAACTTTTGTGGTTTCTGGATTAACGATGATAACGAATTCTGTCTATGCTGAAGAGTTTAAACCGCGTCTAGAAAAAATTTTAGAAATTTTAGGTTCTTCAAGTCAAATTCTCATCTTGCAAAATCGCTTAAAGAATAATTTTGAACTTTATAATAAAATCATTCAAGAAATAATAAAAATCAAATTGGATCTCGCTAATTTCAATATAAAAGGGGAAATTCTCGATCGATTTTTCGATGATCTGTTTCCCCCAATAGTGTTCGATGTGGATAAGCCTTTAGGTAAAATTCCTATGGATAAATTGACTCTAAACCCGCAATTCTCTGAGATTTTCCAAAATAAAGAGACATATGAATTAAGAAAATTGGTTATCGAGAATTTCAAACAATATCAAACAACAATCTCCGAACTTTACGATGCTATCCGTGATATTGATGATTTTTTCAAGGGCCTTATTCGAAATATCAATGAGATAACCCGGGATTTGTTATCAAAAGGATTCCAATCTTTTTTACCCATGAAAGACATCCAAGCATGCGAGGATGCCGAGATAAATATAAAAGAACTCTGCGCTACGTCCTCAACCTTGAAAGTAGCAATACCTGAAGAGATCTTTCATAAAAAAATCTTGTTGCAAAGGGAATTCGAAGATCTGGAGTTAAAAATTCGAAGATTATTGGAAATCAAGGTAAATGAAGAAAATCAATGGGCAGAGCCTAAGAGCAGATATTTCGAGCCGATTCTCAAAGATTTTAATTTTATATTGCAGAATTGGCATGCAAATCAAGTAATTAACGGCTATAAAGAAGAGGTATATTTTCAAGCGAGAGTTCTCGCATCTACTCTAAATTTCATGAAGCCCATTCATTCTAAATTAGTGGAAATACGAAATATTTTGGTAATTCGTAATTTCTTCAATGAAAAAACCGAAATACTGCGTGTTATCAGCGAGAATTTTACTAATTTAAAGAAACTATCCGTGTTAGTTGAAATCGCCAATAAATTGCTCAAAAAACTATGGGGCCTCAGTAGAGCGCTGCCAACAAGCGTCGCAAAAAATCCGGAATATTTCAAAAATCCGGAATCGATCAAGGCTTTAATTGTAGAAATCCCGATGCGATTAAAAATGGAAAAAGCACAAAAATTAATTTCAAAAGAGATTTTTGACTCAAAAAATGAAGTCTTGGAGAATGTTAACGCGCTCATTAAATCATTATCAGAACTTCCTCCTTACGATTTATCTCTCTTGGAACCGCTTGAATCCGATCTCGGAAAACAATAAATTTTTTTCTCTTGGACTATTTCGAACCTATGAAACCACCCCATTTTTTTAAATAATTCTTACCTT
>CAZUTM010000246.1:0-2233 GCA_964623665.1 uncultured archaeon
GCGGTGTTCAGAAGAGTCAAAGATTGAAAGCGATACCGAGGGCTTCTTCTACGCGGTGTTCAGAAGAGTCAAAGATTGAAAGCGATACCGAGGGCTTCTTCTACGCGGTGTTCAGAAGAGTCAAAGATTGAAAGCGATACCGAGGGCTTCTTCTACGCGGTGTTCAGAAGAGTCAAAGATTGAAAGCGATACCGAGGGCTTCTTCTACGCGGTGTTCAGAAGAGTCAAAGATTGAAAGCGATACCGAGGGCTTCTTCTACGCGATGTTAAAAAAGTTAAAAAATTAAAAATCGAAATGCGGGCCTCTAAATGGTATCTGGACTCGGGGCTTTCCCTATCAAAGAAAATTTTTTATCCTTATCTTGAATCACACCAATTGATTTTAAATATTTAAACACAGAGAACGGCAAGGTTTTTTGCTCTTGGAATTGCCATATGGTATTCGGATATTTTCCCGAAAAATACGAGATTTTTGCTTCTTTTTTCTGAGCTAATAATTCAATAGTTCGATTGTAGCCAAAATACAATTGTTTTAGGACATCTTCAACGTATTTTCGATTGTGGTCAATTCCGCGGGGAATATCTTTTCCATGCGCAGAACAAAATATTTCAATATCTATTGTCTGGACTCTTTTTAACGATTTTTTGAACGCCATAAAATCTGACGATGGTAAATTTACCGGTGGCTTGTGATCGAAAAACTGGTCAATGAGATCGCCGAGAAATAGCGCTTTCTTCTCGATCAAATAAGGACAGATATGGCCCTCAGAATGCCCCGGCGTGTGATATATATGAAGAGAATATCTCGAACCCTTCAAAATATCGTTATCCTTTAATGTAACTGGGTTTAATCCTTTGGGTGCTTTTCCCATTGAATATTTAGAAAGAATTTTCAATAGAAATGGAGGTGCAGGAAATAAATCAAATGAATATTCGCCAGCCGCTTGTTTCAAATACGACACAAAATCATCATCTCCTCCAACTACGAAATGGGAATCGAGTTCATGAATGAACAATTCAACTTTTCCCCCGAGTTTTTCTATCTCTTTGGAAAGTGCGGGAAAGCCGTTCACATGATCTCCATGGCCATGGGTCGCTATAACCTTTGAAATTCTTTTAGGATCCAAACCATCTTTCCTAATTTGTTTTAAAAGAGTCTTTACTCTATGTACGGCCGAAGTACCGGAATCGATCATCCATATTTCATCGCCTTGGTCAATCGCATATCGATTACATGAAAATCCCCGACCGAAAAAATACGAAAACGGAACATCTTTGGAGTAGAAATAGAGATCTTCTGCAATTTTCATATAAAATCGATTCAGAAAAAGATATTTAGCTATATAATCTTTTTGATTGATATTCAAGAAGATTCATGAAAAGTAGAAAAAATCTGCCATTTAATAAAGTAATCTCTCAATTTGGTTAATATAGTCTTCAAGAGAGATTTTTCCCGAATGAAATGCTTTTTCTAATTCGTTCTTTTGTTTCATTTTTGACTCGAGTTTTTTAGTCCGGGCCACCATCTCTTTGACTTTCATTTTTTCTTTCTTTTTCTGAAAATCTTCCATCCATTTCGAGATCTCCTCATCAACCGCATCCATGTACACCGTTTCTTCCATTAACAGATCCGTAGTGGCAGAAAGACCCTCTTTTGGGGTTGAATCCTTTATTTTTGGAGATAATGCAGAGTCCGCGCATTTTACTGCAATTTGCGGTTTTTTTTCCTCAGTTTCTTTCTTTTCAGCACTCTTGACCGGCTTTTTGCTTGAAGAACCGGTCTTTTGATTTAATAATTTTTGCGCTAAATCCATCGCCCGTTTTATCTCATCCTCTTCTTCATGAGTATCCTCATCAAAGCACGAATCTGCGTTAGTATTTTGAGATAATTTCGGTGCAATGGGCACTACATTTTCAAGCGTATTTAGATTCTTTTTTAATGTAGTTCTATTATTACTCATTAGTTGCTCCGTTGGCTTCATTTGTTCTTTTATTTCCGAAGCGGTTAATTTCTGCGAATTAGATTGATTTGGCATGGGAGATTGTGTCTTTGATTGTGGTGGAGCAATTGTCTGTTCGGATTGCTGTCTTTGAGTGGAAATATTCGGATTTAATTGTGGTTCATTTTTCTTTCTTGCTAATCCTTGTACTCCATGCGATTGGGGCACCTGAGTTGCTTGAGTTGCTTGAGTTGCTTGAGTTGCTTGAGTTGCTTGAGTTGCTTGAGTTGCTT
>CAZUTM010000246.1:2333-5025 GCA_964623665.1 uncultured archaeon
GAATTATTTTAGCCCCTTGTTTCTTCTGTTGTTGTTGATTAAGAACCGGAACCGATTGATTTGTTGATACGGAATTATTCAGAGGGCGGTAGGCTTCTGCTTTTGCGGTATTATAATCAATTTTTTGATAGTTATATTGAATGGTTTCTGAAACCGCCGGATTTCTATTCTCGGCACTTGAATTTTGAATGGACTCGCTATTTTCTATCAGAATATTTTTATCCAAATCCCCGGATATAACGATTTGATAAAACCCCCTCATAATCTCATAGTAATGCTTGAATTCCTCGAAATTCATATTGAACGAAATCGTTTTCCCCGTTGGTGGTGATTCTGACATTTCCATTTGCACATCGGGTAAATTCATTCCGGTTTGATTCGCTTTTAACGAGATCAAACCGTTATTTCTTTCCGATTTGATATTCCAACTAATTTCTTTCTTCTTCTCGATAAAAATATCCATACCTCACCCTCCACTTTTTTCATGCGAACAGTCTCTCCACTCGCATGAATTATATGTGCACTACAAGTTGAAAAAGCTTTTAGGTGCATTGATTTAGTCGGAAAGAAAAAATTTTTAGAAAAATTACAATTTAGTAGAGAGAATTTGTTATACCTTCTCGATTCCGACATCTTCGTCTTCAACATCATCGACAATATTGTACCGGAGATTATCGATTTCTTCAATACTATTGAGATTGGACACGAAGGAATGAAACTCGAACGTGTTGCCTTCTAATACGTAATTGTATGTGACATTCGGGGGTAAATAATTGTTATTTTTAATTTTTATTAATTTCCGAAATTGAAATTCTAATTTATTAATGCGTTTTTCAATTTTTGTGTTGCTCAACTTGAATGTAACCATTAAATTGCCCGTTATGGTAGGCATTTGTTTATCTATGGAGGTTACCGCTGATAAATTGGTCGCGTT
Organism: uncultured archaeon; assembly: GCA_964623665.1. GTDB lineage: Archaea > Asgardarchaeota > Lokiarchaeia > Sigyniarchaeales > Promethearchaeaceae > CAZUTM01. The sequence goes on from CAZUTM010000246.1 coordinate 3,268, forward strand.
CGCACCTATTTCCGTCAATCCTGCAACATCTGAAGATTCCATAAGCCTCGTTAATGCATCCCGAACTACATTAGAACTATTTTTATATGCATTACTGCTTACCATTTTCTTTAGAAACTTTTTCAATGACTCGGAAATACTAAAACTCATGACCGGCATATTGATCCTCCTACACATTTTAAGATTCATTAACCCGTCCTCAAAGGATTTCGCGCCTTCCAAGAATCAGTTATTAAAGAACCTATAATTATTTAATAAGTTTTAACTATAAAAACATTTTCCCTAAGAAATCCATTAAGTAAAAAAAAATGAGTTGATTTGAAGAAAGAAATCAATTGCGGAGTTTTGCATTGAAAATCACCGATATATTTGATTAAATCTATTCGAATGAATCTTTTTCTCCGAAAATTTCTCTATAGAATGCGGATTGGAAATACTTTTTGCAAAAAATGTGCAAAAAATAAAAGCTAATTGCATTATAAAATTTGTGAAAGAATTTTCTGTTCAAGTATTCGCAGAGGCAATGCGGTTTCTTTATGAATTCGTAGGAGATCGTCGTATTCGATTTTTATCGAGGAGAATTCACCGGATGGGCCTTTGGCTTTCTTAATAGAGATCTCGAATCGTTTTCCTTCAATTTCAACAACGAACTTTTCAAATTCACGTTCTAAACAAATGCGGTCTGTTTCTTGAATTCTAATTCCCAAAGTGCCCGTTATATTGAAAATTTTATCGCATAGCGGTTCAATGAGTGTGGAATCTGTTATAACCCGTAAAATCAATCCCGCTCGATTCTTTTTGGAGACCGTTGAAATCAAAGAAACATCAAATGCGCCTATCGAAATTAGTTCAGAAATCAGCGTACCCGAATATTCGCCGGTAATATCATCCAAATTGGTCTCCAAAATCACAATTTTCTTTAATAGATCTTTATATTTTCCGAGATTCGATGTAAGAGATCGAGAAAATCCGTCGCGCGTAATTGATTCTTCAAGGGTTGGATTGCGCTGTATTTGACCCATTTGAATTGAAAAGATATTGGGTCGGTCGTCAAGTTGAAGATTCCCGGTCGAGATTCCTGTCTTTTCAACTACTCTAATTGCATCATGATATTCAAGTCCATCTCCAAACAACGACTTTAACGCGGCCAATATTGCTACACCGGTTGGTGTCGCCAATTCCTTTAAAACTGGGCCCTCCTTGAACCTTAATTTGTACTTTTTCAAGATTGATGCAGTGGCGGGTGCAGGCACGGGAAGAATTCCGTGATCGATTTTGATAAACCCTCCACCTACCGCAATCGGTTTAATGATTATTCGGAAATTTTCGGGTCCGCAATTCCTTTTACATGAATTCATTTCCGGATCAAATATATGTAATTCATTCAAGCCAACGGTTGTCCCGATTATATCGATGAGCGTATCAATAGAACCGATTTCATGGAGATGAACGCTGTCTTTTTGAATTCCATGCACTTCAGATTCTGCATCAACTAAAATATCTAATATTAAGTTTGCGAAATTCTTAGCCAATTCATTCAAATTAAGATCTTTCATTACCGAATTTAAAACAGAATGAAGCGTTTGCAGCGGAGCACGGGGAAATCTTTTTCTTTTTTTGGGATTTTGTTGACCCTCATTGGAATGTTTGTACCTATCTTTATGAGTATTATCTTGGGTCTGTTCATCGGGGTGTTCGTGTGTGTGTTCGTGTGTGTGTTCGTGTGTGTGTTCATGGGTGTGTTCGTGTGCATCGGGG
>CAZUTM010000247.1:0-5025 GCA_964623665.1 uncultured archaeon
GAAAAATTATTTATTTGAGTTGAGTGAAAAGGAGTAATCGAAAAAAGAGGCCGATCCACAGGACCGAAGATATCGGAAATTTTCCCAATAGTGGTATTAGTTTTATCAATTACCTCATCGCCCAAAGCCGGAAGCGTTTCTAACGTAAACCCATTTCCGATTTCGGCTTGAATAATAATATGTTGGGGTGATTGTCCAATTAGTTTTCCGATATACAAGGCTTTTACCTCTTTTTCTTTTGTTGACAACTCGGGATAGTCGCAATCGACACAATCTGAGTATCGAAATATCCCGACAGATCAACAATCGGTATAATAAAGATAGTGTTGTACTATATAAAACTTTTGCTAATGAAGTATTAAGGTCGTTTATTCAAATGATTGTTTGAATAAATCTATTTAAAATAAACGGATCCACAATGCCATATGAACTGTCGACACTACCGATCTTCAATATTTGGAGAGAAAAAGAATCTAACTCAAAGGATTTTGATTAGCGGAGAAATTTTTTATGGTTCACTAATTTTAATTTATAGAAAAATCCAAGCCATTTAAAGATTTCGAAATATTTATATATCAAAAAAATGTGTTCTATTATTCCTACATGTCTTTCAACTAAATCTGACAAAGAAAGACAACGGATCAATTTAAAGATTTTCATGTGGGCTGAAATTAATATTAAATTGAAATCATCAAGGCAATTTTTCGAAGAATAGAAAATGCACATGGACAAAAGCTATATATATAAAAAAGTGAAATACACTATCGGCGGTGAAATTGAATCAAGACAAGGGTTTTTGCGTTGTATGCGGAAATGAGATGCAATTCAATTTAGAACACCCGTTTTGTTATTTATGTGGGGGTCCTTGCAGCGCGTTGAACCGATTTTCTGCTGATGGCCCCGCTATTTTGTATTGTCATAACTGCGGTGAGTTAGAATACCCAGAAATCGGTGTTTTTCTCTGTTCTGCGTGCAAAAAGTGAAAAATGATTATTAATTCACCCTCATTAAGGTCTTCATGCAAAATTCAACACAAACATCGTCTCGATCTCAATTTACGATAATATTCATCAATTTGATAATTTTATGCTTTACAACGATGATTTTTCTATTATTTTCAGGGATTATTGATGCAGAAGGAATAAATACTTCTGATTTCCGATTCAAGTATGTTCTTATTGAGACAAGCTTGTTCACATTCATAAATTTCATCATTATGGCGCTATTTAAAAAATGGTGGGAGAAAAGAAACAATATTATTCGGGATGTCTTCTTTTTGGTTTTTTTCATGAACATTGCATTTTTCTTTTCGATTTTGAAAAAATATCTCTTCTATATCTTGATTGTGAATCCCATTTCCGCAGAAACCTATGTTGGGAAATTGATTGCAAATTTTTCGTTCTCTATGATTTTCTCCGCGTTTGCAACGCTCTTTACGTTTTTGTTTTATTGTGAGATCTTTGAAAGCGAGCAAAAAAACAATCAAGTTAAGATTCTCTTAGTGGTTATTTTATTGATTTCGAGTTTCATATTGATGCAACCGATTCAAGAAACAAAGGTTCAGCAGATTATTGAGTCTTTCTTGATTCTAACGCTTTCGCTTTTAGTCTATACACCTATTGCGGTGAAATCATTAATAATAATTAATAAATTTAAGAAGAATCCGGAATTGAAAGGCAATAAGGATATATATGGCTTTTATTTCTTATTCTTAATCTCCTTTACTTTAATATTGGTGTGGGTGTTTAATCTTTCGGCCAATATCCATGATAGAGTGACCGGAGGCACATATAGCATTTTCTATTCACTTCAACTAGTCGCAACAGTTGCTACAAGTATCTCTGCGTATCTTGGGTTTGTAATGCCGACATGGTTTAAGAAATTGCTTGCGCGTCGGGCATGAAGTTGCTCGATTTTTAGCCAACATCCATTTGAGATGCTTAAAATGACAAGATTTTTTCCCATTCTTTTCATTTAACATATTTTTTCAATTATTTGATTTTTATTATTTCAGATTTCAGCGCTCAACACGATTTCTTCAACGCTCTGCTTCAACTTGGAAAAATTCAAAAGAACTTAAATTTATTCAACATCTAATTGAGAACATGCAACATGCAATGGGAACTACCGAATTCGGGGCCGAAGCCCTAGATTTGATAAAAAAAATATGTTCAGTCGCCGAGACCCGACTTCCGGGATCCGATGGTGAGCTTAAAGGTCAACAGTTTATCAAACAGCGATTTGTCGAAATAGGAGCGAATGAAGTAATTGAAATGGCTTTTCATGTTCGTCCCAAATTTTTTAGGAACTGGCCGAGATTAAGCATGCTGTTTTTGTACATAAGTATTATTTGTTATGTTTTTATCCCGATTTTGGGAGTTGTTTTTTCATTTTTCGGATTGATAAATATTCTCTTGAAAGTTTTTAGTTTTGAGTTTTTCGACTATCTTTTTCGAAAGAAAAAATCCTTAAATATAATCGCCAAACTGAAATCCAAAAAGCAGAGCGTCAATCCGCAGACGAAGCCAAAAATGATATTATTGGTTGGGGGCCATATGGATAGTAATTATGAATTTCCTATCGGAGCGAAATATGGCTTGAAAATGACCAATTTTATAATTCCTATTGGAATCGTGATGGTGGTTTGGATTCTTTTAACGCTCATTCGATTCATCTCGTTTCTTCTTATCACCGAAACTTGGATTGACTTGAATGGATTTAATTCAATGGTCATCAACCCGCATTGGTCGATAATTTTTATTGTTTTGTGTCTTCCATATGTTTCTTGGGTAGGCTTTAACATGATTTCCTCGAGAGCGGTCTGCGGAGCAAATGATAATTTAAGTGGAATAGCGGTGATCACCGGAATATTGTCTTATTATCATAAGCATCCGGACCAGAAGCCCGAGAATATCGAACTTTGGGCAGTATCTTTCGGGTCTGAAGAAGGCGGTATGAAAGGAAGCAAAGCACTGTCAAAAGAAATAAATGAGAAGATAGAAAACAACGAATTGGGTGCAGAACACATTTGGGTCATTAATTTTGATAGCGTAGGTGCAGATGGCCCGCTTCATATCGCTACAAAAGAACCGATGTATCGGGTACACGCGCACAGCCCTGAAATTATTGCCCAATTGTCGAAGTCGGCTGAAAACGCACAAATCGAATATGTTGCCAAATCTTGTCCGGCAGGCACCGATTCTGCGCCCTTTTCGAGACTCGGAATTCCCGCAGTCGGAGTATTATGTTTCGGGAGAGGCTCCGAACCTCCGAATTGGCATTCGATGAATGATACACCCGAAAATGTGGATGTTCGAGGCATAGATCGCTCAATTCGCTTGACCCTTCAAATGATCAAAGATGTGGACGCCAATCTTTCTTAGTTTTGAATATCACAAAAGGTACATTTGAGTAGAAAGCCGAAAATTGAAAAACAGCCCTTCTTTTTTATTTATGATTTCATTTGAAATATATCATTCTGGTTTGCGATGGTGCGGCGGATTGGCCCATCCCCGCTTTGGATAATAAAACGATTTTCGAATCGGCGAACATCCCAACGATGCATTGGCTTGCGTCTCATGGGAAAATGGGGTTGTTTAAGACCATCCCCGATTCAATGAAACCGGGAAGCGAGGTTGCGAATATGAACATCATGGGATATAATCCGGAAACAGATTTGACCGGTCGCGGTCCTCTGGAGGCCTTAAGTGCGGGCGTGCCCATGGAACCATACCATCTTGCATTTCGTTGTAATGTCATCACAATCGAAAATGATTTGATCAAAGATTATTCTTCAGGCCACATTACTTCCGAGGAATCGAGGCCTTTGATTGAGGCAGTTCATTCAAGGTTTCATAAGGATGGCGTGGATTTTTATCCCGGGGTTCAATATCGGCATATATTGCGGTTAGATGGCCGGCTCTTTTCGGATGCAATTATTTGTACACCTCCACATGATGTGATGGATCAACCCTATAAGCAGTATTTAATTAAACCGAAAAACGCAAATGATGAGAAAGCCGTTCGAACTGCCAAGTATCTTAATGATTTAATTGAGCAAAGCAGTGATGTGTTAATGAGTCATGCGATTAACCAGAAAAGGAAGTCCGAGGGTAAGCGGATGGCAACCCATATTTGGATCTGGGGCGGTGGAAAAAAACCGGATGTGGTTCCGTTTAAAGAGAAATTTGGGCTTACTGGCGGTGTGATTTCGGCAGTGGATTTGGTGTTCGGGATCGGAGCCGCGGTTGGCTTGCGGCCAATCCATGTGGAAGGGGCCACGGGTCTGTTGGATTCGAATTTCGAGGGCAAGGTTGAGGCTGCGATTGAGGAGTTAAAGAGAAACGATTTTGTGTATGTTCATGTTGAAGCTCCCGATGAGATGGGCCATTCCGGAGATTGTCAAAAAAAAATTCAAGCAATGGAGATCTTCGATTCCCGTGTTGTGAAGCCTATTTTGGAGGCTGAATCACTATTCAATAACGAGTTGGTTATTTGTATCCTTCCCGATCATCCGACGCCATGCCAAATACGAACGCACAGCAGAGAACCGATCCCATTTATGATTTATAATCCCAAAAGCAAAAATGCTCACATGAAAAATAGGCTTTTTTCGGAAAAATCGGGTGAACAAGGTGAATTCGGGTTGATCACAAGCGGGCAACAGTTAATCAATTTGATGAAATCGCTGGACTGATGAAGGATTAAGGTCTATATATAAAAAACTTCAAAAAACGTTTCCGTGAACCGAATTATCAACGAATTGGCTGTGTAAAGATTGTGGGAAAATGGAACCGGGAAGATTTTGAATCACACGTAAATTTGGTCCACGCTCTGTATATGCTGTGGATATTCTGCGGGAATGGGTAAATACCCTCGATTTTTTAAATTTTTTCCGAATGCCTAAAAATCTTTGAAAAAACGGTAGCCTCCGCAGAAATAATTCAGAGATTCTGTAAACATTAAAAAAAAGCGCTAAAAAAAAACATGGGATTATCGGGGCCATCCCGCAGAATAAATACGGTC
>CAZUTM010000248.1:0-5010 GCA_964623665.1 uncultured archaeon
ATTATTATTTATCCAAGGACTTTTCTAATAATCCTGCATAACTATCGGTTCTTCGATTGCGTATAAAGCCCCATCCATCTTGGGACTCGAAAATTTTATCCAAATCAATGGTGGCGAATACGATCTCTTCATCTCTTGAATTTGCTTTCACCACAATTTGGCCAAAAGGATCGGCGATAAAGGAGCCTCCCCAAAACTCGATCTCACCCTCTTTACCTACCCGGTTTACCGCCGCAACATATATACCATTTAAGGAAGCATGCGACCGCATTGCATCTTCCCATCTTTGTGCAGAAAACGGCTCCGCTTGTTTCATTTGCTCAAAGAATCCGATTGCTGTGGGATAAAAGATAATTTGTGCACCTTTTAGCGCAACGATGCGGGCGGCTTCGGGGAACCACTGATCATAGCATATCAGCGGTGAAACTCTAACACCATCAAGATCCGCAATAATATAGCCCAAATTGCCCGGCGCAAAATAATCTTGCTCATAATAATTGGGATCATGAGGGATATGCATCTTACGATATTTACCCACGATTTTACCTTCTCTATTGATAATCAACGTGGTGTTATAATATTGGCCATCCTCTCCTTTTTCATAAAACGAACCGCCGACAAGATTTACTTGATATCTTAACGATTGTTCGATAAGAAAATTACTGGTTTGACCCGGAATCGTCTCGGCAACCCAATTGAAGTTTTTTTTGGGCTCGCGGGCAAAATAAGAATAATTGAAGAGCTCTTGCAGACATATAATATCCGCGCCTATCGAAGCCGCCTCTTTAATTTTCTCTCCTATGCGTTTAAGATTCGCTTCTTTACTCTCCGAACACACGGTTTGAATAAGCGCAATAGAAACCGTTTTTTTCATGCTAGTTCTTGAAATAAGCGATTGTTTTTAAATTGAAATAATCTCGGTCTTCGGGTTCCCCGCTGATACCACTTCTCAAAAAAACCAAATTGAGAAGAAAAAATATTAAGCGAACCCGTTCCTTTAATACATTGTGACTTTCTTGAATTTTAATCATTTTTATTCAATCGGACATCGCGGAAATGAAACCGAAGATCCGGAGAATACACTATCCGCTTTCAAAAGATGTATCGATTACGGCATCGATATCGCAGAATTGGATGTCCAATTGTCAAAAGATGGAGTTCCAATCATTTTTCACGATTCTTCAATTTCTAAAAAGACAGGAAAAAAAGGAAAGATTTCCGACTACCTTTTCTCGGAATTGGCTCAAATCGACGTCATAAACAATAAAACCGGGACAAAAGACAAAATTATCTCTTTGGAAACTCTATTTCAGTTGATTAAAAATAATAATTTATTATTACAAATTGAGTTAAAGGCAAAAAAAACTGCCAGTCCCACCATCGACTTAATAAGAAAATATCAACTCGAAAAAAAGGTATATCTGAGTTCGTTTTTCCGATCAGAATTGCGTACCGCCCACCATTATGCGCCGGAGATTTCAAAAATTTTGCTCGTAAAGAGTAGAGACCGCTATCCTTGGTTATTCACAGAATCAATGTTTTGTCGAAATATCGACAATATTCTTAAACGATTAGGTTGTTTTGGTTTGAGCATTCATGTTTCAACCCTCAAAGAATCAATACTCCATTATTTTAAAACAAAAGGATATTTTATCGTGGTGTGGGGCGTGAAAAGAATAGAAGAATATAACAAATTAGTCCAAGCCAAGGATTTATTCAACGGATTTTCTGCTCCGGACATAAAATATTTGAAAGAACTTCTCAAAAACTAAATTTTTAAAGAACAACACTAAAGCTTATTTAAAACCCGTTGACCCGTTGACCCGTTGACCAAAAAGAAAAGGTTTTTTTCTTCCGAAAAGAAAATCAAAGCATGCAAATTGCTCTTGCAACTTACTCCCTCCGCAATAAAATAAAGGATCCTAACTACGGGATGAAGGGAGTAGTCGATTTTATGAAAAAAAACGACATTAAATTCGTGGAAATCAACAATATATTTACCACACCCGCCGATTTACCTTCTCTTGCAAAGATGTTTTCCGATTCCGGCATCACACCCATCCAATTGACCGTCGATGGCAACAACTTCTTTCAGAAATCTGTCTCGGGAAGAAAAAAACAATTCGAATTTATGAAAGCTTGGATCGATGCGGCCAACAAGTGCGGCATGAAATTCATTCGGGCAAATATGGGACATCCGTTGGGATTTCTCTTGAAAACAGACACCGTTGAAAACTTGGAAGCCACGTTTCGGCCGATTCTCGAATACACCGAAAAGCTTGGGATTAATTTCGTGTTTGAAAACCACGGCGGAAAAAGCTCAAACGTTGATTTTCAATTGAAAGTCAAAGAAAAATTTCCATCAAAGCATTTCGGCTATCTCCTCGATTGCGGAAACTACAAACCGAAGGATTTGGTCTATGAAAATATCAAAAAGTTAGGTAGTTCGATTTTGATTGTTCATGCAAAAATGTACAATTTCAACGAGCAAGGTTTGGAGACCACTTTGGATTATCCCAGAATCATGAAATTATTGAAAGAGATTGGTTATGACGGCTTCTTTAATATTGAATACGAGGGGCCGCTCCCGGATGAAGAAGGTGTATTAAAAGCAAAGGCGTTGCTCGAAAAAGCAATCTAATTGCATATATCATTGGAAATTATCTATCCATCAAATTATATCATTTTTGATTTTTTATTTCGTTATTCTTTATTGGTGTTTGTCTTTGGTGGCTTTTCAATGAATTAAAGGAAAAATCACGAAGAAAAAAATATGTGAATTTTAAATCTCCGATTTTCGAAGTGCTATCACCAATCCAAAACGAATTCCGGAAGGATCTTAGAAATGTCTTTTTTCTTCCACTTTCCATTCGTGAAATCTGGAAATTCCACTGCAGTACTCTTATTTTGCAAAGATATTTCGGAGAGCGGAGTAATCGCCATATATGTTGCAGTATCATAAGTGTCGATGGGCGGGTATGCATCGTTTTTGACCGTTTCTATAAATGCTCGCAATACAAACCAATCCATTCCGCCGTGGCCATATTTTCTGTATTTTTTATTCTTCCGGCTCCATAAATCATGTCCATATTTTCTCAAATATCTTTTTGCGTTATTCCAAAGCCTCGCTTGATTGTGGCTCATGAAATGATTATCCAAGAATAAAATATTACCATCCTCTTGATACAATGCTCGTGTTCCGTGAACCGTGAATCTTCGTGAATAGAATCTCGGGAGGGTAGTGTCAAGAAATATGGTCACGGTCTCTCCATTTTCGCATCGCAAGACCGTGGTAATAATATCATTCTGTTTGAATTCAATATTCTTCAACGCAGCATTGTTGGCGTGGTGTCGGTTAATGTAGTCTTTTAAACCTACCGATTTCGAGCCGAATGAAGTAAGACTTGTGAATCTGTTTCCATTGTTAATTTTGAGAACTTTAGCCAAAGGCCCGATTTCATGCGTTGGATAGTTTTCGCAATTTCTATCCCGGTAGTTTCTTAATCGATAGTGTCGATGTTTCGGATCCGTTGCGCCATTTCCCAAATCGCCGTTTGCGATTTCCGCCCGTATATCGTGGCCATAGGCACCTTCGGCATATACAACTTCTCCGAATAACCCTTTTTTGACCATATTTAATACCATCAGTTCGTATTCCCCGTAATTACAATTTTCGAGCATCATGCAATGCTTTCCCGTTTCTTCAAAAGCTTTCACGAGATCATAACAATCTTGCAGTCGATATGCGCCGCCCACCTCGGTGCCAACTGTTTTACCGAGTTTCATCGCATCTATTGCGATTTTTATATGATCTTCCCAAGACGTTGCGATAATTACGCAATCTGCTTCAGGTATGCCAATTACGTCCTTGTAATTTGTGGACGCAATGGGGGTATTTCCTCTCTTTGAATGCATGACTGCCGCTTTGCCCGCTTTAGCCCGGTCCTCGAATGTATCGCAAACCGCAACAATTTCCACATCTTCGTGCATACGTAAGAGGCAGTGTTTCAATAGTCCCATCCCCCGACCGCCAAGGCCAATAAATGCAACTTTAACAAGCTCTTTCATTGATTCTAATTTTGCTTTCAAATAATTTATGCTTTCTTCTGCGAATCGCAATCAAAATCTTTTTGAAATTTCAAATCAAAAGGAGAAATATGGCGAATTTCAAGTATCTTGATGAAAGTCTTCCATTAGAAGAGCGCATGAAAGAGTTGATGGAACTTCTCACGCTTGAAGAAAAATTCCATTTGTTATCCGGGCATCATATCTGGTGGACTCATGCTATTCCCCGATTAAATGTGCCGAAATTGGGCACATCGGATGGTCCCCGTGGGATTTCTTTTCATTCAAGTTATAAAAAGAACACACAATTCCCCGCTCCGAAAACCATTGCGGCATCTTGGAACCGTGAGTGTTCTGCATGGTTCGGAGAAGCCGTTGCCGAAGAAATTCGGGCCAGAAACAAGCATGTCTTGTTGGCACCGGGAATTAATATTGACAGAACGCCTTTAAATGGCCGAACTTTTGAATACGTTGGCGAAGATCCTTTCTTTATCAAAGAGATGACCGTTCCATTGGTCAAAGCTGTTCAAAAGCATCGAATTGCGGCTTGTGTCAAACATTATGCGGCGAACAATCAAGAAACTAATCGGCATTTTGTATCCGCGGAGATTGATGAAAGAACCCTCCGCGAGATTTATACCAAACATTTTGAGTTTATTGTAAAAGAAGCCGACCCATGGTCCTTTATGTCTTGTTATAATCGCGTAAACGGCGTTTTTGGTTCCGAAAATGAATATTTACTCCGTGATCTCTTGATTAAAAAGTGGGGATTCAACGGTTTCGTTATGTCGGATTGGTTCGCTACGAAACATATTGAAAAGCCTTCGAAAGCCGTGAAAGCGGGTCTATCTCTCGAAATGCCGAATTCTATCATATACAAGAAAAAGAAATTAAGAACCGCGCTGTTTGAAAATGAAATAAGCGAAGAAGATGTAGACCACTTAT
>CAZUTM010000249.1:0-4997 GCA_964623665.1 uncultured archaeon
TGAATCGAAAAAAGGAACACGTGGATAGATTTACCCATGGTCTGTGCAGAACGTGAATCTTCATCGGGAACGCTCCTTTTCCGGTGGCATTTTTTATGTTTACATTGAATATATATATGAATCGAAAAAAGGAACACGTGGATAGATTTACCCATGGTCTGTGCAGAACGTGTATCTTCATCGGGAACGGCCCTAATCATCAAAATTTTTTATGTATCGGTTTTCATTATTTATAAAAAACATTTCAAATAATGTTTTGATGTTCTTATTTATCTATGTTCGGATTTTGGCGTGTATATTCGATGAGTTAGCCATTTTCACTATATGATTTTTTTGAGTTTGAATTACCGCTTTTTATTATGTTTATAACTCGGCGATCAATCGCTTTTTCTCTATCCAATTTTGTATTTTGAATGATATTTTTATCGAATGCGCTTTAATGTTAAAAAAAGTTTTTATTCCATCGCAAATGGTGAATTTTGAGCGATATGAGTTCAAAGGCGACCGAATTTTATGTGTTTTTCAATTTGAAACGGGTAAAATGGATAACATTTCTTTTAGGATTGACAACTATAATTACAATGATGGTAGTTTTGCTCGACCTAATCGAAGAATATGGTTCTCTCGAAGGAGTTCGGCTATTATATATTAGGGAATGGGTTTATTTTCAGGAGGAAATTGTCATCTCTATGTTGTATCACGTTTCTTTTTGGATAGCAATGGCGGCCGGAGTTGTGTTTCTGTATTGTGCGGTGATGATAAAAAGGATTTCCAAAACACGCGAAACCGGAAAAGAGATGCGAGATTTATTAAGCACTTCATCGATGATGCTGGGTATTGGTACTTTGCTCGAGGGCATATATCTTCCGTTAAGAAGCGATTTTCGCAGCGTTTACGAGGTGATCTTTCAATTTTATATAACTTTAGATACCATAGCCACCGTGATTTTCATTGCGATCGTGTATGCTATTTTTATTGTGGAAAAATTCGAGACCGAATCCAAAATGGGAAAGTTCGTTATAGTATTTTATTTCCTTCTGATATTTGTAGGCTTTCTGATGATGATTTTATACGGAATCAACCCCGAAGGATTTGCAATCGGTATTGTTGTGGCGATAGGCTTGGTCGGCATCCAAGTAATTTTAACCATCGGTTTGGTAATCAAGATTTTCTTGATAAAAAGGAAAATTCAGGCGCATTCACAAGCATTGACGGCGATCACCGTTCAATTGATTCTGCTTAGTGTTGCAGGGATATTTCTCATCGTTTGCGGACTCACGGTGACGACCAATGTTTTGATAAATCGACTTTTCCGGATATTTAGACTATTGACATTTTTGGTTTTAGGGCTCATGTATTTTCCCGCATTTATTAAGCCCGCATTGCAGAAACACGAAACGAAGGATGCTGAGGTTTGAGATATCCATTATTTAAAGAGCAGAAAGCGATGAAAAAAGGATGATCGAGATCAGATCTCTCGTTGTGGATTTTATTTTTTTTGATATTTCTTTAAATAATACTGATGCATCAAAGCGGCCTCGAATTTATTGATCGGTTTTGCGCCTCCGAGAAATTCAGCTTCGATAAAGGCCTTGCACGATTTTTCCAAGATGGTTGCTGCAGTGAATGCTTCTTCCATATCTCTCGCCACGACAAGAGCACCATGATTTGCTAACAGCACGCCATTCCGGCCGCTCAATGCCTTTATTGTTCCTTTCACCAATTTAGACGTGCCGGGCAATGCGTAATCTGCAACCCGAATCGAGGGTCCCAAGATTTGGGCCATGTCATCAAGAATAGGCGGGACTTCTCGTCTTGCTGCGGCTACGGTTGATGCATTCATCGAATGTGTATGAAGAATTGCGTTAATTTCTTTTCTTGTGCGATAGATTTCGGCATGGAGCTTGACTTCTGTGGATGGTTTTGGTCCTTCATAAGAAAGATCTGAAAGTTGGACAATTGGAATATCTTCCGGTTTAAGCGTGTTATAATCCATACCGCTGGGTGTGATTGCAAATCGTTGGTCATCAATACGAATGGATATATTGCCCCATGTGCCTGCTACCAATTCACTGTTCAAAAGTCGCTTGCCGGATTCACATATTATTTTTCTAGCTTCTGGAATTTCAAGCGGTAATTTCATTTCGATCGGATCTCCATTTATTTCTTATTTATGGACTTGTTCGAGTTCCATCTGCTTTAATACACGCTCAAATCGAACCAATGCATCATCAATTATATCATCTGTATCGGCCATACTGGTATATAATCGACTTCCCGCCAAAGTAATGATTCCTTCTGCCATATATGCGCAACCCATTTCTTCCATAACATGCTTTCGATGTTTAACTTCCTTCATCTGCTTTAAGATCTTTGAGATTTTCAATTTGATCATCATGGCCGCAGCAGTCTCGAGATGGCAAATCGAACCTTGATTATATGCGACAAATGGAAGCTCATAGCGATCAATGATATCTTGCAAGCCTTTAACCAGCCGGTCGCCTGCTTTACCTGCTTTTGCGCAAGCATTTGTGCGTTCGATTTCTTTGATACAATAATATCCGGCAACACAACTTAACGGATTTGCCGATAATGTTCCTCCAACATATGCACGCTTTTTACCCGATTCTACGCCGGCTGCACAGAGTCCGATGTATTCCTTTTTACCGCCAATACCCCCGGCTGCGGGATATCCACCCGCAATAATTTTTCCGAAGATGGTTAAGTCCGGTTTGATTCCAAAATAACCTTGAGCCCCGCCAAGACCCAATCTAAAACCGGTAACCACCTCATCAAAGATTAAGAGGGCGCCGTATTGGTCGCACAATTCCCGGGCTTGTTTATTGTATTCTTTATCCAACGGCCGTGTCCCGCTTTCGGGCCCAACGGGTTCTATCAATACCGCTGCCGTGCCTCCCCTCATCTTATTCCATTTCAGCGCGCGTTCTAATGCTTTAATATCGTTCGGATATACTTCTTGCGTATGTTCGCGGCATCCACTGGGAATTCCATGCGCTTCAAATCCGCGTGTTCCCGGGATATGCAATCCGTAGACCAACTGATCCGACCACCCATGATACGCGCCGCCCATTTTAATGATTTTTTTATGTCCGGTGGCGATCCGAGCAATTCTTAGGGCGGCCATATCGCTTTCGGTTCCGCTCCCCAACATCCGAAACATTTCCACGGCCGGCATATGCTTATTAATCTCTTTGGCCAATTTCAATTCGTACTCATGAAATAATCCCGTGACAGGACCGCAAGTTTGCAAAAGTTCAATAACCTTCTCTCGGATGGGCGCGTAATTACTCCCCAAAATGGTAGGGCCTCCCGCTTGAAGGAAATCGATATATTTGTTACCATCGATATCCCAAAGATAGGCTCCCTCCGCTTTTGTAATCACTATCGGAAACGGATAATTAAACGCAAGATTATGTTGAACGCCTCCGGGAATATACTTTTTCGCTTCTTGAATCATTTCCTTCGATTTCGGACATTTCGCCTCGAAATAGTTAAGATAATTTTCCATTGCATCACGACGAATGGTCTGAACCGGCATTTTCATCAATTTATCGATCTTTCGATAGATTTCCGAAACGTTGGGATATTCGCTGATACCCCATTGTCCTTGAACGAACTCTTCACTCATGCACTAGACAAAAGAAAGAAAATTTAAAAAGAAATTTCGACGTGCTTAACTTTATTTCAAGAAAAAGTGAAAACAGCAATATATACTCTCTATAGTAAATTAGATGTCCAATTCTTCGAGGTATTCCACGATTTTAGTTGCTGTCGTTCTCATTTCAACGAACACGATATCCATTGGAGCGTCTTCAGCCAAAACCACCGCCAAAATATTCTCTTCACCGCACCCCATACAGATAAATTTTCCATCCGAACCTTGGACAATGGCAAGATCGAGGTCTCCTTTTTTCAATTCTACAAGAACACGATCACATGTAGTAAGAATAATAGCTGACATCGCTGCAATATGATACTCGGACACGCCCTCCTCAAGAAGAGATGCCACAATAAGACCTTCCTTGGCAACCAATGCGCAAGACTCTAAGCCATCGATTTTGTTTTTCAATTCTCTCAGCATAAAAAGTAATTTTTCATCGGTCATGAAATACCCTCGAGCTCTTTTCCTATACTTCCATTGTTTTTTCAAATTTTTTAATCTTTTCATTTCTCCTACCGTGATTTTCATTGTTTTAAATTCAGCCTATCTTTGCAAAAATACGAATTCACTTTCCTTGTTCTTCAATCAAAACAATGTATGTTTCCATTTTGCTGGGTTCATGATTTTAAAATCACATGGATTCTCATATCGCGCAGTGGAAAAATAATCATCTTTTGTTGAACTTTCGGGAAATGAACACATCACGAATTCTCGATGTAAATTGAAATAATTTCCCGATGATTTTATGATAAATTCATATTCTTTCCTTATTGCTTTATTATTATTTTCAATTCAAAGAGTTTCAAGAATGATAGAAAATTTTGTTTTACTCTTTTTTGTCGTAGCCAAGATCCGTTACCATGAAATAAAAGAGAACAAGCGTTGTTGAACCCGTAAAGGCTAATCGGGTAAGCGTCCAAGCGAATGCTCTGAGGGTGGAGCCGGAGTATAAGAGGGCTGTGTATTATTCGAAGTTGATAGATTGCCTGTTGAATCTGCCTTAATCCATACACCGAGCGTGTATTGGATAAAGGACTGACCATGCAAGGTTCGGAGGTAAAAATAATAATTCAAGCAATTGATTATGAAGGAAATGTCGCTTAAAACTAAGGGAAAGTCTTAAAATTTGAATGTGTTGGAAGAGTGTGTTTTATTCTTTTCAGATTGTTCCGGCTTTTTTATCGTGAATTTTCATCGCTTTGCTGTTCTTTGATCTTTTTTTGCATCGCTTTTTCCAACTCGAAAATATCCACTTCAATTTCCCGGGTTTTCCTCGCAACCTCGCTGACCCAATTCCGAACGGTGCCCGGCTTCA
>CAZUTM010000250.1:0-4939 GCA_964623665.1 uncultured archaeon
TTCTTCGGGCGCAACATAAGCATCAATGATTTTTACCTTGAAATGACATTTTCGGTCCACCAATGGATGATTAAAATCAACGAGACATCGACCTTGATTATTCCGAATGATGGTCCCTGTTTGCTGGGTTTCTTTATCCGTATAAGTCATACCCAATTTAATTTCTTTGCCGAGATCTTTTTCAACCTTCTTTGCGTTAAGTTGTTTTACAAGATCACCTTTACGAACGCCATAAGCATCGGCGGGCTCGAGATCCAATTCAAATTCATCAAAATAATTCGATGCATCGATTTTCTCTTTCACTTTGATAGGCAAATCAATATTTTCTCCGACGGTGTAATAATCCGGGTGATAATGTCGTTTCGGATCGTAATTCAAGAGTTCCTTAGCATCGGTATCGTTTGATGCGATAAAGGTGACAGGTTTTTCGTCGATCGTTCTTGCATAGACATCCAGTTTAAGGATCGCACCGGCTTCGACTTTTTTGCCCGCATATGCTTGTTTTCTTTTTGCAAGGGCTTCTTCTGCAGCCTTCTTCTTTGCCTCTGCCTCCGCATCATGGTGATCGTGCTCATGGTCATGATCATGTTCATGCGTGTGTTCATGTTTTTCTTCTTTAGATTCTGCATTCTCTTTTTTTTCTTGAGATTGCTGTTGAGTTTCTCCCGCTTGGGCCTCATCTTCCTTTTTCTTACGTGCCATTCAAATTCCTCAATGAACGAAGTTTGAGGAAATAAATGCTGAGCGCCTTTATAATTTGCCGAAATTTATCAAGAATTGAACAATCGATGTTTGCCAAAATTTATCATCAAAATCTTAAAAGCTTAGTTTGAAAATGGCAGTTTGAGTAAAATTATATATATTTATTTGTATACGCCTTTCAATCCAAAATGATGGCTTTGTACATGAATGAAAAAAAGAGGCAAATAAAAAAGGGATTCTGTATTTGATTGTCCAACATCCAACATTAAACATTATATGGAATTTCATAATAATTTACACATTCCATTTATAAACAGCGTGCGTAATTTATTATGAAATTATATATAAAAAAGGGATTCTGTTTTTGATTGTCCAACATTAAACATTAAAAAAAAAAATCAGCGGGATATGGGCAGTCCCAAAGAATAATCACGTGGAATTCTGAACGTGGATAATTCGGTTCACTGAAATTTTTTTCAGTATTTTTTTTGCATGTTTGCACGAATTTATTGATTTTGTGATTTCGGTGAATAAATCACTTTAGTAAGATAATCCATATCCTTGCCTCGTTGAGACACGAGATATTTGATTGCATCTTCGGCCGTTTCGCTTTCATGAATGATTTTTCCCACCGCTAGCGATACCGCAAGGGGATCATCATAGCCGGGATATAACAAATTTCTTCCGACAAGCGCACCTTTGATATTCGGACCCGCACCTAAGCCCTTTTCGAAGTTAATCATGGTGTCCGGAGGATAGCCCGAAGATTCACCACCCAACAGCAAGATCGGGTTGCTCGTGCTTCGCGCGACCAATTCGAAGTTATCCACATACGGGACTTTGAGCCAAATATTTGTTGATGAGCCAGAAAGCGCGGTTGCAACCCCGATGGTTTTAATCAGATCTACATGGTTCATTTTTACTTTATAGCCGCTGTCTGTTTTTTCTACGGGTAATGGTTCAAGATATGCGGGGATATTGTATTGGTTGCATTCCCGAATCCATTTCGAGCATTGTTCAAGGGTTTCTTGTGAATATCGCGCTTGTGAGGTTTCAAGATCGATTCGGAACATCATTTTTGCTCCATCGTATTTGAGGTCTGCTAAATCCTTGGGCGTGTAAGCGGTAAGTCTGTCCATCATTTCGTGAGATGAACCCGCGAGTCCGGAGCGATTCAAGCATCCGATGATAATTTTTTCATCCATAAAGGATTTTCCACCGGCGTCCACGAAGATTTTATTGAGAATCATCAGATCATCAATCAAATCAGGAGTCGCCATTACTCCATCGATTTGAGGATCGATGAGCGTTCGGGCGATTCGACCAAGATATTGCTGTCTGTCTCCCATTGCAAGCGGATCATCTCCCACTCGAGTAACATATCTTGCGGGATGGTCTGCTGCAATAATAATGATGTTTTTATCATACGGCCGCTTGCGCTGCTTTCTCTTTGCCGCTTCCTTCTTTACGATGTCTGGATCTTTGATACGCTCTTCCGTGATTCTGTAGAATAAGCGTTCGGGTAAGAACTTCCTTGTTTTGAAACGGTAGGAGCCTATTGCATAATTCACAGAAATTTCTTCGGCGGCGGCTTTAAATGCCGCGATTCCGGTCATTACCACGCTTTCCGATAATTGGTCGGGCGGAATCGGCATAACCTCTAACCCTATACCGCTTTCATAGCCTACATCAACTAATGCCGTGAAGAAATCACGAACCACATGCGGGGTCACCGCACCTTCGGGATGATCCATACTCACATGGTAATCTCCGTATAGCGGACTCTTTTTATCCGTTACCGAGTTTCCGATATGAATCCAATTCAGAAACGGCTTCAAGGTCTTGATAACATCCACGTTTTCGCTCTCAAAGCCAGATTTAATAAGAAACATATGCGAAAGATCATACAACAACCCAAATTCTTCGTATCCATCGTTCCGAACATTATGCGCAAGAGCTTTCGCCTCATTATGCGGACCGATCAGTTGGCCTTTGAATCCTTTGCAATGTTCTCTATCGAAAATCTCCAAGGTCATTTTCATTTTTTCACGCTTGTATTGCTTAGCCAATTCTCGGCTATACTTACATAATTCTTCAATAGAGACCAATAATGATCCCGTTGCCATTACCCGCTTCTGCAGCCCTTGTTCGGTTCCCGGATCTTGACCCGATAAAAATGCAAATTGATCGCAACCCATTTCATATGCTTCCTCCAAACATTCTTTGAGCCGCTTAACCGCATTTTCCCTTTCGATTTCGTCGACCGAACTTATATCGGTTGGTTCGATCAATTTGTCCTCATTAATCAATTGAACCGGTTGCGCAGAATATGTTATGTAAAATTTATGCTTTTTCAGTAATTTGGCCACTTCAGCCCGAATTTCGGGGTCTTTTATCGTTGTGATTTCAATTCCGTTATAAAATTTGGTCCCAGCAATGAAATTGATGCTGTCGATAAGATATTTCTTCGGTGCCTCGCCTAATTGAACCGAACGGCCCAAACGGGGTCCTGGAAATGCCATGAAATGCACAATGCTTTTGATGTTTTTTTCCAAAGCCATCATAATCACTTTTTTCTCTACTTTTTCAAAGAGTATACACCAAAAAAAACATTTGGAATATGTGATTAGTCACTTGTAGCGCTATTTTTGTTCTACCGCTTGTTTTATGCGTTTACAGCCTTCGGTAATGTTATCTCGGGATACGCAATACGAAAATCGCACATACTCTTGCGTTTCATCCGGATCACGCTCTCCAAAGAAAGAACGGGCCAAAACCACCACATCCGCTTTATCAAGAAGGTATTGTTGAAATTCAAGCGCATCTTTCAATCCGAGATTTTCACACGCTTTCGTAACATTGCAAAACAAATAGAATGCACCCCTTGGTCGCTTCACGGATAATCCTTTGATATTATTGAGAAGATCGCAAATCAGATTCCGGCGGTTCTCGAATTCTTGCACCATTGCCCATGATGGAGCAAAATCTTGCTTTAATGCCGCTAAACCCCCGTGTTGAATAAAAGGAGCTGTGCATGAAATTGTATTGGTGGCCCAATTCGCAAAATGGGAAGCAACCTTCGGATTGGTAATCGAAAAGCCGAGACGCCACCCAGTCATCGCCCAAAATTTACTGAACCCATCCAAAATGATCGTACGCTCTTGCATACCGTTTAAAGAAGCGATACTGTAATGTTTCTTTCCATCATATGTAAAATTTCCATAGATCTCATCGGAAAGGATCCACAAATCTTGTTGAATGGCGAGTTCCGCTATCGCCTCCAAATTCGACTTCGAAAGCACGCTGCCCGTAGGATTCTGCGGAGAATTCAGAACAATCATCTTTGTTTTGCCCGGCCGTATCAAGCGACGAAGCTGCTCAATATCATAATTGAAATCATTTTCCTCTTTTAATTGCGCCCGAACCGCCACGCCATCAAAGACCTTGATCTGCGACTCGTAAATTGGGTAGCCCGGATTTGGATAAATCACATGATCACCGGGATCCATACACGTCAAGACCGCTAAAGAGATCACTTGCTTGGCGGAAGGCAATACGGTGATCATTTCAGGACTAACATCGATATCCCGCATCTTCGAGGCGTATTCTGCACACGCCTCCCGTAATTCACGAATCCCAGCGCTTGGAACATAATGTGTGTTATTGTTACGCAAGGATTGAATTGCCGCCTCTTTTATGTGTTCCGGAGTATTAAAATCGGGTTCCCCGATTGCGAAAGAAATAATTCGGTTCCGACGAACCTCGGGAAAGGAAGAAATTTGAGCGAGAACACGGAAGGCTGTCTCTGTGCCGAGATTGCTCATTCGGTCGGCTATTTTCATACGGTTAAGAATACATGATTTTTTAAATGTTTTTTGAAGATCCCTAAAAGCAATATCTAAACATAAAAAATAAAATCTCAAAAAAAGAATCGATAGACCGATTTATCCACGTTCAGATTTCGGTGTGGATATTCTGCGGGAATGCCCTTTTCCCTTGTGATTTTTTTAATGTACATTCATATAAATTTGCGCACATACATGCGAGGGTTTTATAAAACCTAATAGCCTTTAAGACACGCAGCACGATTAGTGCAAACATACACGTTTGAAAAAACGAGATTATCCACGTTGAGATTTCTGCATGGATATTCGATGAGATTACCCTTTGGCCCCACTAACATTTTTTGAAACGTTTTTTGAACCGATTTTTTTATATTTTTTATCCTTCACCAGTT
>CAZUTM010000251.1:0-4920 GCA_964623665.1 uncultured archaeon
ATAATTGATAATATTTCGGTGCCCTTTCAACGGGAGTTTCAAAAAATCATTGTTGTGATCTCGGTGAACGAGACCAGAGAATACAATGCAATCACGCAACGGTCTTCCGCTGCAATTATTGAATATTTGCTCGGGTATATCACATCGAGAGTAATAGTAGGATTCCTTGTGATATTATTAGTAGGGATTGTGAGTGTAAAATATGTGATTCCATCTTTGAAATACGTGATTACCGAGAAAAAACTTCTTAAAAAAATTGAACGCACCGCTTTGGCACAGTTCACGAGCGGTTCAGAAAAAGAAGGATATTATTTAAGGGTCGGAAAACCGGAAGTTGAAGATCCTTTATTGCTTACAGAACAACCCGCTGTAATACCTAATCCCCAACTCGAAATCGTGAAGGTACACGATGTTCCGGAAGATCAGAAGAATTCTCGAAGAATTCTAAGGAACATCGTGGTAGGTATCATCGAATCCTTAGGTGCCCGACAAGAAAAAGATCCGGCAATTGTAAAAGAGCATGCACTTCTGGCGGCGGCCAAACTAAAATCGCGCGGGAAATATAAAGAAGCAATTCAAGCATTCAAGATTGCCCTTAAAGCAGCAAATTCACAAAATTTCATCGATGAATCTAAGGTGATCGAAATGTATATCAAAGAATGTGAAAAATCAATAAAAAATTAAGCCAATTTTATTTTTTTTGCTTAATGCCTTGAAGGGCAAACAAAAAATAAAGAAGATTTTTTCCCATTCCTCTCTTCACGCTTAAAATAAAGCGAAAAAATTGGAGTTCGGAAAACTTATATCGATCGCGCAGTGTCCCTCCTTCACTGTTACATAGCGTAGGACCGTTTCGCTCTTTAAAGAATGCAATTGCACTACACTTTCATCGCTAATCGAAAATAAAAAATGATAGCCAAAAAATCAGATACCATTGAGAAGATTATGGAAGAGGAGGATAAACATTGACATCTTTTTCGATTTGGATTTCGTAGGAATACGATATAACTTTTTTGTCTTTTATTGCCTCCATATCGATTTCCCATTTTAAAACGCCCAAATCTTTTTCTTTTGGTTCTTCCGATAGATTTAGCAGTTTTATTTTGATCTTTTCGCTCGAACTATGCGGAACTCGATCCCAAAGCTCCAGTGTATCGTTAATCTTTGCGAGATTTTTTATTTCGATTTCATAAGTATAATTTACGACTTTTTTACCTTTTAAAGCGCCGGCTTTATCCAAAACTTTGTTTTTCAGTTTCTTTTCTACCGAAACGGCATAACTTACCCGCTCGCCGATATCGAATTCTTGATAGGGTGCAATTAAATCGAGATCGGTTTCGCCAATAAATTCTTCATCAAAATAAACCTTAGCGGTTCCCGGAAGAAGCAATAAATCTTCATTCTTCACTTTGTCATAACAAAGCACTTGGGCAGGAGCCTTTACCGACCAAAAATATTTCTTTTTACTGCTCATCTTCTTGGAAAGAAGCGTAATCGGTTTTGGATTTTTGTAATCACAGAGGATGGTGGTTTTGGTAGGAATTTGAAAGGTTTGAACGCCCAAATTACTTGAAGCATCGTATGTTTCAGCTTGATCTACTTGCATAGATTGCATAACTGGCTCCGGTACGGCCTTTGGCATATCCATTGACTGGGCAACCGAAAGATCCAATTCTTGCTGCGGCATTCCTGCACTCATTTGGATCTCCATTTTTTTCATTGGTGCAAATTTCTTGGCTCGATAGGATGGTGCATACGCATAATTTATTTCTTTCATGTAAAGGGGTTCGGGTTTTATGATTTTCACTGGCTGAATACTTGCAGTCGAAATCACCAAATCAATATCTTTCCAATCATAATCCGTAGTGTTATGAACGTTGGCGATAAGTTTAATTTCAACGTCTTCATCGGAAATGTTAACGTCATACATCGGCTCCCAATACGCACCGTTTACCAAGAATTTCGCCGAGATGGTAAACATGCTTTTCGATTTGGCCTCAATTATGACAGCGATCTTATAATATGTACGCAATCGGGATTGTTCTTCGGAGATTTTCTTTGAAAGGGCTTGTTGTTCTTTTTGAATCTCATCTCCGAGTTCTTTTATTGCAACTTCCATAACAAAAATTTCTTTTGTTTGTTCATTCAAGGTATCTTTCAGCTTGGCTTCAAGCTTTGCAATGGTATCCACATCAATTTTTCCAAGGGAAAAATATTTAGGGTACTCCGAAGCGAAAGCGTTCATTGCTTCAAGGGTTTTTTGCTTTCGGTTTCTTGCATCTTCCAAGCGTCGTTGATAGAGCGTTTCTGTATTTTTATCCGATTCGATTTTTTTTCTTAAAGCTTCAATTTCTTCGTTGATTCCGGCCAATCTTGTTTCCTCATCAATCTCAATATTGATGATTTTTCCTTCACCAACCCCTTTCACACGTACCGAATCTTTACGGATCTTTTCGGGAAGATTCTCGAAGAAAAGCTTGTATTCCCCTTTCTCTAATTCCGCTTTTCCTTCTACCGTGAACATGGCGGATTCTTGAAATACTTCCACCTTTTTAAGGGCATAGATCAAAGGTATTTCTTGCATAAAACAAATTGCATCATCTTTAAAATAAAGGTTTCGGCTAAAGCGTCCATTTATAAAAAAAAAACTGTTCAAGAGTACGGGCGCATTTCTTTCCACATGAAGAACCGGATTCCAATTTATTTGCTTTCAATAATAGGCGATCTAAATTACTCCCTATTGCTTGTTCTAAGTGTGATTTATGCATCGCTATTGGGTGCCTCTTCTACGGTAGTTGGGTTGATTGGCGGTGCATACGGAATCACATATTTATTTATGCCGATGATTTTAGGCCGGCTTTCCGATAATTTTCCGAGAAAATATGGTCTATTAATCGGTATATCTATTCAAATATTATCCACAATTTATGTTATCTTTGTAAATTCGGTTTTTGGATTGATTTTGTGTCAAATTTTAATGGGTATAGCGTATGGGTTTTATTGGCCGAATATCGAGGCAATTTTATCAGAATCTTCCCGCTCCGAGCGAGAACATCACGAATCGATCAGTAATTTTTGCCTTTCTTGGAGTGTTGGATTTACAATCGGTCCACTTCTTGCAGGAATTTTCTCTGATGTGAACGTTTTATCTGGTTTTCTCGTTTGCTTGTTGTTATACACCCTCTCCCTAGTAATTGTTGTGTTCTCGGTCAAGAAAACGCCACCTCTTAAAAAAATAACGGAACAAACGCAATCATCAAATAAAATAAAAGAAGAGAAGAACGGAATGGATAGATCGCAGATGATTCTACTTATGAGTATTTTGGTGTATTCGATTTTGGTAAAAATTATTTTATCATATTTTCCCTCTTATGCAGTCTTGCCTAACGGTCTTGGTTTTTCCGGAACCGAAACTGGGAATATTTTATTTCTCTTTGGATTGGGAAGAACCGTCTTTTTCATCGTGGGTCGGTTTTTGCGGGCAAATATTGTATCAATCAGAAATAATTTTATTATCTTCGGACTTTTCTTCATGTTGATTCCGCTTATGAAGAGTGAAGTTGTAATTGCCTTCGTATTCGGAATTTTTGGATTCTTCATCGGCCGGCAATATCTATTTTCGCTGAATCTTTTATTGGAACAAGAAAAGGAAAAGAAAGGTGCAAAAGCGGGCATTTTTGAAAGTTTCATCGGCTTTGGCACCATCTTTTCGCCCATCGTTGCAGGCTATATTGCGCAGTTCGATAATATTTTGCCTTTCTATATATTTTCGGCTGTAGCTTTTGTTGTTTTTGGGCTGGTGGTTATATTATTAAAAGAAAAATAAAATCAAATATTTGGGGTAAAAGGAAGCATTTCTCGAAATATCGATGAGTTATTGGTATTTGGACGTCATATTTTTTTCAAGAATCACCTTTTGGAGATTTTGTGCCGCATCAAACGGAGAAAGCCTGACCACGCGCATATCGTCGGCCATCTCGGCACCTCCAACGTACTCGAACGGTAAGATATCGCCAAAGAGATGAAAATCGGTTTCGTAGCCGAAAGGTCTCGTGTTCCAAATGATATTACGATTCGGATCGATATTCAGTTCATCCATTGCGGCGAATGTGATTCTTAAAAGCGAGGCAAGCGACCCCAATTGATTATCGGTTAATTGGGTGATTGATTGGATGTGCTTTTTTGTTGTAAAACGCAGATGGTAATTCCGAATGGGAGAACCGGTAGCGAACATGATCCATTCATCATTTTCCAACACAATGCGATTCCGGTGCGTTGATTTGCAAAGATGACAAAGTTTTTTCTCAGCCATCCATTCAAATGAGCGCAGAAGCGTTTCGGTCCGGGTCCCATGGCCATCTTGGTCCAAATCCATATAGACTTGAATATGGATCCGTTTCAGACTTCCTCCGGCCATTCGACCAACATTAATGAATGGAGAAATAGGTATCGCACGGATTTTTAACTGTTGAGATGCGAATTCGATCGTCGCTTTAATTGCCGTGATCATCGAAATAAACATACATTTTAGTTCGTTTGTCGGAATAGATTGAATCGAAGTATAATAACTTCTGGGAAACGTGAGCAGACACACACCATAAGCGATTGTGGCGTTTGGATCGTGCTGCGGGATCGCTTGTGATAAGCCAGGGAGCACATCCGGTTCAATTACCCGAACCATAGCGGGATAACGATTTACCATTGTAATTGCAGATCCGGCCAAATTTCGGTATATCTTAGGGCGATCGGAAAACGGATTATCGATGTTTTTATTATCATCACTGATTATTATTGCGTACGCTGGCAGATATTCCGATCCGAAATACGAATTCCCACGTACCATTGGTTCAATAATGTCGACCGGATAATGTTCCCACGAGGGATCTTCGCTTTTCTTTTGCTCCGAATCCCCCGATTTAG
>CAZUTM010000252.1:0-4887 GCA_964623665.1 uncultured archaeon
ATCGCGAATTGATCCGGCGTGTTTGATTAATTATATGGATTTATTTAAGTGTTTTTTTATTTTCAAGCAGCACACTTGGGTGCAAAAATGCGAACGATTTGACTAAGCTTTGTCTTAATAATATTAAGTAGCTCACCAATTTTGCCTTCCGCCTCGATACCTTTTTCCCCGCGGACGATTAGAGATACGTAAAAATTCTGTTTATTCTTCTTCTCTTTTTCATTTTCATCTTTTGGAGAAATCGAAAATTGAAAACAGCAATTCATCATTTTTCCATCAAATCCTCGGGAAGACATAATCTCTACGCATTCTTCTTCGATCTGCTTGTAAAATTCCAAATGATCATTGATGATTTTGTCCAGCGTGTTTTTGGTCTGATCATTATAGTTTTTGATAAAATCTGCAATGATTAAACCCGTTGAATCGAACAAAAGCAAGAGTTCTGGGCCATAGGTTGTCCCGTAATCCTCAAGAGCGTCAATAATCTCCTTGTAACCGGGAACATATACCTTTAAACTCTCAGAAATCATTTTTACTATCGAATATATGTTGAAAATGCTTGTGGAATAAAACCTGAATTTAAAATCGGGATATTCCTTAAAGATCAGTTTTCGTATCATCGACATGTGCTCAATATATTCAGGCTTTTCACTGAACATCTGCTCGTAATCCATCTTTGAAAAACAAATAAAAATCTCCTTGGATTTCTCATAACCGTTCTCCCGTAAAATCTCCAAAATCTTCCCCAAATAACCGATTGACTCTGTAAATCTCGTTTCGTCTTGGATATCAATTAAGTAAATTAACTGGTTGATGTCCATGAAATACATATTTCGTTTTAAATAAATCTCTCTGTATTTTTCTTGGCCGCCCATATCCCAAAAATTCAAATCAAGATTAAGAAAATTGCGATGATAATACTCTATCCGAACGGTAGGCTTAAGCTGTCTCACATCTTCGACAAATCCATACATCTTTTTTACCGCAACGAGCATACTTGTTTTGCCCGCATTGTCTAAGCCCGCCAGAATAATTTTAATTTGGTTTCCACAATTTTCACTCATCAACGAATCTAGGCATAGTGGGCTTAAATTGTTATTGATCGGCGGCATAGCCCATGAAGCTTTATATACGAACGAACCTTATCGTTGTTTATGGATCTTAAAGA
The DNA here is from genome assembly GCA_964623665.1 of uncultured archaeon. Lineage (GTDB taxonomy): Archaea > Asgardarchaeota > Lokiarchaeia > Sigyniarchaeales > Promethearchaeaceae > CAZUTM01. The sequence goes on from CAZUTM010000252.1 coordinate 1,169, forward strand.
AAAAATGGAATCTTGGGGCCCTTGGGGCAAAACCGAAAACAATATTTTAATTTTTTCGCTTGGCAATGAATATGAAGGACACGGCCCGGCATTACCCAAAGATACGGATTCGAGAATCGCTAAATACGTTGCAGAGAGATTGGCTCATGAATCCGGCCAGAGATATTGTGCACATATCCCTTTTCAAACCGATAGGGTAGGAGAGTGTGCAAAAGCGTGGATGCCATTGTACATTCCGATGCAAGATTTTGCAAAAAAAGTGACGAAATTTATCAACGCTTATTGCGAAATGGTAAAGGATTCGGTTCCGCATTTCAAAAAAATCGTGATAATCAACGGCCATGGTGGAAACAAAGGCTTGGAATCTTATTTGAAACCTGAAGATTTCCCGGTGCCGGTGGTGATCAAATTTTCAGTATCTTTAGATTTGGACAAAATTGTATCGTTTATGGAAACAAAATTGAAAATGAATATTTCACCAAAAACGAAACAAGAACTACTTGGCTTATCCATTGGACACGCTGATGATTTCGAGCATTCTGTGGCGCATGCTGTTGGAATTGTTGATGAAGCCAAGTTAACAGCATTAAACCAAGATTTAGAAAAAAATTTCGAAGAAACATTGAAGAAATACCCCGTTCTCGGCGGATTAGGCGGGTACATCGAATATGGAGATGAAAATTTCGACGTTCTCCGGTTACAAAAATTAAATTTGGTTGAATGCTATCGACAATTCAAAAACAAAGGAAAAATTGAGCTCTTTCCGGAATTGGGCCAAGCTACCATTCAATTTTCCATTGAAGAGCTGAAAATTTGGTTGCAACAGCAAACTATTTAGATAGATCCGCTCTTTGCACATCCATGGATTCTCTTTTCGATAAAATTCGATCGCTTGAAATACAATCTGTGGAAAAATCGAAATTAACAAAACTAAGAGATATTTTACAAGGAAAATCCGTAATTTGTGCATTTTCTGGCGGGATCGACAGTTCCTTATTATTAATTTTTTCTAAAGTATGGGCGAACCGAGTTCTTGCAATAACAATTGCCTCGGAATTCATTCCAAAGTACGAAATCGAAAACGCATCAAAATTTTCAAAGCAATTCGGAATCGACCACGATATTTTAACTGTGGATATCTTGGAGAATCAAAAAATTAGTGGAAATCCCAAGAATCGGTGCTATATTTGTAAGAAACAAATATTTGAAATATTGCTGAAGATAGCTAAAATAAATAATACGGATTTCGTGTTAGATGGGACAAACTTGTCGGATTGTGATATGATTAGACCCGGTTTTCAAGCATTGAAAGAACTGGCGGTTCGAAGTCCATTCGTTGAAGCGAAGATAACAAAGTCCGATATCATCAATATTTCGAAGGAACTTAAATTGCCCTCCGGAGATTTGCCTCCTATGGCGTGTTTGGCATCCCGAGTACCGTATAATAAACAAATTACCAAGGAAATTTTAACAAAAATTGAGAAAGCAGAAGAGTTTCTCCGAACTAACATCCGAGGAATTGAAAAATCACCACTAAGAGTCAGATACGATGAAATTGAAAAAGACATACCCATGGCTCGGATTGAGGTTGATCCCGAATTTTTACCGGAAATCGTTGCTGCAAAGAATCGACAAGAAATTGTTAAATATTTTGAAAGTATTGGATTTTGTTATACATTAGCGGACCTTTCAGGGTTTGAATCCGGGAAGATAGATCGCTTGTTGAAAAATAGAGGTCAAAAATAAGAATTATTCAAGAGGCTCAATTATGTGGCGTAATTCTAAAATAAAATTCATTCAAGGAAATCGACCGCTTATAATGGCCCACCGCGGTAATAGCATTGCGGTTCCCGAAAATTCAATTCTGGCTTTCCAGCAAGCATATGAATTGCGGGTTGATGTTCTCGAAACCGACGCGCATCTCACCAAGGATAATAACATCGTTTTTTTCCACGATCAGACTCTGAAGCGGGTAACTGGAGAAAAGGGAAGAATCGCGGAAAAAACATTGGCTGAATTGAAATCAATTGATTTAGGTGCAAAATTCAAAGCAGAAGATGGATCTCTGCCATTTAAAGGAACGAGTTTAACAATACAAACGATTGAGGATGTCTTCAACTCGTTTAAGGAGGTTAAATTCAATATCGATATAAAATCGAAAAATCCCGAGGCGCCCAAAATTCTTGCTCGCAAATTGGAAGAACTAAATGCCCAAAAAAGAGTCATGGTTGGCTCCTTTCACCAAAAACAAATACTTGAGTTTCGTAAGTGTTCTGATATTCCTACATCTGCTGGGCCATTTGAGGTGGTTAATTTTTTGAAAAAAGCAAAGAAAAATGCGAATTTCTCTCATGGATACCACGCCATCCAAGTGCCGGAACGATTAGCATTTATTTCTATTGTGAATACGCGCAACGTGAAATTTGCTCATGAAAATGAAATCGCCGTTCATGTTTGGACGGTAAATGATGCGGAAAAAATGAAATCGCTGTTATTGCTTGGTGTGGATGGAATATTTACCGATAACCCCGAATTGCTCATACAAGTAGAAAAAGAAATGGGGTTCATGTAAAAAATTGCAATTTCTTGTGATCTCAATATTGGCTTGATTATCAATCGTCTTGCTCAAATTTCAATTTCAATTCTTCGATTTTTTCTTTGGGAAGTTCCGCATCGCCTCTTTTTGCTTTTCCTAACACAAGTCGAGATAAAATTAACATAACAAGCATATAAGGAAATAGCGAGATCCATTGATCTATATTCATTAGCCGTAGAAATGTGTAAATCGAGCTCATCAAAATAGGATTAATAATGGCTGCACCAGCCGTGAACATGTAATAAATTCCCGTATATATTCCGATGCGATCTTCTGGTGCCAATTGCCAAACTACCGGCAAAGCGTTGATATTTGCATATCCATACCCGATTCCCGCTATGGAAAGGAAGATAATTAAAGGGACTAAGTCCACGATTGACAGCGAAGTCTGTCGCGCTTTGATCCCGAGCGGAACCAATAAAATAATTACTATTATTACGCAAATTATCATTGTTTGCAATCCAACTTTCATCGATTTCAATCGACCGTTTCTTTCTCCCGAAGATCCTGCCGCATAAGCGGAGAGAATAACACAGACGGGAATAATAGCCAGAAGCACGCCGGCCATTCCCTCTGAGATTCCTAAATACGACACCGCGAATCTTCCAAAAGAAAATTCCAGTGCATTGAAGCCGCCCGCATATAAAAAAATTGCAACTAGCACAAAAAGCGCTGATTTCTCCTCTGCCTTCACCATATCCTTCAATTCTGCAATTACACTTTCTTCTTTCTTTTCTTCTTCGGATTTAATGAAATATGAATTTGTTTCATAATCAACCACAATCGGATACTCAGATAGCTTCCAAAAATGATCGCCGGTTTTCACTTCGCGAAAATTAATCAAAAATAAAATGAGACAAACCAGCATGAAGGCGCCGGTTATGAAAAAGCCCCAAAAATCTTGTAGGAAGAAATTTTGGGTCTCGTACACCCCGGTTTCAATAGGGTCTGTACCGGGTATCATTTCTACCAACTTCGGAATGATAAATCCGATCACCGTTCCAACGCCTCCCATCAGCGCAATGAAGGAATTGGCGGTGCTTCTTCGATTAGCGGGAACATAATCCGGCATAATACTCATAACGGGAGTTCGGTAGAACGCCATCGCAATATTAAATATAAA
>CAZUTM010000253.1:0-4871 GCA_964623665.1 uncultured archaeon
AGTTCCTGTCTCATTTCTTCAAAGATTTCGTCGAGTTCTTGAAATACGGTATCCATTCGCTCCAGTCCCCCCGCAAGAAATTCAAGGATCGCTTTTACATTCGATTTCACCATGAGCTCTATGTACGAATTCGCACCTAAATGTTGCTCGATGTTGAGCAATTGTTGTTGGTTGTGTATATTGCATAAAATTAATTATTTTGCGCAGTTTTTCAAGCATGAAATGTTCGATATCTTGTTCGTGAATCCATCAACCGAGCGGAAAGAGCGAGGAACATATAACAGGGAGCCTCCAATGGGTTTGCTCATACTTTCATCAATTTTGCGCAATCAAGGGTATTCCGTGGATCTTTTGGATTGCTCGATTGAAGATGAGCCACATTCTATTCTACAATCGATTGCGAAGGATTATCGGGTGATAGGCTTTACATGTTTGACTAACACATATAATCGAACGGTCGAATTAATAAAAACTGCACGCGTGCAAGCAAGCAATTCCCTTTTCTTAATGGGGGGCCCTCATGCTTCATTTTTAGCAGAATCGATTTTACGACAGATACCGGAAATCGATATTATCTGCAAAGGGGAATTCGAAGACTCCATTGTTAAATTGTTTCAAACAACCTTGAACAAACCGCTTTCTGAATTTCTTGATAAAATTGATGAATTTCCTCTGATATTCAAACCAACAATTCGGGATCTTCCTAAAGGAGTTGCGATTCGCGTTTGGAATGATAACAAGATTCTTTATTATAACGATTTAAAAGAAGCAACAATATTCAAATCGTGTACTATTTACGACACGGGCTTTCCGGACCCCGTGGATATTAATTCAATTCCTTTGCCAGCGAGGGACATTTTGGTACCGAAATATTATGTTGCGAACATCTTGGTGAATCGGGGCTGCGTTAATCAATGTTCTTTTTGTTCGCGGCAAAAATTGTTCGGTAAAAAGCCGAGGATCCGAAGCATTCAAAGTATCAGTGAGGAGATTGATGATGTGCTATCATATTCCAATTATAAATTTCTGAATTTCTATGATAATGTAAATATGAATCCGAAATGGTTTCGAGAATTTTTAACCATGCTGATCCGAAAGCGATTGAGGATACCGTGGGGTTGCGAACTTCGTGCGGATATTCTGATGGCCGAAGACGCTGCTTTGATGAAAAGAGCCGGGTGTGTCGTGGCTGCAACCGGAGTCGAAAGCGCGGACGAGGAAATTCTTCGAAGAAATTTTAAATATCAAAATCCCGAACATGTAAAGAGCGGAATTCGATATTTAAAGCAAGCGGGCATTCGGGTTCAGTGTTATTTCGTAATCGGGCTTCCGGGGGAAAGCGAGCTAAGCTTTGAAAAAACCCTTGAATATCTAAAATCATTACAGCTCGACGAGCGAGATGAAATTAATTTTTTTATCGCCACACCGTATCCGGGTTCCTCGCTTGGAGATAACCCCCAAGCGTTCGGGGCCCGTATTATTACGGAGGATTTTGATAAATTCGATTGCTCGAATATAATCCTCGAATTCGATTCTTTACCCGCAACGAAAATTATAGAGTTAAAGCAAAAGGCGGAAGAATATATTCGCGAACTGGGTATTCGCAAATAGCAATAAACAAAAAACTATTTAAGAGTACATGCACCATATATTACAAGGTTTGAGTTCACAAAATTGGAGTCAAGAATATGCGATTGTGTAAAGAAGCCGAATCTGGGTTTACCTTTCAATGTCAAGGCTGCGGAAGATGTTGTTCCAATGATATAGATGGGTTCGTTTATGTCTACATGGATGATATAAAGCGGATGACACAAGCGATGAATTTATCGTTAGAGGAATTCGCGCGACAACATCTCAAAATCGTTTCTTACAATTATAACATTTACAATGAACTGCTTGTGAAAACGGGCAAAACTAAAAGAATGCACACGTTGGTCTTGAAAAGCTCTGCCGGAGAAGCAAGTTGTAGATTTTTATACAAGCAAAATTCGCATAATCTCTGCCAAGTCTATGAGGCTAGGCCCGAACAATGCGCTTGCTTTCCATTTTGGGACACCATCATGACTCAATCGAAGAACTTTATCGAAATCGAGATGTTCTGTCCGGGCTTCAATATAGGCAATAAACTAAAAGATCAAGTCTTGAATGATATGAATTCGGTACAAACCGAGGGTGAGAATATCAACCCTAAAGAATCCGGAACCGATGACTCGAATTGGGATATTGATGTTAGTCAAGAGGGTGCAGAGACTCAAGTGGTAATCCAAAGGTTTAGCCCACAAAAGGTGCGCGTTATTACCAAAGAGGAGATTGTTAAACGGACATTGAATGAACGGAAAATTGAAAGAGAATATTATATTACTATGAGTAAGGCGGGCTTTGACATTTTCAAGGTGTATCCGTTCATTCGAGGGGTGCTGAGCCTTCCGGAGGAAGATCTATTATGAGTCAATCGGTTCGGGAGAATTCAATGATGCGCTTGGTCTATCTGTTGATTATTTATCCGATTTGGAAATTTGTAGAGTCGATCATGAGTAAAAATGCGGGCTACATTGTGATTTACGGGTTTCTTTTGGTGATTTATGTTGGCATGCTGATTTATTTAACTAAAACCAGAAGATCGGTCAGAAGACGATATAAAGCGAAAACGGCGGATTCTCTTTATGAAGAGTTAAAGAAAAAAGAAAACCAGAACGCTAATCAATAATCGCTTAAAATTTATTTTTTAAACTTTAAAAGCAATGAAATCAAAGTTCTTCTTACTAAATAGAGAAAAGGAATTAAATACCAAATGACCATACCGGTGTATAAACCGATTGCCGGGTTCAGAGCTAAAAATAAATACATGAGACCGAAGGATGCAAGCAGAACAAAGACCCATGGCTTTTTTAGAATATCGAATTGTAATATTTTAGCCCATTTAGATCTCTGAATTTTTTCAATTACTTTTTCGGGCTCTTCCTCATCGGTAGTTTCAATAGAATCCGACTCATTCCTCCGTTTAAGAAAGCGGATTGTGTTCTTTATTGCAATTATATATGCGATCAGCACTAAACTTATACCGATTATGAGAACCCATGGCATCGTTACACCCAACAACATCATGACCGAAGCATTCGGATAGACCGCCCAAAGCCATAAGAGTGTGGGAGCCAGTTGTTTTCCATTCCGAGGAATAAGGAAAGTATAGACCCCGATTATCGCGCCTAAGATCGCTTCAATCAAAAATAGATACATCGGAGGATGGGGCATGAGCAAAGAGGAATAAAAAGGTTTAACCCAAAATGCTGCGGCATCCGGGATCTCGCCTACACCAAATTCGTAGGCCCACCACCACCAATCATAAATAAGCCAATGACAACACCAAAAGCCGAAAAATATTGCCCAAATTTGATAATCCTTAAAATTTTTCATTTGCGGAATCAGAGCCATAAACAATCCGTAAAAAGTTAAAATCGCAAAATACGAAATATCAGTTTCAAAAAAGAATTCCGGAATGCCTAAATTCGAATCTTGGCCCGATTTCGCAATGCCCAAGAGATATGTCACACATGAAATGAACGCAAATCCCAAGCAAAGAAAAATAGTCCACCTCCATCTATTGGTGCCTCGTTCATTTATCATTAATCGAGAGGTTTCATAATTTTCATTTGTCAGAACACGATATCGTTCATATAAATCGTTCAATTGAGTTTCGGTCGCAATGATTTTCTCAACCAAAGCATTCAATTTATCGATGGTTTCCATAGAAATAGCCTCTATCTTCTACAGAATTTATAAAATAAAAAGGAATTCTCTGAATATTTGGGAAAAAAAATGAAAATTATTATATAGAAAAAATCAATTATTTATCTCCGCTTCTTGGCATCATTTCGTAATTTATCTGAAACAATGAGAGTAATGATGGCCGCCAAGTTTTCCCCGATTACAAGCGAAGATAACGGACTGAGTTTTTCCACGGCAATGTAATAAGTCAAAAATAAAATTGCAGAAAAGATTCCTATAACAATCAAATATGGATACAGAATTCTTTTCAAATTTTCTTTGTCTCCCAAGCCGGTCTGCAATTTCGCGTAGATCTCTCCTGTTAGGTTTCCGGTAAAAATAATCGAAACGCTATATGCGATTGCCATGGTCGCACCTAAAGGAATCAGCACCATAACGACCAGTGAACCGATGAGAAATGCATATTCTGCAATCGATATAATAATAATTTGGTAAAATAATGATAATGAGAAAATTATCATTGCAAGGCCAAGATTCTTGCCTTTGGTCCAATTCAATTCCATTGACATGTGGTTCCACCAATTGTTGATTTATACAAATTGAGTGAAAAAATCGTTGAAAATAAAAAAAGGATGTGGTACACGCCATTTGGAATTCGTACACGGCATTTTTTTATTGCTTTTCTATCGATTGACTTTTATCAATTAAATTTGCCATTTCTTGAGCCACACGTATGAATTGCACGGCAAGACCGGAATCAAAATTTTCCAAGCAATCTTTTGCCGAATGGGTTTGATAAGCAGCTTTTTTATTAATAAAGTCGATGCCTTGAAATCCCGCTTTTGTAAACACGCCCCGATCCGTAGCGCCTCCAATCGGCAATGTAAATGTATCCAATTTGATGTTCAAATTGTTTGCAGCGGACTTTGCGACTGAAACCAAATATTTTGAGGGCGATTTCGGTGCAATTAACCCTTCTTTTTCCATAATCTCGACGTTGCAGTCCTTTTTTCCGATCATATCAAAATTGATGATGAACGTAGATTTTTTGTCTAATTTAGAACCATATTTTGAAAGATAATCATGCGCTCCGAGCATCGCGAGTTCTTCGGCTCCTGTGATTAAAAAGATAATTTTTGTATTTT
>CAZUTM010000254.1:0-4771 GCA_964623665.1 uncultured archaeon
TGATTCCCGGGTTTCTTGTTTTGGTGTATACCTTCTTTGTGTTTCATTCGTATTATATTGATGAGGCTGAAGGTTTTACGCCCCTCAAGTTATCGATTCAGTATTTGAAGGGGAACTTTTTTAATGTATTATTTGCGTGTTTTGTAGGCTTTGGTGTTCCTATTCTTATTGGAAATGTATTTGCTCGGTTGTTTCCTTCTATTGGATTAAGTCCCGATGCCTTTAGAACATGGCTCAATCCGGAATCCCGTAATTATTTAATGATTTTTGTGTATCATTTCGCAATCTATGGTGTTCAAGCGGTTTTCTATCCGATCTTGCCGCCTCTTTCTTTTGTGCTATATACCAAAATTAAAAATCAAAAATTGGAGGATATAATCAAAGCGAAGCGGCAACAAGCCACACAACCCGAAGATAAAGATCAAATTATCACCGTGTTTTTGAAGGGCGGGCAGAAAAAGTTCAGATGTCCGGCTTGTGGAACTGAGATGAATGCGGGTGTGAAAAAATGTTTTCAATGCGGCAAATTCATTAAATACAAAATCAAATAGGTCCAACATCAAGTGGAATTCATCTTTTCACCGAGATCATAAAATAAAAAGCGAATGAATGATTTTCCATTGATCCCTTCAACAGAATTAAGCAATTTGCAATTGACAAACATCATTTGCTCAATTATTTAAAGTATTTCCGGTTACTTTTTTTTCTAGCGTTTCATCCAAATCCAAGGCCTCGAATACCGCTTTGGTGCCGACATCACACCAAAATTCTTCTTTTTTCATTCCGATGAATAGCGGCGGATTTCTGTTTCTTATTTGTTCAATTATGGGTGCCGTGAGTTCAATTTCTCCGCGTGGAGAGAGACCCGTTTTCTTTAATTCATCAAAGATTCGAGGTGTGAATATGTATAATCCCGCGTTGTTGAAATTGGTGGGTGGTGCCGTTTTTGGCGGCTTTTCTATCATTTCGGTAACCATGCCTGATCCATCAACATAAATCGCGGCGCCGGAAGAGGGATCCGTGGTGTAATTTCCGACAAAGGCATATTTTGCGTTAAATTTATCGAGATGCTCGGAATTCTCGAATTGGGAAGCGAATTTTTTATACAACTCGCCGTAAATCGGTTGGTACACCAAGATATCGCCATATACTTCCATAAAATTTTCGGACCCCGTCCAATGTTCAGCAAGAAGGGTGGCGCCTCCGGTTCCGTTGATTTCTTTTTGTTCAATGAATGTAAATGAGATAGGAATTCCTTTTGCCTTCATTTTTCTGAAATAATACTCATTGCACCATTTCTGTATCATTTCACCTTTATAACCTATGATCATCAAAAACTCTCGAATTGGAGTATGAATAACAATTCCATCGATGATGAATTCCAAGATCGGCTTGCCGTGCAATTTGAGTAGCGGTTTAGGTGCATAATATGTGTAGGGTTGGAGTCTTGTGCCTTTTCCCGCCGTTAAAATGACGCATTTTCGCACTTCTTTGTATTGGTTCACAACAGCACCTCAAATTAATATTTTTGAGCACCGGAACTGACTTTGATGACCCAGCTATCAAAGCCGTGATTTTCAAGTTCGTTTTTTACGTTTTCAGGATTTTTATCGCAAATTGCAAACATGGTCCCTCCGAATCCGGAGCCGTTGATTTTAGCACCCAATGCCCCCGAATCTATTGCGATTTCGACCATTTCATCGATTTTTGGAATCGAGACCCCAACTAATTCGCTTAAAGCTTTATGATGTTCCAAAATTAATGGGCCGATTTTGGTTGCCGTTATCGATTCACCCGTTTTAATCATGCTGAGCACTTTTTGGGTTATATCTCGATTGATGATGTTTCCTTTGAGTATTTTTGCCAAAGGTTCTGGCATCGTATTAAGATGTTCGAAGATTAATTCTTTTGGAGTGGTATATATATTAAAATTTGGTATTTTCGTTGAAATGTGACGAATTGATTCTAAAGCGGATGATTTTACACGCTTTAAATCTTCAACGGTTCTTTTTTTCACCCCGGAGTCGGCCAATACGATATTAATTGATACATTTTCCGGAGATAAATGCGCGACTAACTTTGGCGGATTTGTTTCCATCGCAATTAAACCTCCAAAAGCCGATGCAAAATGATCCATCATTCCACCCGCCTCTCCGAATTCCGCGACCTCCGCTTTGTATCCTAATATTGCCAATTCTTGGGTATCAATTGTATTGATAACGTTTCCTTCATATGAAAATGCTAAAAGCGCGCAAATAACCATAGCAGAGGAGCTTGACGCACCGGCATTAATCGGTATTGAGCCCGTTAATTCCCATTTTCTTCCTTGGGTAAATTTAGCTTGCTTTCGAGCGATTAAATTATAGCAGGCTGAAAGGTAATTTAAAGCCCGGTCCTTGCCGTATTTCAATTCTTTATCATTTAATTCAAATTCAAACGGCGCTTCAATAAGGTTCGGTCTATTTATTATGTATTTTCGCTCTTTGATAGGTTCCGACTCGATAAAAATATATTTATCAATCGCAGCCGCAATTACGGGCAAGCCAAGATAGTCTTGGTGTTCCCCGAATAAGCATACTCGCCCCGGAGCGCGAAATTTATTTCGCATATACAATCAAAGGAATAAGCGCGTTGTAAAATATAAACAACGCGGTTGTATAGAAAATAGCCAAGAAAAAATGAAAAATTAATTGGGTGTAAGGTTATTCATCCGTGCTCATAGATTTTCTTCTATCAAGCAATGATTTTAGTTCGCCCATAATTGCACCTCGTAGAGACATTGGGTTTGCGGGTGCCGCGGGCTGCCCTGGTGGGGGAGGTGGCCCTCCGCCCGGCGGTGGTGGGGGAGGTGCCCCGCCCGGCGGTGGTGGTGGGGGAGGTGCCCCGCCAGCACCAGTCCCGCCAGCTGCTGGTGCCACTCCTCGTTGTTTGATTTGATTCAATTCATTCTGAAGTGCATTGACTTTGGCATCAATTCGATTAACATTATTCGCTAGATCTTGTATAATCTTATCAACTTGCACCGGAATTTCCATTAGGATTGTCATAACATTCTCAATAATTTGTGAGAGTTTTTCCACTTTTTCTTTTATCGGTGCATCTTTGGTTGTATCCAATGCTGCAAAGAAATCGCTCATTGATATTCACTGAATCCTCTAGAGTAAAAAACCTATTTATAATTTCGCATTTTTCTTGTGAAATCTAAGAATATGAAGTTCAACAATTCAACCATGAAATAAATGGCTTATTCAATCCCTATTTACGTATAAATCTTTGCTATGAAAACAAGATATAAGAATAAATTATCTCCTCCACTTGAAATCCGCAGAAATTAATCATTTTTATATAAACATGCATTTGATAAAACTTTTTTGTCGAAGAATAAGTTATATATTTTCTTCAAAAGAAAATGGTTTCATGAGTGAAAAAGAAGGAGAAAAAGGAAATGCTGTGAATTCCGATTCAGAAAACCCCGAAGATGTGATAAACAAAGAAATACTCGATGAATCTGAAGTAAAAGACGATATGGCACCCGAAGAAAAGCAAAAGGAACAGAAATTCTTGGAGGATCTTGGTGTGGGTGATGTCTCCTCCAAATCTATGCAATTTTTGACACAAAAGAAAGATAAGAAAAAACATCATGGGCCAGCCTTTATTTAGTTTGTGAAATAATATCTATCAGAAACTTTGTTTTTTTAATATGTGTTTCAGAAGGTGCGATTGCGGTGTCAGAAAATCATGAAAAGGAAAAATTGAATAAAAAGATCGAAGATATGGAACAATTAGCAATAAAAAAAGAGTCCGAAAGGGAACCGACCGAGGTAGCATCTTTTCAATTACGATTCTATCTGACAGTCCTTGTATTCTGTTTCTATATTTCGTGGTGTCCGATAATTTATTTAGCGGGAGAATTTTATCGTCACATTTTCAGTCCGAATATCTCATTAATTGCAAATTTGCTTGAAGAATTCGATTTGAAAGGGCTGGTTGTTCTCTTTATCACGCCAATCGTTATTTTGGGTCTCTATTTGCTCCATTTATTTCTCGTGGCATTCTCCACCAAGATAATTTATGGTTTGTGCGAATGGATAAGCCCTCGAACTGAAGTGGTTGGAATAGCAGGGATAGGGAAAAAAGATGCGAGAACCGTAAATTATTATCATATTCGGAATATTCCTCTGAGGTTGGTCAAATGGTCTTTCGGGAAATCCCCATTTCCTCAATTCATAAAATGGGCGTTTAATTTCGTCGGGTCTAATAAAATCCATCCAACCGCACTTATTGAGGATAGTTTCTACACGCATGAGTTTTTGGAGATGCATGAGAACTCTTTCATCGATCGCAAATCCATCGTTTCGTCGCATTTAGTGGAAGGCAAATATGGTGCAATTACGATTAAAAAGATAGTCTTTGAGAAGAATTCCGGAGTGGGTGCCTTTAATTTGGTGGCGCCGGGTGATTATTTCGAAGAGAATAGTTATGTTTTTCCGAATAGTGCTATTTTGAAATTCCAGAGAATGAAGAAAAATAAATTTTACGATGGATGGCCCATTATTCGGGTCACAAAATCCGTTTATCATAAGTTTTTTAAAATACCTAAGGAAGAATCAGAAAAATCAGAAGGAGATGATTAAATTTCATGTCAAATTCAATGCCCGCGTCATTGAAGGGTGGACCTTTTACAACCAATTCGGTCCCCCTCACTCGCTATAATATTTTAAGCTTTTTGATCATTTGGTTGAGTGCGGTTCCAATTGTCTATATGATCGCT
>CAZUTM010000255.1:0-4764 GCA_964623665.1 uncultured archaeon
ATATCTCTCGTTCATTTCGGTATCATTTGATACATTATCGTTTGATTTAGTTTCAATGCTCGAAGGCACCGAGGTTTGGGGCGGTATCGGAAGTCTTTTCTGAAATCTCACAGTACCATCATTTTTTTATCGTTCTCATTTTCGTTAATTTTAGCGAATATACGATTTTTTATGCCGATTCGCATTTTTCTCTTCAACAATCGAAAGAATATACTATACACATGGATAATATCGACATAAATTAACCTAACAACCACCATTTCTAATTCCAACGGAGTGTCATAAGAACGCAAGCTGTCTGTTTTTAAATCTTGTTTTATTTTCTTAGTAAATGGCTAAAGAAATTGAGAAGCCTTCCAAAACTATCGACTCTAGGCCCTCGATTGAAGATCGCAGAAAATCCGGGGTATTTTGGACGCATAATAGTGTTGCAGATCTCGCAAAAGACATCATCGTGCAAAAACTAACTCCAACGTTTATTTTTGAACCATTTGTGGGAGGAGGGTCGCTTGTTCAAGGCTTCTCAAAATCTTGCCGTGGGGTATTAAACGATCTTGATGAGCACATCCTCGATTCTTTGAAAGGTTCATTCAACAGCTCGAAGTGGACCTTCTATCGAAAAAATATCCATTGCGTATCGTTGCATGAATTAGAACAATGGATTGATCTCGATCGTGAAGATGTGTTTCTAATTTATACAAACCCACCTTTCGGCACATCATCAACAAACGCGCTTGTTTCAAAAAGCGAAGAAATGGAGTCCGCCATTTCGCGATCAATAGAGATCAAATACGGTAGCACTCAAGAAGAAGAAAAACTCATAAGATCAACATATGGAGCAGGAGATCTCTTTCTTCCAGCAATCGGGAAACTAATCGAATTGATCAAGCGCAAATCTACCGGATATTTGGCATTTTTTTGTCCGAGCGGGGTTTTTTTAGGCAGAACACGCTATAAAAAATTATTTAAAGAAATACTGAAAAACTTCGAGTTCATTTATGGAGAGATTTTTTCGGGAAAAAATTTCGATGATGTCTCCAAACAGAAAGCGATCGCATTCACGATTTGGAAATACCACAAAGATGCAAATACAGAAAAGACATCATTAAAGTTTGTATTTGAAGGCAATCAATATCAATTGAAAAAGTGCGCGCTTTTGAAAGATGGGTGGAAATATGACGAGAGAGAAGATGAAGAGGGGGAAATCATGGTTCAGCATTGCGAAACCTTCAATTCCGCGCCTCCGAAGATGTTCCATATTCAACCGAGCAAAGGCGGAAGCGCACTCGTTCAAAAAAATGTCAAAAAAGAACTCAATATTCCTCGACTCTGCGAACCCTTGATTTACGGGTTGTGGAGTATCACCGTAGGCTATCGTGCCATTGTAACACCTCCTGTGGTGTTCGACAATTGCTATGTTCATCTTCCCGACTTTACCGACCCGATAGTTCAAGAAATCCTTGCTCTCTCTGCATTGTTCGCATTAGTGGCAGAATTGTTAAATAATTATTGTAATGGCAAAATTGGCTTTTTCGGTCCATCGAAACAATTGAGATTCGGAGGAAAGGAATTGACCGATAGCGTTGAATTTTTATTCCAAATGTTCGGCGCTGTTGGGGTTGATCATGATAAAACTATTTCAAATGTGCTTGAGTCATTGAAAAATCAATCAAATCCCGATAATATTGATAAAAACTTGCGAAAAAACATCCGGGAGCGAATACGGGAGAGATTAGATAGGATCGGATATTGGAAATCGCTTCCGATTCCATGAACCGAATTATATTTTAAATGCAAATGTTTTTCTTTAGCTAATTATTTTAGACCTTACCGAGAGAAGCGCATGATTTCATTGAAATTTTGAGATTTTTATGAATTTGAAATTTTTGAAATTGTAAACCTATTTTTCGGACTGATCGAGTTGATTAAGTAATGTCGAATTATCGTGGAAAGTCGCGGGGCTATAATGATCGCAATAAACGCGGTTCCGGTCGCAATTATAATTCGGGACCAAGACAAAATTTTCGTTCCGAGGAGCGCGAGATGCATCCGGCGAAATGCAGTGATTGTGGACAAGATACCCAGGTGCCGTTTGTTCCAACAGAAGGAAAACCCGTGTTCTGTAAAGAGTGTTTCCAGAAATATAAAAAACCTCGCTATTAAATGAACGAAGCGAGCAACAATTTTACCCAAGTATCAATTTTTTTTATTCCAATTGAAGATCCCTCAAGGAGTGAATCTTCACCCAATTTTGATGATAGACCCATCGGATGTTATGTTCATTATCTGCATAGAACGGATGTTCAATTATTTTATTAGAAATCAGAAGAGGAAATATGCAACACGGCGCATCCGATTTGAGTTCAATTTGATGCGTATTCAAAGCATTGGGCAGATTCCGGATTATCCAATTTTTATCCAAAGGAATTATTCGCTTCATTCTGTGGAAGAATGGATTGTATCGGTTATAAATCAATCACCGAATTTTTATTATTTCATGAAAAAGGATTTATAGCTTCGCTTATTTTGTAGAAAGGGTACGTTTTTGTAGAGTATTAGCTTAGTCTAAATAGAAATGGTGTTGTTATGAGCGAAAACAGAATGCCGTTGATTGGAGATCCAGCTCCAAGTTTCGAAGCCGTGACTACCATGGGTAAAATCTCATTCCCGAAAGATTACCAAGGAAAATGGGTGGTTCTTTTCTCACATCCGGCAGATTTTACTCCGGTATGTACCACGGAATTCATGACGTTTGCGAGCATGCAGAATGAGTTCAAAGCGCTTAATGTAGAGTTGATCGGGTTATCTATCGATTCGCATTACAGCCACATTGCATGGTTACGCACAATTAAAGAAAAAATAGAATATAAAGGAATGAAGAATGTTGAAGTGCTCTTTCCGGTAATTGCTGACTTGAAAATGGAAGTGGCGAAAGCTTTCGGGATGCTTCAACCCGGTGCATCAGACACGCAAGCGGTCAGAGCAGTTTTTGTGATCGACGATAAAGCGAAAGTCAGAGCGATCTTGTATTATCCGCTGAGTGTGGGAAGAAATATGCAAGAAATAAAGCGATTGGTCATCGCTCTGCAAAAAGCAGATAAAGAAGGAATCGCAACTCCGGCAAATTGGCAACCGGGCGATGATGTGATTATTCCGCCAGCGGGTTCGTGCGGTGTCGCCAAAGAAAGAATGGAAAGCAAGGATCCAAACATCTATTGCCTTGACTGGTTCATGTGCTTCAGAAAAGAAAAGAAAGCATAATGGCTTTGGAAATGAGATCGAACTTCGTATTATCACAATCAAAAAGCGATCACCGAATATATTCATTTCTATTTTCCTTTTTTCTTCTTATAGTTAAAACTAAATACGCCACATTTAAATTCGGTTTGAGAAATATTAAATTTATGGGCTTATTGGAAAAGATGACGAGCATTTTCTTTTTCATCTTATCGGTTTTGGTCGTTTTATTCATTCGATTAAACCCAGGACCGAATCAGTTTATGAATGCAGGCCTTTTAATCCTCGTTGTGGTAATGTATATCATTTTAGGCACCATTCGACTTAAGGAAATGAACAATTAAATTTGAGTATTAAAAACTTCGCTATTTTTTGATTTTTTTTCTTTTTGATCAAAATCATATAACAAACAAAATAAAATGGAATATAATTACACTCTGCCAGATTAACTCTTTCAATCATTTGACGCTTAAGTGCTATCCATTTCATAATTAGAACAACGTTTCGCTAATTCGTATTTCCAAGGTATTAAAGGTTACTTTATAGAATTTTTGAACGATTCCGGTTTGTGTCGGCTCCAGTTTATAGATTGCGACTAACCCCAACTCGGAAAGCTCATCGATGTGATATTTTATCGTTCCGGGATTTTTCTTTAACCCATCCGCAATTTCTTTGATGGTAAACCCTCGCTCCGAAGGATTTTCCTTAAGCATTTTAAGAATCTCCAATTTGATCGGCGTTTTCACCCTTTTAATCGCATCTGGATCGGTTATGATGATTGTGTCCCGGAATTTTTGACGAAATTCACGCTCAAAATCTCTGCTAAACAATTCATGGCTCATCATGGATTCCCCTCCGATGCGTTTTTGCGCTCAATAATTGGCTTAAATAATAAGGAATTATAGGCACGGGTCACCACAAGAATCCGGAGGCTTTTTAAAAAAAGAAATTCAACCGAATTCGATAATATTGCGGTTACAAAGAACATAATTGACCCGATTTCATGTATTAAGAGCGTTGGGAATTGAATCGCCAACATCAAGCATGTAAATATCAAATTAATCAGAATTACCCGTAGAAATGCGCCTTTTAAAAACTTGAAATTCCTTTTTATCGCTTTCCATACAGAACCCGTTTCAATAAGAGACGGATAAACAAACATGAAGATAAGATTCACTATAAAATAAAAAATTAAATTGGATTCAGAATTGGCGTGCCTTGGGCTCGGTTCTTGATATGATAAGATTGCCGGGTTTATGGAAAGGATGATTGACACGATTACTAGAACAATCAGAAGGCTCATTACAACAAAAATTAATGATAAAAAAACAAACTTATACCAGTATTTTTTAAAATACCGGAATGCGCTTCGAAATTCGGCGAATTCGTTTCCCGATGAAAGAATTTCATACCCTAACCCAAATAACGTACCTTCTAACGATGTAGAAATGATAAAAACGAAAATGTAGATAAGAAGAACGAGAGCCAGATAAAAAAATTGGATCGGCTCTGTAATTCCTACGATAT
>CAZUTM010000256.1:0-4742 GCA_964623665.1 uncultured archaeon
TATGTACACGGGAATAGACAGGGACGCCCATCAGATAAATCGGGATTCGATCCGGATCCTTGTGTGAAATGACCATTTCAAAGCGCTCTTTGGCACTCATTGAATCCGAATCAAATTTCATGAGTTATTTGTATCTTTCAGCAAATAAAGAGCTTTGCTTCGTAAGTATGCCAAAAGCTTTTTTATTGAATAGACAGAATTAACATTATGAACAAATTTGTAAAAATCAGTTATGCATTGGTAGCCTCGTGGTTTATTATAAGCTTCTTGATAGTGGTGCTTGTATTAGGTCGATTTGATTTTCCGATGTATCCGGTCAAACCGGAATATTATCCCGCCGGTGGGATTAATTTTTTAACATCGATTGTTTGTTTGTATCTTGTAATTCGCTTGAAAATGCGACATCAAAAAAGTGATATTGGTGAGATTATTATTTTGGTTTTAGTGATGGTCGCAGTTTTGAATCTTGTTCAAGGAATTTTCCAATTTTCCCGATTCAATGTGGATTACCGCGCAGGAAACATTACAGACCCGACCTATATCTTTCAGCAATTCTTCTTCAATTCCTCGTATTATTTTCTTGGCTGTGCAATAATGGCCTTTTATCGATTTGAATTGGAAGTATTCCATGATGGGCTCAAGCAAAAAGGTGATAAGATTCGATTTTATCTCATATCTGCCTATTTTATAGGATTTTGTGTTTATCTCTTGAAATTCACGCTTTTCAGTGCACAAGGGCTTGAATTGGCAATTCTTGCGGGAATTTTGCTGTTGTCTTTCATCACGATCTTTATATCGCTTTCGTACAATGCAATTAGACTTCGATCCCGTTTAAATGTCGAGAAAGAAAAAGAACGAACCGCATTGCTCTTTTTCGGATTTACTGGTTTAATTTTGGTTCTAGCGATGATATTGAATTTAGCGTTTAATCTACTTTACGAAGCGGGTATAGAACTCATTATAGTTCTCTCACTATCAAATATCTCCATGCTATTGGGATTTCTTGGGCTATACATCGGCTTCACGTTGCCGCTGAAAAAATAATACCGAAGCGCATTTATGGGCTCATCCGTCAACACAATTAAAATTCATTGCGGATGCGCCAATGTTGAATTACCACTGAGTCCGTCGGTCAAAAGAATCAATAATGTTCTAGAAAACGAAGTCCGCTTTCGGGAAAATATAACCATAAAAAAAATAAGGGAAACGGGCTAACCCGCAGAATATCCACCAGCTAAACTGAACGTGGAAAATTTAGTTCACGGAAACTTTTTTTCGGTCTTTTTTTTGCATGTCCAGATTACACCCTTGTTCCCGATATTTTTTCTTCTATTTTCCATCATGAAAGCTTTTAATTCTCTTCATTCATTGCATATTTATGGAAATTAAAAGAATTTCTAACGCTAGCATGCTGGGCCCTATTCGTTACAATTCGATTTGGGTATATCTGGCTTTGGCGGAGTTTTTCTATGCTTTGTTCTACTTCAGCATGCCGATCAACAATAATTTTGATGCGAATCGGTACTTTTCTTTCTTTGTATTCGTGCCGACGCTCGTTGTCTTCATTGGTATTATTCTATCCTTGAAATATTTTGAGAGTTCATTGGTTCGGCTAATAATAGGTACCGCGCTAACTGTTGTATTGATTTTATTTGGTGCACTTTCGGTGCAAACCGAGTCTCTTTATGCGGATCACTTGATGTTTATTGCCGGGTATGAAATCATTTATTATGATGAACTTTTTTCAATAATACTTGCTCTTACGATTTCGATGTGTTATTTGGAGCTCAGACATTTAATCCAATCATCAATTCATACGCTAAACAATGAGATTATCATCTGCGTTGTAAGGAACATAGCGATCTCGTTATTGATTAGCGGGATCTTGCTGTGGATTGCGGATTCGTTTGGTTTGGGGATCGCATTGTATCTTTTGGTATCATGCCTACTACTATCGAATATGTACGGCTATTTCATTACCGTTAAAATGAAACATGGTATTACCGACCAAGTCGATTTACCCACACCGGATGGTGCTTTGGACTCAGAGAATTTTAAAAATGCTCAGAAATCGCCTTTTTTAATCAAATTATTGTTCTCTTTCTTCGCTTTGCTATTAAGCTTTCTTTTCACATATCTCTTTTACATGGATTTTGTTGGATACGGAGAGTTCGGAGGGGAGGAAGGCTTTTGGCTTGCTCGAATCAACGAGAGACTTGTGCTGCAAGAATTTATTGATGGGTTTTTATTCTTGGGCGGATCCGGAGTCATTCTCATCAAGAATAATTCGATAATGGAGAGAATGAAAAAGCAGAAAAACCAAGCGCGGGGTTTGGGCATTTCCATATTTATAATGGCTATGGCTTGGTGGGTTGCTTTGAATTTAGGCACGACCTTTCTTTTTATCCGACCCAGTACATATTTTGCTCCAATATTGATGATTTTATTATTCTTATGGCTTCTTTCCGCGAACTTACAAAATAGATCGACAATCGGAGGAAAGTTAGGTTTTTTAGCGTTTTTCTTCTTACTCGGTTCTTGGGCTGGGATGATATTGATAGGAGAATCGATAGATGGATTAGATTATATCGTTCCGGGAAGCCTTGTATTCTTTATTATTGCCATTCTTCTCAATAATAAAATAACCAACAATAAGAAGATTCAAAGTGCAGACAATAATCCACAATCTGGTGCACCGATCAAGAACTTAATTGGATTTGATTTCATGCAAAAATGGTTCAGAGTCTCGGAACACCGTCGATTTGGAGTCGGATTGTTGATCGGAATTATTATTCTCCCTTCTTTGCTTTTTATCTCGATTCCCACATTCGGATCTTCTCACCAATTCAAACTTTTAGCGAAAGTGGATAATAGCGCAATTTTTTATTTGACGAACCCATACACCCGCATTGATAATAATTATCAACCAGTATTTAGTGCCACGGACTACCAAAATCCAGAACCATCCATCGATCTCTTTTTAGCGAAAAATGAATATGAAACCACCCAAATAGTAATGAAGCCGATCAATCAAAAGCACTTTTCGATTTATTCAGCTGAATTTTCCGATTTCATTCACCAATCCAAGTCTACTTCCATCATTGCGAAGGGAAACATGAGCATCTTTCGGGTCAGAGAGGTTGAAGCGCTTTCCGGAATGGTGATGGATATTTTAGAACCGTTCGCGTCGTTCGCGATTGCCGACGGATCAAACGCACCGTTGTGGATTAGAATATACGCGCCGGCGACAGCTGAAGCGGGAAATTATAAAGGCACTCTTCGCCTAACCGTCGATAACAAAGAACAAGACTGGTCCTTGAATCCGAAATCCGTGGAATTCAATATCACCCTTCATGTTTATAATTTCACATTACCCCAAACACCCAGCTTGAAATCCAATTTTGGATTTTATACGACCAGGCCGGAATTCTCGGAGATGATGCAAATATTTCAACGGAATAGAATGATGCATTGGTCTTTCATCCGTGCACCCACATTCACCATCGCTGCTAACGGCTCAATTCTGGAAATGAATTTTTCCAATACGAATACGGATATCTCTTTAGCTCATTCGTACGGAACCCGGACGTTAGGAATACACGCCGACTTTTTTAAGCATATCATAGAAAATTCCACGTTTGAAATTGCCGGGAGCATGTACACGCCTGCTTCATATTGGACCTCAAATACCTCGATCGCTACGTTAGCCAAATATTTCATAAGAATCAAAGAATATTATCAAAACATTACATACATCGATGAACACGGAAAGAATCGTTCATTCTTTGAAGAGATCTATCTAAATGGCTACGACGAAATCGATGGCGTGGGAGGGCAATATAAAATCATGGCTCTGAAAGATTATGAGAGATTTATTGAAGCAAATTGCACATTACCTATCATGCAAACGGTTGGGGGTTATTATGCAGACACATTCTCCACGTTAGAAAGATTTCCGGCTGGCGCAATTATTTGTTGGCACACCACGGGTATCGAAGAACCACATATCAAAGAGTGGAAGGCTAAAGGTCGAGATATTTGGATCTACACCACGAGAGGGCCGAGATTTCCCAATCCCACCATCGCAACCTCGGCTATGCTCCTCCAAGTCCGTGCCTTGGCTTGGCAATGTTTCGTGTTCAATTATACTCATTATTTAATTTGGGATACCGCGACGCCTAACAATGCTAACCAAGGACATGGATATCAAGGCTGGTCCGGAGGAACAATTTTTTACAATAAACCGGGCGGAGGATATTATGAATCTATTCGATCCGAACTCATCCGCGAAGGGTTTGAAGATTATGAATATTTCACACTTCTTCAAAAAACAGCCGACAGCCCCGAAAAGCGTGTCTTGATGAACCGAGTCCAGAATTTGTTCCCTAATCAACCGTATTTTACAGTTAACATGGATTATCAAATGTATGAAGCGCTAAGGAATGACATTGCGTTAAATCTTGATTGAATATCCTTTTTTAATTATAATTTTTGAATATTAAACATAAAAAATCAGAAAAAACGCTTCAAAAAATGCTTTCGTTCACAAGATTATCCATACCTTGAACAGAACCACGATTTTCTGCGGGATGGGCCTGTAGATTTGAAAATTTTTTTAACGCTTTTTTATGTTTATTAAAAATCATTTCCAAGCGGCCAAAAAAGCGTGTAATCGACCCCGAAGCATGTTTATTTTGATTCGGCTAAATTCATCGATACTCGGACTTTGTTCGCAAAAATCA
>CAZUTM010000257.1:0-1870 GCA_964623665.1 uncultured archaeon
TGTCCCAATTTAATTTTACCGTTATGTTTGAATAACTCGCTTTGGATTTATTTGTAAATGTATTTGTCCATTTTCCAAGACCCCACCAATACTGGGCATAGGGTCCCGACATGTCCGCGGGGTATTCAAAAGAAAAGGTATTTGATACATCCTTGGAATCGATCGTTAAATTAATTTCGCTAGGCAAATGTCCACGGGTTAAATTAATTGAAAAAGTTGCCGCGTCCACATTAAACACAAAACCCGGTACTTGCAAATATTTCCATGCATTAACCCCTTCTTTCACAATGGCTACGTGTTCATTTAATGCATCTGCAACTCCGCCTAAAACGGGGGTGACCAAAACGGTCATCAACATAAATTGTTTTCCCGCACCGGTGATACTGGTGTTCGATTGCACGACTATATAATAATTTGACACACTTATCGATGTGGGTGTTGAAAAGTTAAACCATACGGGTCCATCCCCGCTGAAATTCAAAATTGATGTTTGTTTTAATAATTGCCCGGGTTCTGCAACCAGCGTTTCATTATTCACAAATTCTGATCTCTTATATTGGGTTGTAGATACGTTTGTTTGATAGAGAGAGAATGTAAGATTGGAGGTTTCTCCCGCTTGGGTGATATTAAATGCACGAATCCATGCTTGAAACCCATACACCGTGGCTTCTCCTTTCGTATCAAATTCCAAACCATAGCTCGTGTTATTATTAATCGAATAGCCCAATCCGGTTGTTGCATTCACTTGTAAATAATAGAGTTTTGCATTAACAGGATTTGAACCGTTATGAACGATAGAAATCCGGAATCTCGAGTATTTTGTGCTATTAACATAGCGATTATTATAGTTTATTTCGTTGATGGTAAAATACTGCTTTCCTCCGGCGGTAATCGTCGTATTTGAATAATGATCCCAATTCGTGTCCAAATTGTCAAACGCAGAGATCGAAATATTTGAAGTAACATTCACCTCTAAAGCGAGTCTAAAGCGAAATCCATTGACCGGTTCATTGTTTAAATTCGTAAAATTTGAAGTAACCCAATATGTGACATTACCTATTGTACTATTCGAGTCTATATGGAGCGCATTATCAACCGCCGCGGAAGAATTATCGCCCGCTACTTGCGTTGCACTAACTTCAATTACGTTTGATGCAGAAGCAGTATTATTCATAGGAACCGTTAGGGGTGAATCATTTTCGAGCGCATATGTTGTGTTAAAACTCTTGCCAAGCGTAATATTAAAAGAACCAGAATCAAGGTATTGCTCTTCATAGGAAGATACCGAGATATTGAATTCGTTAAGACCTTTGCTTGTACTCGCGTTGTTGAAAAAGGCACGAACGGATCGATTATTCCCTTGACCAATAAGGGCGTCATCGGTAATCCCGGATGAAAGCGGAGATGTACCCTCCGATCCTATGCTAGTCGAATCTTTTTCGGAAACAACTGGAGAGATCCACGAATTGTCAACATTAACCACGCTGAAAACAAATACAAAGATAAATCCAAGGGCAAAGAATCGAGCCCATGGCTTTGCGTTTTTAAGTTTCTCCATTGTAGTTCATTTCCTTAAATTTTGGTTTTAAAAATCTTGAAAACAATAAAAGAATTTTAGGTCAAATCGTGAAATGTATCTGTTTGAAATATTTTCAGTGCTTATTGGAGAATATGAGCGATAAAGAATCGATTCATTCCAATCATGAGCATTCTCACGAATTCGATTATTTTGATTCTCATCTACATTCGATTTTTTTGAGCAACTTTGAAATGGCCTTGTTGAATACAAATGGAATGAAATGGTGTATTTCAGCGAGCTACGCTTCAATGCCGCCTACCAGAGGATCCGCTTTCGAATTTCTTTTCGATT
>CAZUTM010000257.1:1880-4731 GCA_964623665.1 uncultured archaeon
CCGAAAGGCTACGACCGCTTGGCATCGAATCTTATTCCGCAATCGGCATCCATCCAAGATCAATCCCAAAATCGGAAAATGAAAGAGAAATTGCAATGAGAGTTGTACAAGAGTATGCAATTACCTTAACTGAAGGTAAAAATCAAAATATCAAGGCAATAGGCGAAATCGGAATCGATTCTGATTCAACAACCGAGAAATATGTGTTTTTAAAACAACTGGAAATCGCTAAACAATCACATTTACCCGTAATTGTGCATACCCCTAAAAAAAATAAAAAAGAGATCACAAAATCAATAATCGAGATTTTGGACACATTTAAACCTATCAAGGCGGTGATTGATCATATCGATGCCCAAAATTTTTTAGTTTCTTATGATTCCGAGTATTATCTAGGCTTTACAATGCAAACCGGAAAATTAAATTCACATATAGCTACAGAATTAATAAATTCGTATGAGATAAATAATCGGGTGATTCTGAATTCGGATGTGTGTGATGTAAATAATGAGATGGGCGGCATCATCAATCTGATAACTCATTTGCATGATAAAGGCTTTGATGAGATAAATATAAAGAAGATCGTTCGCGAAAATACAATAAAATTGTTCAAAATTAGAGATCTCGAACCGTTGAATCCTTGAACTCCTAAAAATAAAAAAATTCGATGCTTCAATGATGTATCAATAATACATCAATAATGCATCAACAATGCCTAAACCATCAATTAATCAATCCTAAAATCATCGCAACAAGAGCCTTCCTAAGCATAACTCCGTAATATGTTTGCTCAAAATACTTCGCTCTCGGATCTTTATCGACCGCCGCGCTGATTTCATTAACCCGCGGAAGCGGATGTAGAATAATCGCATCATCTTTAATGAGTTTCAAATCTTCTTCATCAAGGATATAAGAATTCTTGAGTTTTTCATATTCTTCGGGGTCTGAAAAACGCTCCTTTTGAACTCGGGTCATATAAATGACATCCAATTCCGGAAGCGTTTTTTTGAATTTATTTGTTTCTTTGTAAAAACACCCTCTGCGTTGAAGGACATCTTTGACTCGGAATTGCATGGAAAGCGCATCGGGACTAATAAAATAGAGATTCACATTATAAAGTGATAAAAGATAACTGAGCGAGTGGGTGGTTCGACCATTCTTCAAGTCTCCTATCAACCCGATTGAAAGACCATCAATTTTTCCTTTCAAGCTTCGAATCGTTAATAAATCCAATAATGATTGGGTGGGATGTTCACCGGATCCGGACCCTGCATTGATAATTGGTACTTTTGAAAATTTCGAGGCTAATTTTGCTGCACCATCCAAACTATGCCGCATAACGATAAGATCTGCATAATTAGAAATCGTTTTAATTGTGTCGGCTATTGTTTCCCCTTTCTTTGTCGAAGAAGCATCCTCAGAACTAAAACCGATATAATTCCCGCCTAACCTCAAAATTGAAGTTTCAAACGACAGTCTCGTTCGGGTTGAAGGTTCAAAAAATAATGTCGCCAATATTTTTCCTTCCGCAATTTTGGAATACTTCTCTTTATTATCTTCAATGTGAATTGACATATCAAGGAGGCGTTCAACCTCCTCTCTTGTAAAATCTAAAGAGGAAATGATATTTCGACCTTTGAAATCCATTCTAACTACCATTTTCACAAATGCGCCAAAAAATAAAAGTTTTTGTTGAAAAGGGCTTTGTTATAACATTACGCGTTTTTTATGCATAATCGCGCCATCTTTTTCCACATTTTATACATTGATAGAACGTGGTAGCCGGTTCATCCGCAGAACGGGTTTGGAGTTGGAAGAACTCCGCCTTATTATGTTTACATTTTGGACATTCAACAGTTGCAATTGGATTATCCGACTTGCCATCTTCCTCTTTAATTTGTGTCATGTATTTCAGCATTTGGAGTTCTGTTTTTTTTTTCTGAACTTCATCCGGCAATTTCACTTCTTTTTTTTCGAATGGCTTTTCAAAGCCACAATTAGGACAGCTCAATACTGTTCCGGCGTCTGTTTTCTTTTTTTTCAGCATCGCTTCGCAAGTTGGACAAAATTCAACCATAGAATCACCCGAATAAAAAAATTGGGATGGTAATTAAAAAATAATTAGTTCAATACTTCAGAAATTTTTGTTAAGACTCTAACTTTTCCACCGGTCGTTTGAATTAATTGCTTTTCACAAACATTGCATTTAATTGTTGTCGTCGCACAACCAAAAACAACTTGTTTGTTTCCACAATTAATACATTCGAGTCGTAAGAATTTACTTTGCGGCTTTGGAATCAGTTTGTCTTCTAAATTTACCATGATTTTTTCCTCCTGCTTATGTTACACGAGTGAGTTCGAACTTCTTTAACCTCATTGATTTGCCATAATACTTATAATTACAATCTTTGCATTTCAATAAGGGGGCTGTTCTTTTATTTAATTTTGCGGTCTTATGAGCAATAGGCTTCGGCTGAGATCCATATCCCCGCTTCTTTCGATTATATCTTCTTGCGCCTTGGGAAACTTCTCTCTGTGGAGATTTTTTATAGATAGAGACCGAATGTACCGTGTGTTTTTTACATCTCGGACAATACGCTTTTTTCGTTTCGGGATACTTCATTTGAAATTCTCCGTTCGATAATAAGAAAAGAAGCGAATCCCCAAATATAAGATTTTTCAAAATTCGCCTTAAAGAGTTGAACATGGATCAAAAATACTTAAATTGAATTGAGTCTGAAACTCGGTTGATTGCATTCCAATCCTTGCATATGTCCTTTTCCTTCATTGAAACCCAAATTATGAAGGTTTTTTTAATTAGAGGTTAAAACGTTATTAACAAATATAAATT
>CAZUTM010000258.1:0-4723 GCA_964623665.1 uncultured archaeon
TATATTTTTTTTCTCTTTAAACTCTACCCAATCGAACCTGATTTCTGCGCGAATTAACGCCTCATCAAATAAATCCAAGAAACACTTGAGATCCCCTTGAGGGTCTTTAAAAATATAATCCTTTATCGAGATGATAAATTCAAGGAAGGATAGATTTTCCTTGAGAGTGAGAAGATCTAACATGAATTGAGAATTTTTTATAAGCGAATTCAAGTAATTCTCTACCAAGATTTGGTGATTTTGATTCCAAGCTTGAGGATTTGGATAATCTTTAATAAAATTAAAAATAATACCCATCAGTTCAATCAGTTTCTCTATTGGAAGATTTTTATTGGCGGAATCGTAAGATATATTGACCATTATTGATACAAAGATCGAAATCAATTCAGAATCATGATTTAGGTATTTAATATTGATGGAATTTTTTAATTGCTCGAATTGTCCATTGAAAATCATGCTAGGCGCGAGTTTTGCCATTGCTCGAATGTAGGGAGTGCTGAAAATTTGGTAATCTTCATCTTGGAAAGGAAATTTTTTTTCAAATTGCTCAATCATGGAAATTATCGCAGAGGGTTCAAATAATAATCGCGATAATCCGAGCGACAAAATATTTAAAAGCTTTTTCCTGCCGACTGGGGTCTCAAAAATTTTCATGGTCTCAATTTTTTTGAGAACGGTTTGGAGTTCTTGGAGATCGGCCTTGTTCATCAAAAAATCAATAAAATAAATGTAATTATCTTCTAAATTCTCTTTAATTCTTGAATACATCTCTGAGGATTGCTTTAATTGTAATAAATATGATAATTTTGTCACTCTTGTATGTAAATTATCCACCTTTTGCAGTTTTTGAAGCTCATACTCCGTGTATATTTTAATATCCTCGGGGTTACTATGGCTAAACTGTTTGTTTCCACAAAGAACCGATACGATTGTATCGATCCGCTCATCTAAAGCGTCACAAAATCTTTTTAAGCCTTCAACACTGCTAAAATCAACGGTTACATTTTTGTTCAATAACAACATCGAGACATCTAAGCAAAATTTTGGTACGATGCTGGTTTGATCAGCACCATATTCAAATTGAACAACATCTCCCAAATTATTGTGTTTATCAAACTTCACCCCAATGATTGTGCCGGAATTCTTGTTATCTAATAATGTGACATTCGATTGCTTTGGTGTCGAATCTAATTGAAGCAAGGGAAGATATTTGATAAAATAAATTTCATTGTTATAAAGATAGATGCCTATTCGGTGTTCGGAAAATACTTTTTGGACCTTCTCATTAATCTTCTCGAATAAATAATAAAGAGCCTCGAAGGAATCAACATTTCTCATGAATTTTTTAATATCATCCGGCAAAATATTATTCATAAATTTCTGAAGAGTCGATACAGCCATAGGCTCGAATATTTTTCCGTTATTATAGATATAGCTTGGATTTGAAGCAATCTTCTTTAAATCCTCTAAAGATTGAATTTTTGTATCATTTCCACTGACTTCTTGTCCGATTAAAAAATAGCCATCAACAAACATAGAGATTTTTTGTTTTTGATTATCAAATTTACTCATAAATGAATGAATCTCTTTAATATTATGCTTATTTCGCTTAAAATAATCTTTGACAAGGAAAAGAGATTGATCGCGAGGATATTTTACAAACAGTTGCTCTAATCGTATTGTAGCATCGTCTATACGACCGCTTGCTATAAAGGATAAAAGATCTTTGAATTCTGGAGAAATATTTTGGTTATCAGATTCTAATCCTTTACATAACGAAAAGATGGAGTCGATTTTGCCTTCCAATATTAAATCTCTTAACAAGTCAAACATTTTTCACACAATAAATTACTGCGAGGAGGAATTTAAAAAGATCTGCATTCAATTATGGATATGGACTATCCTGAAAAATTACAGAACATTTTAACGTCACTTAAAAGTTCGAATGATAATGATAAAATCACGGATTTGCTATGGGATTTGAAGGTCTGGTGGGATGAAAATAAACCCAGCTTTCAACTTGATGATGATAATTTTGGTATGCTTTTGGAATTCAGCAAGGAAGATCAGCACATCTTCAAAGCAGAAACTGCTTATTATGCGCTAGCGGCGGTAAAACCATCGTGGATTAAAGAACATGAAACAGAAGTGTTAACTCATCCTTTGTGGAATGTACGATTGGCAGCATATGAGTGTCTCATATTGAATGAAGCAAACAAAGTTAATGTATTAGAGAGACTATTCGGCAATGAAGAAGAAGAAATTCAAGTCAAATGGTTTCTGATCCTGTTCTATTTGCAAGAAATCGATAAAATCGAATTGGAATTCTTTGAAAAACTAAAGCGTTCGAATATCTTAAAAAATCAGATTATTGGTAGTTTTGCTTTGGCCACACGAAGCCCGAAAGTTGAACTTCCCGAATTAAAAAAATTGATTATCGATGGGCTCGTGGAAAAAGAAGAGACTGAAGCGTCTGCGCTTTATGCCTCGAACTTTCTTTTCATGATTCCGAACGAAAGTATCATCGATTTATTATTGGAGCTTCAATCAGAAATCGTGAAAATCAAACCGGATTACAATATCTTCCATTTACCCGAATTTATACAAGAAATAAAGAAAAATCACCACAAAAAATTCATTGAAAAAATCAAGGAATTGTCGGATACTCAGATAGACACAATATTGGAGATTTTTAATGAGAAAGACAAAGCCGAATTATCCAAACAATGCGATCAAGCGAGTGATGCAACAATAAAAGCAAAATACGAAAAAATAATCAAATCAATTAAATCATCGGAAGAAAAGATGACTGTTGATGGTTTGGAATTGGAAATTTAGCGCGCTATCCATGCTTTGCGCGGAATATGGATAAATATATCCATGCAACGATTTTTTAACTTTTATTTTTATTATCACCGGAAATCGGAAACTATCGAAAACGAGAGGGAATTTGTTTTTTGATATGATGCGTGCGGTATCGCTGCCCTTATCGCTTGATGGTGGGGATTTCAAATATTTATTTCAAGATCTGAATGGCTTCTTCGATACCCTCGAGTGTAAGGTCGAACATCGGAAAGATCTCCGCGATGAGTTTTTGGGTGGGCGATCGTTCGCCTATCGAGATATCCGGATTTAACCACACAGATTTTTTGCAATTTTCTTTGAACATCTCCAAAAATTCAATTCCCGTAGTTTGATTATAATACGAATCATCAATAATGCCTCCAGGACTTAACAATTCATCGGCACCCATGAACGCATCTCCTATAAAAATGATTCTGTAATCTTTGTCTTTTTCCAACTCTTTCAATAAGTCTCGTGTGAGAATATATCTTAGTTCCAAAGGATCTTCGTAAAGATAATCGTAGATGCAATTGTGAAAATAATAATGACGAAATTGTTTGAAGAAGGTCAATTTAACCGCTGCGCTGAAGATTGTCGTCATGAGTTCTCGGTACGGGACCATTGTGCCTCCTACATCCATGAGAAGCAATAATTTGAGTTTATTTTTTCTTTTCGGCCTCATTTTGATTTCGATTTCTCCAAGGTTTCTAACGGTTTCTCGAACACTTTGTTCAATATCCAATTCTTCTTCTTGATTGCCTTCCCGTGTCAATTCTTTTAGCTTTCGAAGAATGACTTGAATTTGTCGGGTGTTTAATACTGCATCTTTACTGTATTGGGAGAAGGATCGCTTTGCAGCAACTTTCATGGCAGTATTACTGCTTCCACCAGCAGTATTGATTAATCCGCCTTGTATCCCACCTATTCCTAGTCCATTCTGATTATTAGGAGCAATTGCCATTCTCAATTTATTATTCTGATCTTTGGATTGGGATATATCGATTCCGGTAATTATGTTTCGGATCATTTCATTAAATAATTGTTGAAATTTTTCTCGATTTTCAATTTTTTCTTGAACCAAAACATCTTGTTTTTGAAAGGATAGACCCATTTCATTGAA
Source organism: uncultured archaeon (assembly GCA_964623665.1). GTDB lineage: Archaea > Asgardarchaeota > Lokiarchaeia > Sigyniarchaeales > Promethearchaeaceae > CAZUTM01. The sequence continues at coordinate 3,965 of CAZUTM010000258.1, forward strand.
ATCAAAATTCGCCATTTGGGTGGATAATCTTTCTTTTATAGATTCTTCGGTAATCTGGGAACCAAAAAACTCCAAAAATGCTTTATCGTAAAGATCATAATATTTTTCATCTTTTATAAGTATGGCCCGACCTATGCTGTAGAAATCCTCAATATTTGAAATCAAGCCCAAATCAAGAGCCCGCATGAGTTCGATGAATTCTTTTGTTGAGGTCGGTATTTTGAGGGTGCGTAAATGATTGAAAAATCCCCAAAAGAGCATTTTAAATAATAATTGCCCTTTCCATAAATATTTTTTTTTGTTTGTGGAGCTCACGAAATTTCAGAAAATTATAAAAAAGTCAAAATCGAAATACGTATAAGCTCAAGCATTTCAAGAACAATCAAACTGAAATGTTAAGAGCAAATCACAAGGAGAAAAGTGGGAATGAGAGAAAAGGAAAAAGACCAAGAATGTCTTCGGAGGTATGAAGAATTAAATAAATATCCCCGTTTATTTGATTGGGTTGATAAATGGGCAGCAGAAAAGCCCGATCAAATCGCCATCATTGAATACAACACCGGAGAGAAGGTCACTTGGAAAGATTTTGCAACCAAAAGCAAGGCATTTGCGGCAAAATTACTTGCAATGGGCATCAAGAAAGGGGATGTGGTCGCGACTACGCTTCCACTCTTAAAAGAGCATGTTTATCTTATGTATGCGTGTTTCAGAATCGGGGCGATTATTGCTCCGCTTGATTTACGATTAAAAGAACCCGAG
>CAZUTM010000259.1:0-4722 GCA_964623665.1 uncultured archaeon
ACGGATACTAAATATCGGCAAGAATCAACATCCCATGGTTCCAAAATCGGGAGTTTCGTATGCAGCGAATATAATCGATTATCTTGTGAATTTGTGGATGATGTGCATTCCGGGTCGCCTCCGCAGATGATTACGAGACCCGCACGGGTTCCGTCTATACCCGAGTACATTGCACTATGCAACACGTCGCTGATAAGATTCATTCCGAGATGTTTAAATGCGACTGCAGCGCGAATCCCCGACCAAGATGCACCCAATGCCTCGCTAAACGCGACTGTTTCGTTAATCGCGTTATCTAATACTATGGGATTGTTTGTTTTCTCTTTCGCTTCTTTAAGATGATCGAAGATTTCAGAAATTGGAGTTCCCGGATAAAATGCGAATAATCCGCATTGGGCTTCCAGTAGTCCCAAAGCAAAAGCATAATTTCCGGATTCAAAGAGTCTGTTCTTCGCTGTTCCAACTTGGTTCTGAGTGGATTGCAAAATAAACGCCCCGAAAGTTAAACATTGAGTTTATATGGTAGAGATCTTTATTTAAATTAATAAAGTTAAGCCTCCTCTTTTCAATGGTACAAAAAAAAGTGAATTCAATGAATCATGATGTAATCGTTGTGGGCGCCGGCCCTTCGGGTTCAACATGTGCAAAATATATCGCTGAAAAAAGCATAGATGTGTTATTGATAGATAAATATGAATTTCCGCGGCATAAAACGTGCGCGGGGGGCCTTCTTCAACACACATTTCGAGAATTTGAGTATATTAAGCCCTTTATTGAGCAATATAACAATACTTTAGCCGTATACGATGCGGATTTGTTGAATTCTTTTACCATTTCATCGGAAGAGCCGATGGTCGCCATGACCTCGGGAAGAAAACATTTCGATAACGAATTATTGAATCTTGCGAAAAAAGCGGGCTCCGCATTCATAGGCGGAAAAATCGTTAAAAGCGTTCATTATATACAAGACGGAATCGAGGTAATTTTGAATGATGGAACCACAAAAACCGCCAAAATGGTCGTCGGTGCCGATTCTTTGCCGAGTGTTGTAAGTTCTTCATTACATTTCGGATTACCTCCAGCTGCCGGAGGTAAAGACATTTACGGTGTAGCATTTGAAAAAGAATTCGATTTTGGTGAATTCGTTTGTGATACTTATTTCGGAAAGAGCAGAACCGTGTCGCTATTTCTTCATTTTTTTGATGTCGAAGGATATGCTTGGATTTTTCCGCGAAAAGCATCCGTTAATATAGGACTGGGCGGATCTGCAAAGCGATCAAAAATGATTGGACATGCGTTCCAAAAATTATTGGATCACCTAATCGAAAAGAAGATTATTCCGGAAAAAGATAAATACGGTAAGAAAATCGATGCCTCTCAAAAACTCGGTGCAATTTTACCCGTTAATGTTCCCGATCAATCAATATTCACCGATCGGGCAGTGTTGGTAGGCGATGCCGGAGGGTTTTGTTCCCCTGCAACCGGAGAAGGAATTTACTACGCAATGAAATCGGGCTTGGTGGCTGCAAATACCATTTCTGAAATAATAAGTAAGGATCCAAACGCAAATTTTAATCGCAAGAGCTTATCTCAATATTATACTCGGATGAAAAGTACGATCATAAAAGAACTGCACTTTCAACATTTTGCGTTTGAAAAAGTAATAAAAGATGCCAGGAGATCGAGAAAAGCAGTTGCTTGGGGTGCCCAAGATCAAAAATTAAGGGATTTATTGGGTCAATTCCTTGTGGGTGCAAGATCCTATAATCATATTCAATTTACAATGCTTTATCACTACGTTCGGTGCAAAATAAAAGAAAAAATCGGCATATTAAAAAAACCATGTAATGTGGCATATTAAATTTTTAATGTTGTTGAAAAAAAAGGTGAAAATCAAATGAATGAAGAGTTTGTTAATATGAAGTTTTCCAATCTGATGGCGCTCGCAACAACTCATGAGCGGGAACTGGTTATTGAACCTATGATTCTTGGCTTGAATTCATGCTTACCGGAGAATATAATGAAAAATCTTATTGCGATAGACCAAGAAAAAGGAGAAATCACCATCGACACCGAGGTTTTACGCATTAACCATTATTCGGATATTTTAATCGTTGGTGGCGGCAAAGCTACCGCTTTAATGTGCATTGAATTAATGAAAGTATTGGGTAATATTCTTCCAATCAAGGGTTCTATCAATATTCCAAAAGGGCAAGAGGTTCCCTCTGAAATGAAAGATCCGAATTTTCCCGTTCATATTTACTACGCTTCACATCCGATCCCGGATGCGGAGGGTGTTAATGGGGTCGAAAATATGTTCAAAATGATTCGAGAATCCTCGGAACGAACATTGGTCTTCATTTTGATTTCCGGCGGCGGCTCAGCCCTAATGACACATCCCTTGGCCCCTCTTGATTTATCGGATCTGAGAGAAATGAATAAAATATTGCTTAAATGCGGAGCCGAAATCACGGAAATCAATACCATCAGAAAACATCTTGATGGATTTAAAGGAGGTCGTCTTGCCCGTGCGATTTTTCCCAGGACCGCTTTCGGGTTAATCTTATCCGATGTAATCGGAGATCCCCTTGAAATCATTGCATCGGGACCAACGGTTCCTGATCCCTCCACATTCTCAGATGTAGTTCATATCATTCGGAAATACTCTTTGGATGATAAAATTCCAACGAAAATCTCGGAGTTTGTTGCTCAAGGATTAACCGGGATCATCGCAGAAACACCCAAACCCCTTGATCCGTGTTTCAAAACCATAAAGAATCTGTTAATCGGAAGTTCAATACTTGCCGAACAATCTTTCGACGGGTATTTTGAAGCTAAGAACATCCCATCATCCAGAATCGATACAATGCGAGGGGAAGCAATAGATTACGGAAAAACATTGGCCCGTAAGGTCTTTGAATTGCAATTGACTGCTGATGGAAGCAATAAAAAAGCATACTATAGTTCCGGTGAATTCACCGTTACATTGAAAGGGAAAGGCGTTGGCGGAAGAAACCAAGAGATGTTGCTTGGCTTTCTCATACAAGAATGCGAATTAATTCTTCAACAATCGACCAGCTACTTGGAATTTACAGAAAAGTATTCCTACTGTTTGATTGCTGGTGCTTTTGATGGAATCGAAGGAAATAGCCCTGCAATGGGTGCCATTATCGATTCGTCCACCATCGGAAGAATTCAAGAACTGATGCAAAAAGATACATCAGAAGCGGTTTTACATTATTTAACCGAATTGGCTCATAACAACAATTCCTATGAATTATTTTCGAAATTGAATGATACTTTAATCGTGGGATACACGGGCACGAATGTAAACGATTGTTTAATTTTATTGATAACGAATAACAAATAAAATCGTTGCTTTTTTCGGCAATCTTTTTAAGTATTCTTTGGAATTTTATAATATGGTCGTAAAAATTGGGCTGATCGGAGCGGGATCCAGCGCAACAAACATTGCGAATGCTATAAAACAAATGGATTCGTGCAAAATCGTCGCCGTTTATGCGGTTTCGGGATCCGAACAATTGGCGAAAGAAGCCGGCATCCCTTTAATTGTTAATTCAATTGATGAATTATTAAATAACCAAGAAATTTCAAGCGTTATCATAAGTACACCTCACTATTTGCATTACGAGCTCACGCTTATGGCTTTAAAAAAAGGGAAAAATGTTCTTTGCGAAAAGCCTTTGGCGATCAGTATTGAACAAGCGGGAGAAATGGTGAAAACCGCAAAAGAAAATAAAAAGATATTGGGCGTCTTTTATCAAAATCGATTTCTTGATGCTTCCATCAAAGCCAAAGAAATTATTCAATCCGGGGACCTTGGTGTGGTATTACAAGGTCGAGTAAATGTGATCTGGAACCGTGATATCGAATATTACGAGAAATCGAATTGGCGCGGTAAATGGGCAACGGAAGGAGGCGGAAGTCTCATCAATCAAGCCAGTCACTCGATAGATTTACTATCATGGCTCATGGGAGAAATCGATACCGTATTCGGTTTCTGGGATCACAAAGTTCATAAAATTGAAGTTGATGATAACGCTTGTGCAATCGTAAAATTTAAGAATGGCTCGTATGCGACTATTGCGACGAGTACTTGTGCCAAACCGGGGTATCCCGCCGAAGTAAGTATATTCGGCTCTAAAGGATCCATTTCCATTGATGGAAATGTTTTAAAGCATGTTCTTGAATCCGGTGAAGTCAAAATATATGATTTCGACAAAGGGCAAGTGGCAAGCTTCAATGATCCTAAAGTATTTTCTTTGAAGTCGCATAGCCGACTGATTCATAGTTTTATTGAGGCCGTTCAAAAAGGAGAACAGCCACCCGTTTCCGGAGAAGAAGGGATGAGAAGTTTAAGGATTATAGAAGGAATATATAAGAGCAACGGCACAAAAATAATAAAATATTAATAATTTAGTCTTCTCCATTTAATTGCAAAAATATCACTCCCTTTAAGCGATCCTTTTTTTTCTATGCGTTGTTTTTCAATTCATTTCATTATTAATGCCGAAAATCATCTGGAATTCTTATTTTCATTTAGCATTTAGTTTTGGCTTGTTTTTGGCGATTTTATGATTTAGACAGCGATAATGCTGAAGATCCCGTATCTATACTTACTTACTATATACGGGATGTTTTCGAAATCTTTTGTATCCTATTGCAAACCTGCCACCGAACGAAAAATAAATGCAAAAATAA
>CAZUTM010000260.1:0-4675 GCA_964623665.1 uncultured archaeon
CGATCGGTTTGATATCCGTGATAAGCATAGCCCATTCAGTACCAGAATCATCCCGATACACAAATACCACCTTTTGATTTATCAATTCACCCAGCATCATATCGAAATGTTTCAGATTCCGCTGAATTTTCATTTTAAGTTCTTCTACGGTCATAAATGATTTTCTTAAATTTTCGATAATGGAATATTTCATCGGATTCAAGAGGATAACAGCCAACTCGTTGCAATCGGAGCATGCATCATAACTCTCAAAGAATTCTTTGACTTTAGAATCGTAAATGTCAGCAAGATGCGAATATTTACCTGTTTTGACCAGCTTTTTTAAGTGGCCATTTGGAACCCTCACAATCTTAAAGTCCCGAACCAAGAACAGATAAATATTATTATCTCCAGTCAGCCAATCTTGTGTTAAAATTTCCGTCTTGATGAAAGGATCCAATATCGCATCCACATTAAATAAAGGCTGCCCCGTTTTCGACTCCACAATTCCTTGAATATCGATTCGAGTTAAAGGCCTCTTTCTCAGTTCTTCAAGAATATATCGGCTCTTATTGCTGCTTGTAATTCGAGCAAAGCGCTGCTCTTTGGTCATATTTACCAATTCGGACAACTCTTGTACGGTGGTAGTCAAAAACTCTTTTAGGGTATCCTCAAGGTTTCTATATAATTGATCCTGAAATTTTTTAGACATATTTCCGTTTTTGGTATCTTTATAATTCGTATTCTCCAAAGATTCTTTTTGCAATTTCCACATTTGCTCCAATAATTCCACGGCACGGGCATTCACCGTGTCAAGCACCATCTCACCGAAAATCTCCGGATCTTCACTGATATCCAACAGAAGGTTTATCATATAGGGCCTTTTAACTCCGAATCCGGTGAAATAACTTGCTACGTTGGTTTTCGTCTTACTCAATCTTACAACAACATTTCCGGCTTCGGCCGCACCAGTAATATGCGCATAAAACACACGCATCATATCATCAACTTCCACTTGTAAAGACTCGGGAATAATGAGCTTATTTTGTAGACCTTCATCTTCATCCCAATCGTTGATAACAATCCCTTTCACCATGTTTAGCCCTCCACATTTTCATCCAATTTCGGTTTTTCCGGAAGCGGACTGAGATCGGATTCTTTTTTCACATCATCGATTTTAATTTCCATAATCGATTTTTCCTCCAACTTTGCATCTATATTTTCGCTAACTGCATCGATATTTCGGGGAGCATTTATTATAGAATCTCCATCTTTCGATGGAATTTCTGGTTCAAGCAGTTTCGATTCAAGAGCCCGTGGCTTTTTAATAATTTTATTCTTTTTTAGTTCTTTCATTTGGATTTCTTCGACCAATTTATCCCGAGATTCGGATTGACCAATCGATTTTATGGGTTTGCCCGAATTTAACTTCCGTCTAATTGCCCTTAACGTTCGAATCTTTGGTGGATATTTCCAATGCACTTGATATATAATTGCCAAACCAACCATTCCGACGATAATCGCAATTAACCCTCGGATAACAGGCGTATAATCCGGTCCGGGTTCCGGAACAATAGGTGAAGGTGGAGGCGGATTAAACACCACCTCAACCCAGATTATCTCAAGATACACCTCATCAATAAATAAAGAAACAGAATCCATAAAAATAAAAGAATCGGCAACATACAATCGAATTTTCACCGTAGTATTCTGATTTTTGAAAATAAACTTTGTTACATCAATCCCATCTACATTAAAATCTTTTAAAGTTTCATTGGCTTGAGAAAATCGCTGAATTTCCGGATGATTATTATCATTGATTATTGTTCGAAATTCGGAATTTGGACTTGTCGATGGCCATGAACCATTTATTTTAAATTTATACCATAAATTTGCAGATTGAATATAGGTGTTTGCACCCGAAAGGGCTTTCCCTACTTGATAAATGTCCAAGTATGTGCCTTGGTCGATAATTTTTTCGTATGTAAAATTTAAGTAAAATGAATTTATCTGCAATAAATCAAAGGCATCTGTATCAACGCCCGCATTATCTTCACAGAAGATATCAATACCGACAATTACCATCATTGTATTATTGCCAGTTTTGAGAATAGAAGAGATAAACGAAATTAAGAGTTCTTCGGGCATAGAAACTAACGTTCCGTTAAAAATTTGAGCAGATATATTTCCATCTTTCCCAAGATTTTGAGTTTTATACGAGGCAAGTTCATAGGTGAGCTTTCTTTGAGGATCCGCGATTCTAACGTAAAATTTTACCCAATCGTAAACTGCACCTTGTGTTGCACCAGGATCCCCTAATGCATCGACATTCTGATTTACACTCACATTGAAAACACCACCCACATTTACAGATTCAATTCTATAATCGCTTAAATTCTTTTCAATTGTGAAATTTTGCACCCATTGAACGCTAGGCGTTTGTCGCGGCCCTTCGCTCCAATAATGTTGAGCCCACATTCCAGAACCATTAATACCGTAGCGATCGTTGTTAACCGACCAGTTGGGAAAGGCTGGAAATTCAGGATTCAAAACAGCAGTCCAATTAGCGGCAATCGGTGGATTGCAAACCATTGAAAATATTCCACTATCTCCAATCACCCTCATCCCCGGTGCATTATTTTCATACACAAATTCAACATCTGATTGATCGCCCGAAATCGAATAATTCCACCCTTCCATGCTTGAAAAATCCGAATTTTTTAACCATTGTCTTTGATACCAAGTCGCATTATATTCTGTTGTGTTTTTATTGAAGTCAATATCAATACTTGGAGAAATCAAATTTTCGCTCGATAAATTTGTTTTTTCGGTTGCAATCGGTGTAATTGCAAATGTTGAAAAGAGAAAGGTGAAGATGATATATAATATTGGAACAACCTTCCAAAATAGTAATGTTTTTTTCATTTCTGAAACACCTCAATGATAATAATATAGGATGTCGAAAGTCTCGACACAATTTTTGCGTTTTTTTACCCTTTGAATTATTGGACATTTTACACCGGGTTAATTTTTGATGTGATAATTTGCATAGAATGCTTGAAATCTTCGACATTCCTATACGAAAATGTAAAAATCCTTCGCCATTATTGTGCCATTTAAGTTAATAAGTCTTTGGATTCTTGCGAAAATCGGGAAAACCTTTATATGATTCAATTCTTTTTTTTCGCTTGGGATTTATAAAAAATGAAAGGGGACGGTTTATTTTTCATATTGATTGCTGTTGCTGCATTGATTGGTTCGTTCTTTTTCAATTTTTATATTCTTGGAACCACCATCTTTAATGGTTTTGAATCTATTAAGTATATGTTTAATAATATGGAGAGTTATATAGCTACGGTTCAAAATGTCGGTCAAATCTTTAATTCTTCTATTTTATTGGGGTTATTTGTATTATATCCGGCCATTTTTGTATTGGCTTCAATAATTTTGATGATGAATTTAAACAAAAATGCTTCTGGTGCTGGCGTTTTATTTTTGTTTCACCCGATAGCGTATATAATTATCGGAATTTTGGAATTTCCTAATGATCTCATTACTTCTATCGACTTCGGTCTTATTTTTCAGTTTATTGCTGGACTTTTCATCATGATCGGAAGCATGAAGAATCGCGAATGAAAAGATAAGAGATCGCTAATGCTTAAGATCATCGAAGAAAATGGTTTTTAAAGAACATGCGCTTTTTTTCTTGCACTTATGAAAAAGAAAACTGCAGTGATTATCGGACTGGGCGGAATCGGTCGATCGTGGCTCCGGGAAATTCGAAAGCATCCCGACTGGGAATGTATCGGAATTGTGGATACCGATACCGAGCTTCTTGAGAATCTAAAGTCTTTCGGGTTAGAGGAGGAACAAGGATATATCTCGATTGAAGATGCTGTCAAGTATGGTGAGAAACCGGATTTAGCAATTATCGGAACGCCAATTTACACACACCATTCTTTGACTCGGGAATGTATGGATCTTGATATCAATATAATATGCGAGAAGAACATGGCCTCGACAATCTATCAAGCCAAACAAATGGTTCAAGCGGCGATAGATAAACCGTATTTATGTACGGCTGTTGGTACGCAATACAGATATGGGACTCCGCAATGGACGGCCAAACAATTTTTACAAAAAGATAATCAAATTGGCGAACTCGGCATGATCAATTGGTATTCTGCAGATTACCGAGGTGAGAAACGATGGGGCTGGAGAAGATGGCTTCAAGATATCTATTTAGAAGACATGTCGGTTCATTGGTTCGATACCCTTCGATATATTACGGGGATGGACATCGTTCAGGTGAAAGCGGATGCATTCATGCCCAAATATTCGGACTGGCACGGATCTTCCGAGGTCTTTGCAAACTTAGCGCTCGCAAAGAAAGAGGACTACCATGATCGACACAAATGGGTTTGGGCTCAATTATACGGAGGGTGGCAGAGAAGGGGCCCCACCGAAAATCGCTTTGAATTTTTCGGATCGAAAGGGCAGTTTAAAATCAACGACCAATGGGGCTTAGAACTAAAATTATACCCCGATCCGAATAATACAACGAAATTTGAAGAGGATGGATATCTTCCACAACCCGATGTGGAAAATCTCGGGACAAATTATACTGGTCAAGGGATTATTCTTGAGATGATGAAGCGAGGAATTGATTCTGGAGGAAAATTACAGCCGGGAACCA
>CAZUTM010000261.1:0-4655 GCA_964623665.1 uncultured archaeon
AGGTAAATTTTTCTTGATCAAACTTGATCATCCACATCTGGATAAGCATATACCGATGCTCAAATAATTATTATCTTCATAAATATTTAAACTTTTCCATTCTTCTTTTATCCAATTCAACCTACCTCACGGTAACTCATTAAAATTTCAATCAATAGACATCCAAACCCAAATTTTTAATGAAAAAAAATTTAATTGAGCGCAGCGGGCGGCTTCCAATTCGAATGCAATAATAGAAGAAAATCACTCAACTCGGATATATTTAAACATTCTAATCCCATATTCTTCTTTTCTTCCAATTTCAATGCATGATCTTGGGCAAAATTATACGTTTTTTTCGATCGTACCTTGTGTACCCCGCGGGTAATCCGATACTTCATTAATGAACACAATTGAGTTTGCCACTCGAACACATTATATTGAGACAAATTCAATGCAGCATTTATATCCCGATCAATATAAACATCTGTGTTGTTATATTTAATTCGCACCCATTTGCCGGATTGAACCTCTACAAAATGAAGCCCAACACTTAGCGGAATCAGCCTTTTTATTAACCCTCTTGATAGAGAAGAACCCCCAATTAATTTTTGATTTTGCACATCAATTTTGTATTCCCGATACCTTTTTTCTTGAATACATCTTTGAATATGCGCATTCCATCCGCTTTGATCAGTAAATTCCACAGGCGGACTGTAGATTTTGACAGAATCGGTTTCGCGCTGAACTAACCACCCGGCATCGGCATTCGGATGGGAATCCTTTTTTGAAAAGCAAGACATCTTGGAAGTATAATGCGGAGGAACAAACAGCAAAGAGATGCCGAGAGTTTCGCTGAGCTCTTCGGCACATTTTCTGAGAACGCCGGTTCCGGTCCAAGCTGTCGAGCCGGATATAGAACTGCTGAAAATATCTCCGCCGACCGCATCGAAATTTGATAGATCCTCGAATACCATACGCGAATACCATCGATATATTCGATCCGGCAGAGAAATGCGGGCGAGCGAAGCGTATTCAAATGAACTGATAACGTCAGGTTTTGCATAATAGGCTTTAACCCATTCGGATGCTTTATCTTTAATATCCTTTTTCATCGTGTTTAATTCGGACATCAACCTCATCGCAGAGCGATACACCACGCTTCTGTTTAATTGTTTTAGACGATTCGATTGCCGACGACCGCTCGAGCCTCGATGGGACACCTTTCTCCACCGATATATCGCACGTCGATTGATCTTCGATGAATTCCACCCCTCACGCTCCGAACGCGACGACTTGGTTCTATGCTCCGCCTCTTGACTGCTGAATGTGGCGGTTTTCAAGGTGACATTCGGAGTTACGGGGGTATCCGCACGCGTTATCGCAATCGTACCGTAATCCCGCCTTCCGGCATCAAATCCCAACGAAATTAAATACGGGTGGCTGGTCAGATCTTGTATTTTTGCCGGCATCCAATCGTACACATACAGCGGAACATCCACGCTCAAACGACCATCGGGACTAATGTGTACCGAGGCCGTCCCGAACGGCAGATTGAAGTCCGAATCTATCACGGAGCCTCCGCTCAACTGATACCCTATTTGTTTCACGAGATCCAAAAAATTTGATAATTTCTTCAAAATTGCGGACTTATCGGGATCCTTAATTTTATATCGGGACAATTTTTTTATACCGTTTACATACTTACTATCAACCTGATAATATTCATTCTTATTTGGCGTTTCACCGCTTTTATAATACAGAGTGTGATTCTCGATCAATTGAAAAATGCGCATAATCACCGAATACAGCGTATCTTTCTCATTTATTTTCAATTCCTCGTACGCGCCATTTTTGTTCTCATACAGATTGGTGATGATCTCTTCCAATATCGATCTGGCAACGCAGAGATTAATTTCGGTCATTGTTGGTAGGTTCGGAATGATGCTCGCCAGTTCTTCCCACGAACTGCGACTGCAAAATCGCGAATAACGGGGCCCGCCTGTGGCTGCATGTTTACGATCTCCACAAATCGAACTCACAATACCGCTTGGTTTGGACATGGCCTCTAGGAATTTTTTTTTTTCTTCTTCGTACTGCTTTTGATACTCCTTAAGCTCATTTTCCAGCACTTGCTTCTGCGCGGCGGTCGAATATCTGATGCGCGTTTCGTATTCTTCAACCTTTTTTTGATATTGATCTTCAGGATGTTTGATAATTGTATTCAAGGTGTTTTTGAGCGAGATCAAAAGGGAAGGATTTGAAGTGGAAAGCGGAATCAACGGGAAAATGTGCGCTACATTTAAATTCTCTCTATATTCCACGCTGGCTGCATAATAAATCGTCTTTTTGAATTTTTCTCGCAACACCGACCAACTGGGTGCAGCAATCAGACCATCATAATAAAACCAGCAGCAATCCGGTGTCGCACTTTTCTGAATTTCAAGGTATTCATCAATGATGGTATAGATATCGCGCACACCATCGATCGGATGATTTCGCTTATGGACCGGTTGTACAATCACATAATATAATTGCTCCGATTGTGCATCCTTTTTTTTTGTTGATTCGGGGCCTTTCGGGACCGCACCCGTATCTTCATCTGCTTCCGCATCTGCTTCCGCGGCATCACCTGGTCCCTCTTTATTCTTTTTTTTCTTTGCAGCATTATACATTTTCGGAGGCCTTATAACAAAAATCGCATACAGCGTTTTGGAGCAATCGTAATCCTTTGTTCTCGATTCGGGTTTTGTAAAAAACAGCAGATTGTACTGTGCCGGATATTGAATCGATCCACAAATCGGTATAAAGCATTCGGGTAGCGTGTTTGATTTCAAAATTTCTTTCTGCATTTTTATATCAAATGATAACAATCTATTGCACATCGATTCAAATTGTGTAATTTTCGATGTTCCGATTTTTTTATTGAGCAAATTGAATTGTTCCAGGAGCTCGGCATCCTCGGGTCGCAACAGCGATTCTTTTTTGAGGTCTTTATAGTCAGTTCCGAATAAATGTATTTTAATAACTTCCAGAGTCATTTCCGAATCTTGTGTATTATTCAGATAATCGAACACATTGATCTTGCCGGCTAATTTTATCTTCATTAATTTCTTGAACGCATTAAACTTCGACAGAGTAACAAACTAACGGCGTTCGAATGCACGGATTCTCCCAGATTTGATACAGCAGTTATGGTATAATAAAATTGCTGTCCAAGGGTTTTTGATGAGGTATCTGTAAATGTGGTTAAAGACGTTGACACTAAAAAAGTTCCGTTTCTGAATATTCGGTATACGGTGATCGGGGCACTGGATTGAGGCGTTGTCCAAGAAAGCTGCACGTTTGGATCAAATTGCGGCGATGTTCGCGTGAGAACCGGAGCAGCGGGCGGAGTTGGCGGTTGATATGTAAAATCAACCAGCAGCTGATCCAGATATAGTGCATCTCGATTCCACGGTATATATGTTGTATATGCCGAAATTTCGATCCAATGAATATTATAGCCCGAATTTAAATCAGCGAGCAATTCTACGCTATTAAATCTAATATTCTCGACATATAATCTATTTTGGGTTTGGCCTGACACGATCACTGTTTCATATTGTTTGTTCTGTGCTCCGGCCTTATATAGCGATATTTTCATACGTACGTTGCTGATTCCGTTGGTTGTTTGTGTTAACGATTTTGTCCAAATTCCGAGTGTAACCCGGATACCCGTGAACGTGCTGTATTGGGGGATGTTGGATGTCGATGCCCATCCTGAGATGATAAAGCCGAATGTGGTTGATGTTGTTCCTTGATCAACAACAAGCGCTTTTGTGTAATCGGCGACAAACCTATATTCTTCAATTGATTCGAGGTTTTGTTGCACCGTTCCGCCGTTTAATTTTCCGTATGACCAATATTCATATCCAAAATACGAATCGGTGAGGGCCGCGGTATTTGCTCGCAATGATATTTCCGAGGCGCTGTGCGGTATATTCTTAATATCAGGGAATTCTGAGTTATTACTTTCAGTAATTGGTGCGAGCAAGATGCAAATGAAGCTTGCAATCAGACCGATGATGATGAAGAATTTCTTCATGCAAAGTAAAGAGAGAGGGATTTTTAAAGAAATGAACAATTCATCAAGTGAAAATGCGAATTGATGAGGGCGAAAAAGATAGTATTTGAGTTGTTAAATCGGGCAAGTTGGGTTATTTTATTTAATTATAAGATTTCTGTATATATCTGTGATAGCAAGCAAGGGTATGCAAGTAATACAAAGGCAGATTGAACAGTATAACATTGGTCTGAAAAATATTAATTAATCGAGTTGTTAGAGATCCGGTCATAGGCCCAAGTAAGCAAAAAAAGAAGCGTATTTTGAGTCGATTGATTTCGGATTGCGAGTGTATAAACTCTATAGATGATGTGAGTACTAGGGATGCTTGGATGTGAGGTGCGATCGAGGAGGATTGTGCAGATTCGAAGAAAAACTTGGAAGAGCGCGTGGCTAAGAGTATGGATATTGTGTGATTGTATTGACATGATGAAATTGGTGTAGAAGAGTTTAAAATTATAATGGTGGTGTATTTCATTATAATGAAATAGATTCCGCGGTATTGAAATTGTATGGATCTAGACCCCGATGATCAAGGTTGATCAGATTTTGTTCAGCAGCTGCGTGGATG
>CAZUTM010000262.1:0-4614 GCA_964623665.1 uncultured archaeon
GTCATTCGAATGAACAAGGTCTCGGATACATCTTGAAATAGCATTGGCCGCCCACGTAGCATTTTGTTCATATGCGCTGTTATTCGTGATCTCAAAAAGGGCTTGGCTTGCAACCAAAAAAGGGGCTGCATGCGGAGCCCACCACGAATTTGCGGAGGCATTATATGGATAAGAATGGTTTTGATAGATGCCGATTGCGGTAGCTTTGAATTTCATAAAATAGGAAAGCAAATCAGATGAGTTTCCTCCGAATAGGCTGGTTTGCGCTATTATTTTGGAAAATTTCGCTAAGCAAGCCGATAACCAAAGGGATTCATCAGCCGATGCGATTGGATGCGATTCTTCAGGTTTTCGATCATCTTCCGTACCGATGATTTGGTCCGTATCATGTTCGGGTGCAACATAGCGTAGTTTACTCGCTAACGAGCCGAGGATAGTGCCATTTGGATAGATACATTTTATTCCATAAAGGGCACCCCACATCGCTTCATCTAAAATATCCGGAACACCGTTCGGAACTAATCTTCCATCTGTTGAATAAAGATCGATGGCAGAATAAAATGCGGGCATCCGCTCGAATGCGGATAAACAAGAAAAGATAACTCCAAAATTATGAGAGCCCCATTGATTATGTTTGTTGAAATCGCCCGCACTGAACCATCCACCATAAAGATCCCTCCATTGTCCATCTATAATGATCCCATCATCCATATGCGAAAGCTCATGTCCTGGATATCCCGATACAAGCTCATAGGTTTTACAATTCGATCTTTGGTAATAAAAAAATTCATACGCTCTTTGAAGAATGGATTTGTAAATCGCTTCTCCGATCTCAATCCATCCACTTCGTAATTTATACATTCCAAGGGTCGCACTAATATAATATTTACCCGGAATATTTACGGTCGAATAATTCCCTTCGTAATAATGATAGCCCCAAATTTGGCCTTTATATTTAATATCTGCGGATTTGAAGATGACCTCACCTTGAGAATTGATGATTTCATAGGATCCGCCGGTTATCTCGGTAGCGCTTTTAATCAGAAAAGTCTTTTCATCATCGACCAAATGGCCAACTTGATTGAAAAGAAGCACGGGCGTATCATTTGTGATTTTTACAACTAAGACCATGGCACCTATAATTGAGAAGATAATAAATAACACCTTGATTTTACGGTCTGTTTTTGTTCTCATCATTATTTGACCTCCTTGAATTTTGTGTAAGATAGCGCATTCAAGACTATAGCAATGGTTAAACACGTTCGGAAAATGATGCCGGGAAGATATTGCAAGAAACGAACGACACCGATTTGGAGAAATGGGGGATTTTGAAGTATTAATAAGCTATATATAGCGAACACAATCAAAACGGCCAATCCAATAGCCAATTTCATTTTTAACATTTTATTATTATTCAACTTGATTTGATTTGGATCTCTGCTAAGGATTTCATTTGATTTATTGTTCCATGCAAATAAAATAAATTCTATGATTCCTATCGATAAAAATAACGCAATTACCGAGTAGATCATCGCTAATATCGAATTTCCATTGGACAATGATGCGCGATCAACCGGAAAAATAATGATAAAGAAGAAAATGATAAAATAAGCCGTAAGATAGAGGGCCTTGCCAATCTTCGTTATTTTACGATCAGATTTTTGCTCTTGTGGTGATTCTAAAAACGGAATTGATTTGCCCATTGAAAATAGCAAAAATGGAAAACCCAGCAGCAAAATGAGATATACAAAGAATACCTCGCTGAAGCGTTGAGGATAAAAATTCCCGAGGATTAAATCGAATGTTTTATTATCCAAATAGGGTCTTGCATAGCCTAAATCCAATAAGGAACCAAGAATGGCAATTATTAACATGATTAAACAAATAACAAAGCAAATGATAGCCAAAACCTTGGAATGCTTCGAGTTTATTTTTTGATTTCTTTTATCTTGCTCCGAATTTTTATCAAATTCACCATCTGCAATTATTATTAATATCTGAGAAGCCGTTATCATTGCGTTTAAAACATTTTCCCAAAAATGACCCAAAAACGAGTCAAAATCCATCAACGCCTCCGGAAGCGAAATCATATAGTTTGAAAGCGATGGAGTATTCCACGCTAACAGAAGATCGAAAGATCCGATATCCGCTATGATACCGAAATAAAAATTTATACCGCATAAAATTATCGAAATCAAAATAAGAAAGGCCGGTTTGAACAGCATAGAAATTCTTGCAGTGTTCCTCATGAGTGATGAATCGAAAAAAAGTTCAAGCTATTTGAATTTTTTTCTCTCTTTGGAAGAAAAATATTGATGATGGCTATGAAAAGTTTTAAAATAATGGCAGTGGGAATTCCAGTAAAAATCTTTGATGAAAAGAAACTGAAGAAAACTTGAAAAAAGAAAGAAACCACGTGAGTGCGTGGATATTATTGTTTTAATCCAATTCGATTCCGAGGAATTCAAAGAATGCGTAAATCCATTCTCTGGGTTTGACTGCCAATTTTAACGGCCCTTTAACCGTTAAATCTCCGCTAAAGAACTGGGCATCGGTGTTAGGATTTCCTTTCATAATCTGAAGGTTGGTTCCGGGGGTCATTTCCATATATACATTTTGCTTGTAGCCAGGAACTTCTGCATAGGGACCTTCCCAAGTTCCGAATTTGAATTCTCCTTCCTTCATTAAAAGGCAGATTTTTGGACCGCCTCGAACTTCGATAGCATATGCAAGGCTGGTGTATTCCTCGACATCATCATCAAGGGTTTCAGCGTATTCTTGCTTGTCGCTATCAGCATTTTCCTTTGATAAGAAATATGCTTCGGCAAGTGCTTTATAGAAGAGAATTGCATCTTCTTTTCCATCAAGAGCACCGGATTCATATTTCTTTCTAAATTGTTCCACCGCACCTTTCAATTCAGCGGGGGTAAATTCTTTAGTGATTTTAACCATAACGTTCACCTACGTCGATCGACGACAATAATATTTGAATCGCAAACAATATAAAAGTTTCTTGCTCGATTGAAAGAAAAAATTTCATTACCGAAAAAAAACAAATTCAAGATGATTCATGGCTTAGAAAGAAATATAGGTGCATAAGTAAGTTCGACTCAACGAAAATAACAATCTTTCAACCGAAAACTGATAGACAATCAATGTATTCGAAATCGCGCGTTTCTACCCTGAAATGCCTTATTGCTTTTAGAAGATATTCCGATTCTATAATTTCCTTTAAAATTAAATATTTTTCCATTACATATTTTCATGATTGAATTCTGTTTAGAAGTTCAGCAAATATTATGTATGTTATACCTTTGGACTTATTAATGATCGGTTTTGATCAAATATGCGATCATTTTTAACAATTTAATTGATATATTTCGAAATATCGACCGACTCCAATAAAATTATAAATAGTAGGCTCTCTATATATGATTATCATGTATTTATGCGCTATTTGCGGTCTTGTTCTGTTGAGCAAAGAGCTTTGCCCATATTGTGGAATACAGCCGGTCAAGCCATCTGACTTCAATTTTTACGGCATTGAGGCATGGTTCGAGGAGACATATACCCAAAAAAAAGGGTTACCACTCGGACAATCCGACCACTACATAATCCGAAAAAATATCATGGATACAAACATAGGCGGGATATTCAACGAACGCAATGGACTCCTTGGGCTTATTATCCGAAAGGTCAAAGCAAAAAGCATTCAACTGAAGATCTGCGATGTATATGCAAACATGATCATCGAAATGATCAAAAGCACTCATTCATCGATTCCGGAAATCTATCTCAAGGACCAAAACGGGACTATTGTGGGATCGGTAGAGAAATCCGTTTTTGAAGCATTTCAGCAAAAACTATTCATCAAGAACCGAAATCAGCGCAAAGAAATTTATGCCGTAGGTGATTTCAAGCGGTTTAATTATAACATCTTTCCATTAACCAATAATATCAAGCCTTTAGCCATTATCCGGCCTATTGAAGCATTCAAAAAGAAAGGAATTGCACCCGGATGTACCATTGAAGATTGCTTCATGATTAAATTCATGGTTGAACTTCCCTTTATAAAGCAATTACAAGCGTTATGTTTAATGATGCTTACACAAGAAGAATATGGTATGAAAACGAAAATCCATGGAAGCCTTCAAACTTTCCATTAAATCTTAATCATTTAAGCCCTTTTCTTTCATCTCTTAATCAATTAACCAAATTGCAGCCGAATTTTTTATGCGTTTATGCGCATTTTTTATGTTTTTATTGTTTCAAATGACAACATCAACGGCAATTATAAATTCAAGTTATCGCATATTACAATCAGAAACGGAGGGAAAGAGCATGCTTGAAGAAATTGTGCTGATTATCTATAATTTTTGCATCGCTGCGTTGATTACAGGGTTATTGCTCACATTCTACCTAATGTTTTCATCAATCTCAGCATTGGTGGGATCTTCCGATGCCATGGAGAATGATGCGGATGCGGATGCGGATATCGATGCGGATGCAGATGCGGATATCGGTGCGGATGCGGATATCGATGCGGATGCGGATATCGGTGCGGATGCGGATATCGGTGCGGATGCGGATATCGGTGCGGATGCGGATATCGGT
>CAZUTM010000263.1:0-4508 GCA_964623665.1 uncultured archaeon
GCACCGTTCGGAATTGGGTCAGCGAGGTTGCGAGGAAAACCCGAGAAATTGAAGTGGATATCTTCGAGTTGGAGAAAGCGATGGAGAAGAAGATCCAAAAGGAAACAGAAGATCCAAAAACCCATGCGTGAATGACAACAAAATTGACTAATAGAATTAATAGATCTTCATTGATCACCGATGATAACGAAAATCCACAATTATCGGACAAATATAGAATCTCGTTGATCTCATTGATAACTGCTTTTTAGAATTTATCCGCATATTACTAAGAAAAGATATTGAATCTTGAAAACGTGAATGCAAAAAAATTGAAAACGTAATTCAAGAAAAAAACTGAATTATAAAAGATTTAAAATTTTATGTATTCAAAGGCGGTTCGATTGTGCGGAAATGCATATTGAACTTTTTGATAGCCCTTTTTGAACTCAATTACTTTCTTTTTGATGTCTTCGGGATCTTTTCTGTCCACCAAAACATCTTTAAAGAATCCGGCTATGATTTTCATTTCTTCTTCCTTCATTCCCAATCGTGTGATTTCGGATGTTCCGAGTCGAATTCCGCCGGGATTCATATAACTTCTCTTGAATTTCGAGATATCATTTGGAAGGAGGTTTCTGTTGATGATGATGTTTGCTTTCTCCAATCTTTTTTCGATATCGCCGCCCAACCCAATCGTGGATTCAAAATTAGAGATATCACAAACCACTTGATGACTTGCTGTAAATCCTTTGTGTTCGCATAATGGATTAATTCCATTTTCCTTCAGCGATGAGGCTAATGCCTTTGCATTTTTTAGAACTTGTCCATGATAATCCTTACCAAATTCCAACATCTCAACCAAAGTCACTGCTAATCCGGCAACATTATGGAGGTGATGATTGCTTAACATCGAAGGAAAGCTTCCCGCTTTGAATTTCTCGATCAAGGTTTGATCCTTTTCATCCGATAATAAAATACCGTGTTGGGGGCCCGGGAATGTTTTATGCGTAGAACCTGTCATTACTTGAGCACCTTCCCGTAAGGGGTCTTGGAAATATCCGGATCCGATAAGCCCCAAAACATGTGCTCCATCATACATGACATATGCACCAACTTCTCGAGCAACCTCGGAAAGCTCTTTTACTGGATGAGGAAAGAGAAAAACCGAGCCTCCGAATAAGACTAACTTAGGTTTGATTTCTCGAATTACTTGGGCACTTTTATCGATATCAAGATTCATTTCTTCGACATTGAATTTTAAATATTCGACGTCAAGCCCATGCACCGCACCGGCTGTTCCGTTAATTGCGGTACCGGTGGTTTTTGCCGTTTTGGGAGCATGAGATATATGGCCTCCCGAAGGGATAGGCATACAACACATTTTGTCTCCTGGATTGGTTAGCGCAGTGAATGCGGCGAGGTTTGCTACGACCCCGGAAATCGGCCGCACATCTGCAAAGTTCGTGCGAAAATATTTCCTTGCTAATTCCATACATAAATCTTCAATTTGATCGATATATTGGCAGCCCGCATAAACCCGTTGATTAACCCAACCTTCTGCATACCGATGCGAAAGATCGG
This sequence comes from uncultured archaeon, assembly GCA_964623665.1. Taxonomy (GTDB): domain Archaea; phylum Asgardarchaeota; class Lokiarchaeia; order Sigyniarchaeales; family Promethearchaeaceae; genus CAZUTM01. Next base: position 1,564 of record CAZUTM010000263.1, read on the forward strand.
AATTACATGCTTCTCTGCATTGAATACTTGTTACGTTCTCTGATGCTATCAAGGGGATTGATTCTTCGAATAATTTATTGTGGTCAACCAGCATTTTTTCGATTTTATCGAGGGTTTCCTTCATATTTTCAAAAATTCCGCACACAAAATAATGGTTTCGAAAGCTCGTCCGGTTGGCTAAGTAACGGTTTGTAAAGAGAATCGAAAGCGGGAGCATTGATTTGGTTAAATTTTAAATGAAGAATGAAATAAAATGAAAAAATATTGTCGGCGAAAAAGAATGCTTAGTTCTTTTTCATGTTTTCTTCTAACAAAGCACGAACTTCGAAGATATTGAGTTTCTTTCCTTGCTCTTGTTTCGCTTTTGCTTCTTTGAGCGTGATCGTTTGGATCTCTTTTTTGATTTTCTTTGATTTGTACGGGGATTGTGTACGAACCATTTGTTCTCCAAGTTCTTTGACCTTCTGTTTTTTCTTTGATAATTTTATGAAGGCTTTATGATATTCATCCGCAATCGCTTTATTCTCATCCAATACTTTCTCAATATTCAATCGTTCTTTATTGTACTCATCAATATCTTTTGTGGTGTCCACATAGAGAAGATGGAATCCTTGAGATTCTTCAGCAATCTTTTGAATTTCATTGTTAATACCTTGGATTTTCTCCTTAATCTCTTTGGATTCATTGTACATTCCTTTCAATTCGTTGGATGGTTTAAATTGGGATGTGAATTCTTGGAGCTGGTGCTCAAGCTCTTGAATCTTTTTCACAATCTCGTTCTCTTCTTGGATTGCGATATCTCCGGTCTCAATTTCAAGTTCAAGTTCTTTAATTTGTTTTTTGATTTTATTGATTTTCGCTTTGGAATCATTGGATTTCTCTTTAACATCTTGAACTTTTGCGGTTTTAATGTTCTCGAACAGTTCTTTGTTCTTTTTGATAAGTTCATCCTTCTCTTTCTTCATAGCTTGAACTTTCTTATTGAGTTCGTCTCGTTTCTTCTTATATTCTCTCACTTTCTCTACGAGCGACCCGATTTCGAGTTTAATCCGCTTCAACCGGTTAATCTGTTCCTTCGTCACTTGATTGTGATAATCTCTTTTCTCTTGAAGATATTCCAAGTCATCGATGGTATCAAGATTGGGAATAATAATTTTTGGTTCCTGCTTCTCTTTCTCTTTCTTTTCTTTTCTCTTTGATCTTCGTTGTTTATTCCCTTTACCGCCTTTTTCTTTCTTCTCTTTACCATCGGTTTCAAGAGCTTGACTCTCGGAATTCTGTTCAATAGCGCTTTCATCGGAAACGGCCTTGACCGCTTCCTCTTCGCTTTTTTCTTCGACTTTCGCGCTTTCGTTTTCTTCTGTGTTCAACATTACCTAAATTCTCCTCGTAACACATTGTAGCTGATGGTTTAATCTCAGCGCAGTATTATTTTACTCAAAAAATAAATTGAGTTACTCTTAAAAATCCTATACTATTATTAAGATTTGCGAGTTTCCTTGCATTTAAATCTTTCGACTTTTTCAGCACCCCTCATTTTAGGAAATCAAAATTGAGAATTGGGCATTAAATCGATTGCGTTTCACTTTGGTATCTCTTAAGGTTTTAGTCGAATTTTGCGTATTCGTTTTTCAATAGTAAGTTCAAATCGCGCTTTGATCAAAGAAAACCGAAAAATTTTCAACCCTTTCATTTCTTTTATTCAACAATGAAAACGATTTCAAATGGAGATATGGTCTTCATTGTCCTTGATTCAAGAAAGCGTTGGATACGCAAAGCAAAATCGGGAGAGAAGTTTGTTTGTCATGTTGGCGGTTTTGCATGGGATGACATCATCGGTAAAAAGGAATTCGGCTCCTATGTTCGTTCCACGCCCGGTAATGTTGTTTTATATTTATTCGAACCCCTCCCTTCCGATATGATTATGCATATGCCGAGGGCTTCACAAATTATATATCCGGAGGATATTGGTCTCATTCTTGTATATTCAAATCTTCGACCCGGGGCTAAAGTGGTGGAGGCGGGATGCGGATCGGGGTCTCTTACTTCAATCATGGCGCGTTTTGTGTCCCCAAACGGGCATATCTATTCCTTCGATATTCGGGATGAAGCGGTCAAGCAAGCCCGAAAGAATGTCGCTTCCATGGGGTATTCTGATATTGTTTCCATCGAACTGAAAGATTTTAAGGATTTGGAGTTCCGGGATATTGACTTTGTGATGTTGGATATGGGTGCGCCTTGGGTGATGGTCAAAAAGGCGCATGAATTGCTTCGCAATTCGGGTATGATTTGTTTATTCTCGCCCGTGGTGGAGCAAGTTATCAAAAATGTGGCAGCATTAAAGGAAGCGGGCTTTGCGGATATTAATACCTACGAATTATTAAAGCGGACCATTCAAACCAAGCCGAATGCTACAAGACCGGAAAGTCGAATGGTTGGACACACCGGATACATGACATTCGCACGGAAAGCTGAATGGGTTGAAGATATCACAAAATCGTATCCTATTGCAAAGGATGACAATGAGGGTGATGAAGATGATGAAAGTGGAGAAGGCAGTGAAAAAGATGTTGATATGTCTCTATTTGATTAAATCAATGAATGGAAATACCCGGTGTGAATTATTATGAGCGGTCACGAAGAAATAGAAAAAGGATTGGCCTTAAAATTCGATTTTAAAAAGATGAGGTCGATTTTCAAAAAAATTGCCGAGAATAACGATGTGGTTCCCGTCGTGGTTCAAGATGTCGAGTCCAAGGATGTTCTCATTGTCGCATACGTAAATGAAGAAGCCTTGAAAAAAACCCTTGAATTGGGAAAAGCGACGTTCTGGAGCACCTCCCGAAACGAATTATGGACCAAAGGGTTAACCAGTGGAAATACTCTTGATATCGTTGAAATTCGGGTCAATTGTGAGCAGAATTCTTTCTTGTTCTTGGTAAAAA
>CAZUTM010000264.1:0-4374 GCA_964623665.1 uncultured archaeon
GATTCGGGCTGATTTGTTCAATTGCATTGTGCAAAAGATTATAAGGATCTTCAAAGAAAATAAAAATATCATGAGCGGAAAAAGTGATGAGTTTATTCCCTACACCACAGAGTTGGGCATTCCCGGAAGTTCATATCGCCTTTCTATGGGAATCGTTAATAACAAGTGGGCGGTTCGATTATCAAAGGGCGATGAAATTTTGGATTCGAATGTCTTCCAAGACTCAGATTTGTCTAAAATACCGAATGCTGATGATATCACCCGCTGGATTCTGATGGTAATGACCATTCCGAACATTAATCCCCACCAGATTATGAAAACCGTTGGATTTGTGAGACAACAAGCCAAAAGGAATTATGAAGATAAAGGAAGAGTCAAGATTACAAAAGAAGAAGCGGCATCTGTCAGTCTTGAAAAACCTCCCGAAAATCGGATCTCTCGTCCGAGTTCTTTAGGAGAAGTGAAAGACGATGGTGTTGTTGATGAAAATTCATCGGAAGCAATGAAGGCATCGAATCAAGCGGCAATTTCGGCGCCTCCGCCAGCTAAAAAGAGAAACCTCCCACAGATCCCACGTGCGGAAGGCGCAGAACCGGAGAAAAAGGTAGCAATGCCTTCACCGGAAAAACCGACGGCCCAGGAACATAAAATCGAAAGTTCTGCAACAGAAGGAATCAAATGCGGGTCTTGTGGCACACAATTTCGCTTCTGCCCCTATTGCGGAAAACCATTATGATGAATTCTTAAAATTCGGTTCTTTTTTCGTCGTTTTATCAGAAATCTCTGAAGCCATTTCTTTTTTCGTCGTTTTATCAGAAATCTCTGAAGCCATTTCTTTTTTCGCCGTTTTATCAAAAATCTCTGAAGCCATTTCTTTTTTCGCCGTTTTATCAAAAATCTCTGAAGCCATTTCTTTTTTCGCCGTTTTATCAGAAATCTCTGAAGCCATTTCTTTTTTCGCCGTTTTATCAGAAATCTTTTTATGTTTTGTGAACGAAATCACGCCTATGAAGCTGAATGAAAATCTCAAAGAAAGAAAAATGGGGTATATTTTTGGCGGAATTTGGATTGCGGTGACGCTTTTTTATGCCACATGGGATGGCTGGATTTATGAATGGAAACAATGCGGTTATAATGGACCCAATCAGCATTTCGACTTGAATTTATTTGATATGGTCTGGGAAATGCAGAACGGTCAGGTCATCTATTATTCAACGAACAATTTGCACAACATCATTTATCTTTGTTTCTTCACATTTTTAATCGGTGTTATTGCATTAATTACCGGAAACGAGAAATTAAGACATTCTACTATGGCACTCCTTGCATTCCCGATTATGGCGGCCTTTGCTACTCTCAATCCGCCGGACCATCTTTATATCGTTCAGATTGTCTATGATTTGGTTCATTTCTGCGGAGCATTCATAGGCGTGTATTTCTATTATACCACAGACTTGGATATCAAAAAGGCAAAGGAAGGAATTCTCTTTACATGGGTGATTTTCTTTGTGTCAAGATTATTAGTCCAAAAATGGCCGTATTGGGCCCCGGGAAATGAAATCGGATATTTCAGCGTGAATCAAATAAATAATATGCCGTTTTATGCGTATGGATTCGAATATGGTGTCGTCGTAATTATTCTCTTTGTTGTTAATTTTGGAATGGCAAAAATCATCGAAAAAATTCCGGATAGAAAATGGAAAGCGTTGTTTCCTTTTGCATTTTACTGCATCGTGCTTATTATTTTTATGGCCGCGGGCTTGATCGTAATTCAAGATATCGATTTAGGCACTTGCCCATGAAGATTTTATGTATATTTCAATTCATTTTTTTCAACATTTCAAAACCGCGAACCATTTCGTTTATATACCAAAGAGCGCCTTTTTTGTATAGGTGCAAATGGCGACAAGTGCTCAAAGGAAAAAGGTTTTTGGTATTGCTTTTCTAATTTTGATGGCAATTTTTAATGCTAATGCCACTATCAGCGATATCCATGCAAGAGAAGAAGGCTCGACTCCCGTTATCCCGCTGAGGCAAGAAATCGAAGATTTAGTTAAAGAAAAGCCGGGTATATTCTTCCGAAATACGATTCGGGACACCAACAGAACCGTTGGAGTTTGTCAATACCACACAAACAAATTATTGCAAGAGGGCCGAATCGTATCCTTTGAAACCACCAATTACAAAGGATATTTCCCCTATTTCATGAAAAGCCTTTCGAATAAGAAAAAAGCTGCTTTGGTGTTATTGAGAGTTAAGAATAAAGGAGAGATTTTGCGAATTTTGGCCGAAAAGAAAGAAATTTCACAGAAAGAGTTAGCCGATCGGCTTGAAATCTCCGTTCAAAACCTATCGTACCACCTAAAGCATCTTGAAGAAGAAGGCTTAATTCAAAAAATTAAAGAGGGCAATGCAAATCTTGTGAAATTGGATGCAGAACTCGAGGCCTTTCTTATCAATTATATATAATATAATCTTTTTCCCATTACAGACGCTACTTCTGCTTTTTTAGTTTCGTTTTCATGATTTTCAATTTCCAAACCCCTAATTCCTCGCAATCTTTATATGTTTGGGTAAATATATCAAAGCGGTGTATAACAATGTTTATTATTAAGAATGAAAAAGCGATAGAAGCCGAGTTTAAACAATTAAAAAATGATGTTCGAGTTTTTTTCTTTTCAACCAAAGAGAATGAAAAATATCCTTCATGCATGGCATGCCCGCAAACCAGCGAATACTTGAAATATATAGAAACGGCATCAAATGGAAAGATCAAGGTATCCGAATTTTCCTTGGTGCAGAATCCTGATGCTGGAAAAGAATTCGGAATAACGCTAACTCCTTCGATATTTTTGCCGGATTTCAATATTCTATTTACGGGTGCTCCGTTTGGCTCCGAAAGCGCGGTTTTCATTAAGACATTGGTGATCGCTTCAACGGGCGCCACCGAATTGGATCAAGATTTTCGATCACGGGCAAAAAAATTGAAGGGAAAGCTTGTCCGCACGATTATTTCTCCTACATGCCCCTATTGCCCCGTCGCTTCATTGAATGCCAATAAACTGGCAATCGCATCAGAGGGGGCTATCCGAAGTGAAATAATCGAGAGTTTCGAGTTCCAAGATCTCGCCCGCAAATATGGCGTAGAGGGCGTTCCGGCCATCGTTGTCGGTGAAATCAAAAACGGGAAAGTGTATAACGATCGATTGCAATTTCAAGGAATCACCCACCCGATTAAATTTATCCAATATTTCGAAAGTCTCCATGGTGGCGGAAGCGATTTAATGTACGGATAATTAGATTTCTAAATGTCTGTATAATTTTGATGCCCCAATCTTTATCGTTGATAATTCCATGGAGGGCTCTCTCCATATTTTCTAAAAAATATATTTCGCAACTTTTATTTTTCGTTCATCCTTTATTAAAATTGAGAATCATGATGAATTCATCCAATGATGCGCAAAGCCTTGAAAATTCAAATCGAACATTGATTCAAACCTCTGAATCCGCATTGATTATTTCTATCAAAAAGGAGATCGGGTATCCTACAATCATTTTTACCAGTGATGTCCATTTCGGCGGCGGGGATACTCTTCACGATGAATTCAAAGATTTTCTTACCAATATTCTTTTTAAATTAAATTCAGATCCAAAGTTTCGAGAATCTCTGAAGTCCATCATATTTTTGGGCGATGTGTTCGACATGATCATGGATGGGGCCCATGATATTGTCTTGCGCTATTCTAAAATATTCGATTTATTCGAATCGATCAACAAGCATAATGTCAAATTGATTTTTGTATTGGGTAATCATGAGGTACCCGTCACCGGAAATTATAATAAAAAATTCGAGAAACGACTGAAGAAACTGTTTTCAACCATTCAAGAGGCATTTACGGATAATTTCTTTCATTACCAGTGGTTCAATATTGAAAATTTTTGTCAATTTATCGTTCTTCATGCAAATCCAAAAGAAAAAATTGCTTTGGACTTAATTTATTCTATTGAAGACTACACACATGGAAAATATGTTCACAGAATTCAATGGGACAAAATTCTGAATTCAGAGAAATCATTCAAATGTTTAGGTGCTCACGGATATCAGTTTCCAAAAATCCAATCACAACTTTTTGGATCCACCATTTGGAATCTTTTATTGAATTCGCCGGATCCGATGAAAATCGCCGTCAATAAAATTTGGAACGAATCCGATATCGAATCGCTCATTAAAAATCCATCATTTATAGACAAAGAAGCGATCAAGAATCGATTTGAAGCGTGGAAAATAAAATTGATGGCGGAAGCGACTTTGGAAGATTCTGAAAACAAAGCGGGCTTTCGGGAACGGTTCACCGATTGGTTCAATAAAACGTT
>CAZUTM010000265.1:0-4293 GCA_964623665.1 uncultured archaeon
GAAGCCAATATCAATTGTTTTAGAATATGTCGATATCCCAATGATGAAGGATTACTTGATTTAGCTGACGAGATGGGCTTACTCGTTTTTGAGGATTTTCCGATTCAAGGATTAACCGCTAAAGAGTATAGTAATCCGAAGATGTTGATAAATGCCCAAAGGCAATCATGGGAAATGATTCATCGGGATAAAAACCACACTTGTATTATCGGATGGGTTCATTTGAATGATTGTGACACTGCTTGCCAAGAATCCGTTGAATTTATAAAAGAAATTTACGAAATTGGAAAAGAAATCGACCCCACTCGGTTGCATTTGTATATCTCAAACAATCCAAAAAACGATAAATGTTTCAAATATACAGACATTATCGCTTTGGGTAATATTTCGGCTTTAGAAAAGCGAAGATTTTCTGATACTCTAAGGTTCGCGGAAGAATTAAATGAATTTCGAGACATTCAGCAGAATAATCCTGATTTGAAAGATAAACTTGTGATGATTGCAGAATTCGGAATAAGCGCTATCGCAAATTATAAATCGTTTGAGCACGCATATTGGTCAGAAAACCTTCAATTGGAACATTTGAAACAATCAATCTCGGTGATGAGAAGCAGGCCATGGATCGCCGGAGGATTCATCTCTTATTTCCACGATTATCGTTGCACTCCGGTCATCGATTACACCAAACGCCCGCTGGAATATGAAAATAGCGGCATCCTTGATAAACACCGAAATCCGAAACTTGCATTTTTCATTGTGGAAGAACTCTTCGAATTATGGCAGAACGACACCGAAAAGTAAAAAATAGTTTCGAAGAAGGGTAATTAAATTACTCATTGCTTACAGAATCATTCAACGAAAATCAAATTTATCCTTCATCGCTTTCTGTTTATCTTTTTTAGATTTCCGGTCCTCTTTTTTCTTTATTATCTCTGTACTCCTTGATTGATCGGAATCTCCGATTTCTGAGTGATCTTTAATCTTTGCATCTTTTTCTTCAAAACCCTCTGGGAATCCGGTACCATCCAGTAAATTTTCCAGCGGGATCAAATTCGGAATGATTCCCCTCTTCAATTGCTCCATATTCGATATAATAATTTCCTTAGCTCTTTCTAAAATTTTCTGATCTTTCTCTAATTGGGTTTTCACGGTCAGATTATATTCTTGCTCCTTTTCGACCATTTTGATCATCTTTTCTCGAGCCTTAATCTCATATAATTTCTTCTCTTCCTCAAACGCAAGCATACGTATCTGATGTTTCTGCTGCATCGACATCCTTTTAATCGGTTTGTCAAGATCAACCTTTTTCGAATCCTCATGCTTATATAATACTCGGTTTATATCCCGGATTTGCCTTATCGTCGATAAAATGATTGTGATTATGGTGATACTGGAGAATAAACAGAGAACAATCATTAAAATAAAAAATGATTGATATTCAAAGTAATTGCTAATAAAACTTTGGTCGGGGGTATTGACATATGAAGGAAATAACAAAAATCTTCTCGGAAAAAAATTTAAAAGCACAATATTAGATAGAATCGAAAGAAAAATGGAAATAATCATAACTTGTTGGTTCCGGAGTGCACCGACCCGCTCCAACTCCACCGAATCTTTAATCCGCTTTAAAATCTCGACATCTTTCAGATCTTGCTTTAAAACATTCAATTTCGTTAAGGATTGGAATTTTCGATAGCATAAAGCAATGATAAAATTTACCGCAATAGAAATCCACATCATATTATAGCCGAAATCAACCGCTTGAGAAAATATTTGCGAATCAATGAGTACAACAGAAAAGGAAGACTCGAAAGGAGCGATCGCAATGGAATCAAAGAGAATCCACAAAATAGAAAGAAGATAAATCGACAAAAGCAAAATTATTATTTCAATAAGTCTCATCTTAACTAAATTTCGATAAGGAATCCGCTCAAACTTATAATAATAGGCATACACGAGTGAGTATTGGTTTCAAGCAATTTGAAGTTTGCTCCAGATAAAAATACGATTCATTTTTTCCATTTGAAACATCCCAAACGCAAATGTTTCAGTATTTATGGAAAAAAACGATTTATTGAGAAATGGATATATTTCGAATTTTTCTTTGATAATTGATTGTATTAATCGTGGGCGCATTATCTGCAAATGAAATCTATCCAAAAATAAATCGTATGTAGGAAAACAATTGATGCGGTTGTTTTGATTATTCCGGATCTTGTTTTGCTACTATAGTTTTATGGGGTAAAAGAATGAATTCGAATTCTAAAAAATGATAAATTTTTTAAAAAAAATTGATGAACATTGATTCCGTTTACTATCCGCTTGTAATCTTGAACATAAGGGCTGCAAATAACACACAAATCAAGAATAAGAGCGGGATCATGGACACTCCGGGTAACCAAATGAATGCTACCCAAGCAAATGGAACTGCAAAAATTGCGGTCAAAATTAAAATCGCTTTTCCGCTCCTCTTTTTTCCTTTCTGTGAACTCACCGTGGGAAGAACCAATAATGCAACCAGGATGGTCGTTAATGTTTTATAGGCAATGATCACACCGCTACTCATAACACCATCACCGTTAAATTGGGGGAGCCATAGAAAATTGAATACGGCAAAAGACCCAGTCTTAAAATTTTCACCTATATTAGGAAGTGTGGGTAAAATAATACAAAAGATTAGCTGAATAATTAATCCGATGATAACATTCACAGCAATATCATCCGCATCTTTTCTCTCGGATTTCGATAAGAACAAGTCACGAACAACCAATAAGATCCAAAGAAGGACTAATATGCTCATTGCACCCAAAACACCAAAGGATTGCAATTCCGGATATGCGGGATCTACCACCAAAGCCCATAAATAATTCGCGGGTAAAAGGGCGGCGTAATATCCCAAATAACCCAATTTTTCTTGCCGACCGAAAAGATCATACAGCAAAAAGATGAGATAGATTGCTATAAAACTAATCAACCAAATTATCGCATCTGTATTCATGTGATCTAATTGGCATTCTACAAATTTAATATTTTTGTGGTGCGGGTTTCTTCTTCAAACAAACTCGATGATATCGTTCTTTAATAGTTTTTGAATGATTTTCCGCATCTGAAATTGCGAAAGTTTTAGGTCCTTCACGATTTTATGTTCCGAATTTTTCCCGTTGCAGAGTAATGCCACTTTATATTCCAGATCATCGATTACGGCAACTTTGCGAATCCGATCCAGCGCATTAGGACCAATTATTAATTGAGGGAGATGATATGCAACTTTTCCCGCAAAAAAGAGAATATCCAACTCATAATCAAAGCCCTTGCAGACCGGCTTCTCGCTGCCTAAGCGGAAGGCTTCAATTTCTGCATGATATCGGTTCCAAAAACGCAAACCTACCCGCTTCATTACCTCGATTATCTCTGCGTTTTCATCATCCGGATCTGAAATCGAACAAATAAGTATACGACCCGCAGCATAATAATGCAAAATAATCGTACTGTTTTCGGAAGAAATAATTCGATTCATATTGGAAAGATCACGGCCTTTTACCATCGCAAGCTGAATATCATCGATGATCGTGTTAAGCTCGGAAAAAAAATTGGTTATAACTTTGATTTCGGGCATCTTTTTCTTATCTAACTGATGGAAAAATCGCTCCAACAACAGAATCCCCGAATCTCCATCGATCAGATAGACCCCGTATATCATAACTTCAAAATGAAAACTCCAGCATTTATATTTTCCGTATTTCTCTTTTCTGCAGTTTCCACTTTGAAAAGGTAACAAAACTTTGGTTTTATTTAGTTTATATAAGGATAAGTTTAATATTTGATGAGATCTCCTCTGGATCGGTGATCTTTTTGAAAATTAAAATGGATTTTGCCAATATATTTTGGCTCATAATTTGGATTTTGTTCAGCGTCTACGCGTTTGTATTTGCTCCGCCTTCGGGGCCCGAAACGAATGAACTTTTACAAAAAATGATTTCGGGGGACACCGCAAGCGTAAATTGGGTCATCTTCGCACTTTTCAATCTGATGGGAGTATGGCCACTGCTTCATATTGCGGTGTTGGCCAGTGATGGGAAAAATCAACCCGCGCCTTGGTGGATTTTTGCAATCGGGTCCTTCTTCTTGGGTGCGTTTGTGCTGCTTCCGTACTTTGCGCTTCGCAGACCGAAACCGGAATTTGAAGGTGAATACAAAGGGTTGGCGAGACTTTCGGATGGAAAAGGACTCGGGATTGCTCTTTTTGTTATTAGCGGGTGGCTTGTGGGTTCCGCGCTACTCTATGGAGATTGG
>CAZUTM010000266.1:0-4167 GCA_964623665.1 uncultured archaeon
TTGCTGAAATTTTGATTTTTATCATTTTTTTCTCTCCGATTCGGGGAATTTTCATCAAATTTAGGTCATTTGCATTCACTATATCTTCAGCATTCTTAATCCCCAATTTATAGAGTTTTTCGGCAGTCGCTTTTCCGATCTCATCGATCTGACAGAGATTCAATAATTTATCATCGACATTATACATGATCTTCAAAGTAATATATTTTAACATTGATTTCAAGCCTACAATATTTTTATACGAATAATACCCTGAAAAAGAAATGATTAAATCGAGTTTTCTCATCAGTTCGCAAAATTTCATCCAAAGATCGGTATAATCGGTGATCCCGTACTCGTATTCATTTAAAATATCATGAGCTTCTTTTCCATTCATTCTATCGATTAAAATCGAGATTGCTTTCAAATTTCCGATACAGCGCGCTCTTATAGTCGCATCATGTGAGAAAAGCCCAAAGTTCTGGAGAAGGTGTTGATCGGCGAAAGTAAGATAGCCGGAATGCTCAAGAAGCGCCTTTATCGGATAGCATTTTTCCAAATCATTCGAGGTTCCGATTCTCGTAGTCGCATCCGGTAGGTTTATGAGTGAATAGAGAAGGTAAACAATATCTTTGTTGGATCTTTTACCGAGGTCGAAGTCAGCACTTTTTTGGGAATACTCAAAAAGAGATTTAAATCTCACGCGGATCCAATGTGCCGATACCGGATAAATATACATGCGAACCGTCAGAAATCCTAAAAGAGAGAGTATTAATTCATTATTTTCTTTTCGATTTATCATCCCGAATTTCTGTTCGAGCGTTTCTATAGAGGCCACTACGTACTTCTCAAATTGAGTTCGAACATGCTCGGATTTTTGATACGAAAAATAATAGGAATTCTCCATAAATTCCATAACATTTGAAATGGTGTTGACTTCTGGCAAAATAAAAAACCCTAACAGATGTTTTTGGAGGTTAATGATCGGGTTTGGTGCAATGGAATATATCGCATATTTTAATTGATCTTCATTGATTTCGTTTTTGTCCAAGTCAAATTCGGAAATAATGTTTTCCGGCGTTCCTTTCAAATATCTCTTATGAAATTCTTCGATTTCTTTAGCGTTTTCGGCTAAAATAAAACAAATTCCTTTGTCTGCCAATCCGATTCTTCCCGCCCGACCCGCCATTTGATTATATGAGATGACACTAATATACTCTTCATCCGACAACCCCGGCATTGTTGGATTATAGATGATTACATAGGTAGCCGGGAGGTTGATTCCCGCAGCAAGAGTTGTTGTTGAAAGGAGAATTTTTATCTCGCCCTTTTTGAATCCCGTCTCTCTTTCATGTTTTTCTTTGTCATCCAATCCGGCGTGATGGAACTCGATTTCATTTTTAAACCCTTCTTTATTTAAAATTGATTTCATAGATTCGGTTTCGGCTCTTGTATTCATGAATACCAAGGCTTGGGCATTCGTTTGAAGGATATTTTTGACCAATCGAATAAGATCGTCTTTTCGATTTGAGATTAGTTGTTTGTGAACCGAATATTTTTGGGGATCATATTGATTCCCGAAAGTTTTACCGTTGCAATAAATGAATTCTTGCAGCACCACAGGCCGCCATTTCGATCGTATAAGAGTCGCATCAAACCAATGAGCTAAATCATGAGGATTTCCAACAGTAGCAGATAATCCGATGATCCTGCAATTAAGAAGGTGCTTTCGCATTGAAAATAAAAAACGGGTGAGTAAAACTTCCAAAGTCATCCCCCTATTGCCCTCACCCAACATATGGATTTCATCACAAATGATAAGCCCGATTGATTGAAAAAGGGCTTCGCGTTTCTTGTTTCTGAAAATTATATCCGCTTTTTCATTTGTTAAAATAATAATATCCGATGAATGCAAGGTCTGATCGGAAACGCTTTGACCTCCGGTTAGTTGGACGATGGTCAAGCCCAAATTTTCCCACCTTTCTTTCAATCCATTTGCCTTTTCTTTCGCAAGGGCTTTATATGGTGCAAGATAAAGGGCCTTCTTTTTAGTTTTCAAGATAGTCTCGATCATGATGATTTCAGCGATCAGCGTTTTTCCACAGCTGGTGGGAAGATTTATTAAAATATTGCCATCCGTATTAAGCGAAAATTCGATCGTATCTGTTTGGGGTGGAAATAACTTTGTAATTTTCTCGTTGTGCAAGATCTCCGCAACAGATTTTGAAATGCATTGCGGAAAATTTTTGCGTTCTTTAATGTCGTTAGAATATTCAAGGTCGATAATCCGGTCCTCTTGAATCAATACACCCACTCTTTTACTTTCGGCATTTTGGACCATCGTATCATCATTTTCTGATTTTTGTATTATTGATTTCCTTGGATTGGCTTGCACTGTAAATTACCTCTCCGTTTATCGGGATTGATATTTTTTTTTTAAAAAAACAGTTGAGACTGTAAAGAACCGATTTATTCGATGAGATATACCGTACTTTGTGCTTTAAGATAAATGAGCAAACCTGAGATCAACAGTATGATCGTGCCGACCAAAATTACCGAGTCATTAAACATGAAATTGAATGTCGCTTGTTGCGCATCATGAAGAAATTCATCGATCGAATTATTTTGTGTTGAATTTGAATTTGTCGGACTCGGATCGGGGCCATCACCGATGCGTTGCGTAGAATATGACTGAAAAAGAAACACCATATTCGTATAAATACCGCTCATTTCAACGGTAAATTTCACCGTTCCATTGGTAAACGAGCCGATTAAGGCCTTAAAGGCGCTATTCTCTTGCTTATATGCCACCGTTGTGATATTATTCCATAAATAGAACCGAATACCCTCCAAATTGATATACCCATTGACATAGGGATAATTTTCTCCCGGATAATAGGTTGTTTTGATATATTCCGAAATTGGCGTGACCCGGATTAGATTAAATGTGTATTCTGTATCGCTATCCATGGGAATATAAAATTCATGGGTCCGCACCGACTCATTAAATACACGATAATCATAAAACAGATCGCCAATCTTTCCCGCCGGATAAAACTCATTGATGATGGCACCCAACCCTTGAATTTTCACATGCAAAGAAATATTTGTTGATATAATGAAATGGGCAACAATTCGATATTTACCTTCAATTGCAGTGCCATAATCGGTACTCCATGCACTGTTCTCCAAAATCCCGGAATTGAAAGATTCATTCATGATATGGTAATATCGATCAAGAGGATCCCAAATCTCGAGACTCGAATTATAATTATAGCCCGCGGAATACGCCCGGCTATAAAAATAGATGTTATACCCCTTCTTCATATCCAAAGTGCAATTGAAAACATAATGGCCGGGAAGAAATCCGAACACGCGATCAAAAGAACTATTATAATTTAAGATCGAATAGTTTCCATCTGCGGAATTGATTCTATGCTCAAATACATCGAAAGAGATATCCGAATCCCAAGATATTTTATTAGAATTCTGTAAAGACTCGCTTCCTTTTTTAAAATCGTCTAAAATTGAAGAATATAACGAGAATATGATAAGTAAAATGGTAATCATCGAGATATACGATCTTTTACTCGCTTTTCTGTTCATCGAAGCGCCTCCTCCTTTTCTTTTAAGATTCTGATGCATTTTAAGCAGAGTTCCAAGCGATCCATCACCGTATTCAAATTGTTAATAGATTCCGAAAAAGATCTCGGAATCTTGCCACGTATTTGGTCCATCACTATCCCATCTCCCTTATTATTAACGCTAATGGGTGAATCCGAATATCCATACCTTGTTGTAATGTCTTCCATCGCGATACCATCGTCGGTTTTGTTGGCCAAAGAACCCGAAATTTTGGGCTCAATGCTTTTTCTCATCGGTTTTTTTTTCTGCACAGGTTGCTTATCCGAGATCGAAAACGGTCTCCCTTTGGTCGACTGGGATGCTATATTCGATGGAGTTTCCCCACCCGATGGCATGCGGTTAATGTTAGGGTGATCGCCAACTCGCACGATTGGGGGTTCCCCGCCCGATGGCATGCGGTTAATGTTAGGGTGATCGCCAACCCGCACGATTGGGGGTTCCCCGCCCGATGGCATGCGGTTAATGTTTGGGTGATCGCCAACCCGCATGATTGGGGGTTCCCCGCCCGATGGCATGCGGTTAATGTTAGGGTGATCGCCAACC
>CAZUTM010000267.1:0-1250 GCA_964623665.1 uncultured archaeon
CTATCACCATTCGGAATTGAATCGGTTTTTGAAGTTCCAATAATTTTTTAATGTTTTCTAAGATGAGATGGAGATCTTGGCCAGTTAAGCGTTTATGCAGTTCGTTATCCCCGACCGTCTTCAAATCCACAAGAAATAGATCCACATAATTTGAAATTTGAAAAATATTGCTCCACGGTGCATGGAGAGAGGTCTCCGCTGCAATATGTATCCCATTTCGTTTCAATTCTTTAAGCAATGGAATCAAATGTTCCGGCTTTTGCATGAAAGGTTCGCCACCAGAAAGTGTCACACCACCGTTTGTCGCATCGTAATATGCTTTATCCCTCATCACAGTCTCAATAATTTCATCCATATTCATGTTCATATTGGTATCCGATTGAAAAGACTGACTCTCCGGGTTTTGGCACCATTTACAGCGAAGATTGCAACCTTGGAAAAAGAGGGTGGTGCGAATTCCTGGCCCATCATACATGCACGTACGCTGAACCTTGAAGATTCGCACTGCCGGGATCCCCTCATTTTTTATTTCCACTTTTCCCTCAGCTATCATTACCATTTTTGTTCATCCGCCTTCCTTCCCAACGGAGCATGATTTTGTTCGGAGATATAAAAACATTTCCTACAAATCATACTCGTAAAGATTTATCTAATTCAAATCAAGAATCTTCGCATATATATAGATTTTATATTTTTTTTTATAAATTTCATGAAATTCCGAACTATAAAAGATACGAAAAAACGAGGCTTAATATTTGTTTAATTGGCAGCCTCGGGGGTAATTGGTTCGATTTGAACCCGCTTCTTGAAAAAGGTCATCATAAAAATTCCGGTAATTGTGACACCCAAACCAATCACGGTTAACCATGTAATGTCGAATCCGGGAAGCGCAAATGCTTGCAATAATATCGGAACCATGACATATGTGGTATTGATACACGGAATCACCACAATAGAATCCGCTTTTCGCGCGAAAGCCCATTGATTAATCATGAAGGAAACGAATCCCAACCCGAACGAAAATATAAAGACCGTCCATCCGATTGGACCCGCGGGAAGTCCACCGGATCCGCCATAGTTTTGACCAATTCCTTTGAATACGGGATCAAGGCACCCAATACTCCCGGAAAACAGCCCAAAAACGATTCCGATCACCAAAGGGGATTTGGTCTTCAATGCGATTACCATCCCGGTTATTCCAATGATACCAATGATTCCAATAATCAAAAAAGCGCGATCCAAGAGAATAT
>CAZUTM010000267.1:1260-4164 GCA_964623665.1 uncultured archaeon
CGGCATAACTCAAGGGAGGACGAATTACTCCATCGATTCCAAGCATTAGAATTCCGATCATCAATACAATGGCACCGATATACTCAATGGGTTGAATTTTCTCTTTCAAAATTTTCGCAGAATAAATCAGACTGATAATTAAGCCGATGCCATAAACACTGGTGTAATAGGACATGGGTGCACCGGTTAATCCGACCAAAAAGGCCCACAAAGGCGGCGTTTGGTTTAAAATGAATCCAACGGTGTAAATCACCGACTTCTTACCGCCTTCTTCAACGGTATCTTCGGTATTCTTGATTTTAGCGCGTATTTTGTCAAAGACTTCGATACCATGCCTTTGCATGCTTTTTGCGAGATGTATGAGGCTGTGAGAGACCAGCCCTAAACCGATTGCAATCAGAAAAGAGTTTGAGATTTCCATTACAAATTTCAAGGAGCGAATAGAAAAAAAACCTTTGCGTTTTCGATATCCTTCAAATCGCTAAACATAAAAAAATGACACGAGCAAGGAGCAATCCCAATGAATATCCGCGTTCTGCAAGGAATATGAATAAACTAATTCACGCAAAATTTTTTTCCATCTTAGAGGGCCCTTAAAATCCAAGCATCAGACTGCCCCATGACTTCCAGAAACCTTCCATTCTGTCTTTGGGGGTTTTCTGTTCAACGGTTTTCTTCACAGAAAGAGTTGTTGCGACCAGTTTGCTTGCCATCGTTTCGATAAATGATTCGAAAGGACTTCTCTTCTTTTCAAAATATTTAATTCGCTCTAACATCTTTTGCTGTTTCTGGCTTGCGATTCCAACGTTTAGATTGGTAGATTCGATAAATATTTCGTTTTTCTTTTCTTTTTCTCTCTCTTTTTCCTTCTCTTTTTCTCTCTCTTTTTCTCTCTCTTTTTCCTTCTCTTTTTCCTTCTCTTTTTCCTTCTCTTTTTCTCTCTCTTTTTCTCTCTCTTTCTTTTGGGTGTTAGATTTTTGAAGTTCTTCAAATTCGTTTCCTTCAACATGTTTAGCCCAATCTTCGGATTTTGCTCCGGCGTACGGCTTTGCTAATTGTTTTTCGATATTTTCTCTGTGGAAGTTGTTGTGGGCGCAGAACGGGATTTCGCGAACCGTGCCATCGGGCATCGGCACTCCGTAATGAACGATGCAGCGCTTTACCCTTTCGATATTGAAATTGTATGCATCTTGAAAATGCATAGAACCAATTAAAAGGGAACCGTATGTAAATGAGGAAATGGTGTCCCATTTTGGGTTTACTAATAATCTCGCAAATATTTCCATGAATTTTCCGGATTTTTTTATGTACGGAAGCATTCCGGCAATGAATCTTAGCTTTAACTGCTGCTGGTCGAAAAAAGATAATCCCTTGTCAATAGTTTTGGCAGCATTATTATCACTTTTCAAGAGATCTTGGGTAAATTTAATCCCTTTTGATCTTGCTTTATATTTATTCCAGAAGGTGTTTGCAAAATCGAGAGCATTGAAGACATCAACATATTCAAAGAGGGATTCCATCTGATTGGTTTCGGGATTTAATACCATATAGGTTGCGAATCCGCAATCGGGATGGCACGTGAATTCGACAGGCGGTGCGTTATTGAGCCATGAGAGCAATCGGCCGAATTCTACGACTGTGGTGAGCGGATACCAATCTCGTTCCAATTTTAAAACGCTATTTGTTTGTTTTTCTATTTCCATCAGCACATCCGAATTGTTGATTCTGAATTTTCGTATTTCTTCTCCCGAAATGCGACCACAAAGGGAAACGGGCTGAAATATTACTCCGGAGACCACGTCCGAGTTGTCGATTGCGTATTGTAAAATATTTCCTATTTCTTTATCCGTGATTCCTTTGACCACAGTGACCACAAGGACTATAGAGTCCAAACCCGCTTCTCTGCAATTCTCTATTACCCTTTGTTTGTAATCCTTAAGTTTTACTCCCCTTGTTTTTAGATATGTACTATCATTTATTCCATCGAATTGTAGATAGAGACAGTCAAGACCTGCTTCTTTGCATTTTTTGGTGAATTCCAATCCCGTTTTCGGTTTTTGAAAGCCATACCCATTGGTTGCCACGATAATTTCGCTAAATCCTTTATTTTTTGCCATTCTGCAGAGTTCAACGAAATCCGGATGTGTGGTTGGTTCTCCGCCAGCGAACATGATTGCTATTGCGGGGATTTCTTTATTGCGAAAGTGATCCATGGTTCGTTCAATCTCAGAAACCGAAAACTCCACCAATCGACCAGAACTATTGACATTCGCATAGCAGAAATTGCATGTGAAATTGCATCTGTTCGTGATGTCGATAAGCGCTAAGGAGCATGTGGATTTATGTTCATTGCACAATCCGCACGAGTTTGGACATCCCTTTTCGCATTCTTGGATATCCGGTGGATTCGCTTCGCCATCCTTTTCGAATCCCCATTTTTCTGTGTTATAATGCGTCCATTTATAGTATCCCGCATCGCCGGATATAATATCTTCGAACTGCCCGCATTGAGGGCATGTTTTTTGAATAAATATTGTGTTTTCTTTTTCTACAATTTCTGCGGGGATGATCTGTTCACATTCGGGACAGATGCTCGTGGTTTTTGCGTAATAAGGCCGCTTAAAGTACTCGGTTTCTTTGATGTTGAACATATGGTAAAAATATAGCGCTTTCTTTTAAAACTTGATTGTTATCAATCATTTCCTTTTTAAATTCAGCGAGCTTGCTATACACATGAATGTTTTCGGTAAAGCTTTAACCAAAATTGAATTTTTAGAACGATTTGCACATCCGAGTCAATATGCGGGAGCAATTCCTTGCATCTTGGACTACGGAAAGGCTACGGGTCTCAAAGCGGTTCGTGTATATACGGGCACAGGTCTTGATTTCACAATTTTTCCCTCC
>CAZUTM010000268.1:0-4121 GCA_964623665.1 uncultured archaeon
TAGGGTGATCGCCAACCCGCACGATTGGGGGTTCCCCACCCGATGGCATGCGGTTAATGTTAGGGTGATCGCCAACCCGCACGATTGGGGGTTCCCCACCCGATGGCATGCGGTTTCCACCAGGGATTATTTCGATTTGGTTCTGTTTATATTTCTGATTGAGATGATCTGAATATGAACTCTTGATGGTTTGGATGGACTCTTTCATTTCTTCACGAATTTCTTGGAACGACCTTTGTTTAATGATTCTTTGCATGTAATCTTCCAATTCATTCTCAAACTCTTCAGATTTCGGAAGACCTTTTATCGCAACAAGGAATTCTTTTTTGGTTTCCTCAAGCATAAGGATATAATCCTCGTTGCTGATGGTTGGAAAGGTTTTCAAATTGGCATTTATCTTTGTTCGATATATCTCCAATAGAAATTGCGAAGGAATCCCGGATTTCCACTTTGATTCACGTAAGGAATGATATAGCGTTTGGGGATCTTTGATATCTTTGAACCCATCCAAAAATCGCATGCTATCCAAGCAATAATCAAAGATCTGGCCGATTCCAATCTTCGAATTGTGGATCGCTTTAAGTTCTTTCCTATAACATGCGCGTATGGATTCATTGA
Organism: uncultured archaeon; assembly: GCA_964623665.1. GTDB lineage: Archaea > Asgardarchaeota > Lokiarchaeia > Sigyniarchaeales > Promethearchaeaceae > CAZUTM01. The sequence goes on from CAZUTM010000268.1 coordinate 619, forward strand.
TATTATCAGCGGAATCTGATTTCTCTTTGGGATTTTTGCTCCCCTTAGAAAGAAGGTTCTTGCGATTCTGAGGTTCAATTTTTTTAGTGTTTTTTTTACTCCTTTCAGAAACCGAGCCTTTCGCATTCGTCTCCTCAAGCGAGGATACCGAATCCCCGAATTTTTCGATTCCTGGCTTTAAAGGACGATCCTCCTCATCCGAAACCGGATTTTCCGAGTTCAATTTTTCGATTCTTGGCTTTAAAGGACGATCCTCCTCATCCGAAACCGGATTTTCCGAGTTCAATTTTTCGATTCTTGGCTTTAAGGGGAGATCACGATTTTTTATAGGCAATTGTTTTGTGGATGGTAAGGCTTTGTCGGATTCATGGGGCTCTGGGATGTGGGTCGAATTTTTTTCGCTTCTTAACCCTTTATTTAATTCGATTTTTCGATTTCGATTTATTTCCTCATTATGCTCTTTTTGAGTGTGTTGCGTTGCTTTTTGATTACCGAAAAAGAGTTCCGGGTCAACAGCAATTCTGAAATATTGTCCCAAGAAATCTTTTATGAAATTCTTTTCCACCGCGTTGAGCGCTTGAATTTCGGGGTATAACGAGTCGAAATCATCCAAAATGAGATATTCATAAATCTTTTTTGCCTTTTGAACGATCTCGGTTATAAATTTTTTTGCTATCGAGTGGTTTTGAGTTTCTTTTAATTTCTGAACCACTTGATCCTCAAAACAGCCCGTTTCAAGCAATTTTGCCGTATAATTTGTAAAAGATCCCAATTTTCGATTGTACACCGCCACTCTTGAGGATCCGATGTCCTCCTCCTTCATTGGTTCTTTCACGATTGCAATAAAATGCATCTCATCTTCGCGCAATAAACGTTTCGCTTGGGAAACCGTGAGATTGGTCAAAAACATGAGAGGTTTGGCCAGCCCTTTCGCATCCTTCGGTTCGGCAGAATAGGAATGGATCATCCACTCGAATGTATCCTCCATATCCATATCGGACACATCGATTTCGATAATCGAATAGCAAGGAAGCATGGTTAAAAATAAATTAAGCTTTTCCGGAGCCATATATGGATGAATTAGAATGCTTTTTTGGTCGCGCAACACAGCACTAAAGAATTCGGTGGTAAGAAAATCAATCCCATCCAGCATGAATTTCTATGAAATCGACCTATTTAAATAAAACATTGGTAAAAGAATTGAAAAAAAAAACATTATATCGAATTCATTGCTTGAAAGGCAGTTTATGCAGTTTGCTTTTTCTTCTCTTTTCGAGATCGTAGAATTCCTCTTCGCTGAAGCGTGCGGGTCGGTTATAAGCCCAGAACACACACTTATCATTTTTTTGTTTTTCCTGCTTTGTAATTCTGCAAAAATGGTGGAATCTGTCTTCAACCAAGAGAATCGAATAATGCTTGCATGTGGAACAGTTTCTTCCATGCGACCTTAATACCGCTTTTTCGTACTGCTTTACCTCTTTCAAATACTCATGGTATTCTTTGGAAGGATACGATTCAAACATACCCCTTAATTCAAACGGGCTTTATAAAGGAAATATTAATTTAAAGAATTTCATAAGAAATTACACTTGCTGTTTATAAATAAAGTGCAAACATTAAACAAAAAAACAAAAAAAAAGGGAAAGGGCAATTCCCATCGAATATCCACAGCATATTCTGAACATGGATAATCCCATCCATGGATTCTTTTTTTGAGATTTAATTTTTTATGTGTAATTTAATAAACATTAAAAAAAAAGCTGAAAAAATCATAGGGACAACGGGGCATTCCCGCACAATATCCATGCAGAATTCTGAACGTGGATAATTCGGTCCATCGAATTTTATTTTGTGGTTTTTTATATTTAAAAAAGCATATAATTCATGAAAGCGCACATCTCTTTTCTTTAAATACGTTGACCGCATGAAGTGTCATGAATCTTGATTTACAAATCGAGAAGATCGAAGCGGCTGCATCTCATTTTATCAAGACCAAGGACAAGAACTCCTTTTTGGATATTCACGGAAAGATTGCCCTTGCGATATATGATGAATTACCGAGGGATTTGAAAACGAAATTCAATTATGAGGCAAATAAAACCCTGGAACTCCTCAATCCCAATAAGAATGCTTCGGAAACCGCCTCTCCATCCGAGGAAAATATTCGGTTCACAACCGATTTCTTCTCGAAAATGATGATAATTTACACAAATATGCAGAATAAAACGAAAAGGGAAAGAAAATCAATATTGGATCTTTTCAAAGGCGTTTTCACATTCGCGGTTTCTTTGTATATCTTATGGACTATCTTCTTTACCATCACATTTGGGTTTCAGCAGACTTCGATCATATCCATCGTAATTAGTGTTGTTTTGGCACTATTATTAATCCGATTCGATAAAATTGTTGAGGGAGGGATTTGAACATGCAAATTGAGATGACAGAACGGTTACTTTCTTTAGTCGCTCATATATGCAGGGTTATCGCGCTCTTTTTACCTTGGATTGTATTGTCTCTCACTTTGGTCCAAAATACCACCGTATTGGACTCACAAACGTTTATACTGTCTATGGTCTACTCAAATTCGATGAAATTCGGAGAACTATTAACGTTTAATTTTGCCGATTACATGATCTTATCGCTCATCACCGTCGGAGCATCTATCATTCTTATTCTAAATGAGATATATCAAATCAAGCGAGGATTTATCGCATTAAATTTAAAAGAATCCGAGTTTATGAGATATTTGCAGCTGTTTTCACAAATCTCAGCCGTATTATTACTCGTAGGTGTTTTCTCGATCCTAAGCGATATTAAATTTATTCATCCCTTAATGACCGCAGAAATACTGCTCGAAGGAGAAAGCCGGAAGTTGATCGTAGAATCTAATTATTCATTCGGGATGTATCTTTGGATCCTCTCTATCATTTTATCCGGACCAGAAACCTTATCGAATATTAATTTAGTATATTCAACGTTAGGAGGAATATCGACAGGCAAAGCAGAAAAAATTTCACGAAAGATAAATTCAATTATTCAATATTATATCGCTAAAATCTCAACATATGAAGAACATCAAAGAGAAAAAGATAAACCCGAGGCTATTTCAGAAGTTGGATATGGAAAATTGAATAATTGGTTCATCGAAAATAGAGACATTGAATCGGCTAAAACACAAGATACAGATTCTGTTGATGAATTCGATAAATTATTCTTAAAAAATAAGTGATTTTTTTTTGCTTTTTAAAAAAATTATTTTTCTGGCTCATTAGCGAAAAAATCCCGTATTTCTACAATGATACCAAATCCGGGATCCTTAATGATTCGGATCCAATACCGCGAGGATTCGGACTTCAAAAAGATTATATTCATCCAATGGTCTTGATATAATAGGATTTTTATCGAAATTCCTTTTTTTACTTCGCTTTCCGATTTTTAAACCCTTTTTTGGCTCATTAGCGAAAAAATCCCGTATTTCTACAATGATACCAAATCCGGGATCC
>CAZUTM010000269.1:0-4106 GCA_964623665.1 uncultured archaeon
CAAATTTTTTGTATTTGTTTCGTTTACCAAATTGATGGTATCATGGGCGGCTGACCAATATTCCTCTCTAATCCGATTCCAATCCGGGAATCCTGCGGGTATATCTTCGGGTTGCGACATTCCGGGAAGATAGCCCATATAATCAAAGGGATGAAAGCCCGTTAAACGAAAGAGATCGGTAAGATTGGCAGCGGGATGGTAAATGACACTTGCATGGATTCTATCATCAAGAGCTTGCGCACCTACGGCCGCACCTCCGCCCAAGGACATTCCTACCAAGCCTATGTGTGAAGTATTCAATTGCGGAAAGTTAATTGAAAGATAATCGATAACATCGGAAATATCAAAACACTCCTTTTCGTAAAGGGTAAAATAGCCACCCGATTCCCCATGACCGCGCTGCTCCATCGCGATAACGCTGTATCCGAATTTCAAGAATTGAAATTTAATATTAAACAAATTGCTTTTCGGATTATCCGCACCCGGAACGAAAATTACCGCGGGACTTGAGCTATCGGTTCTGTTTATAATATCCCGATCCATGTACACAATACATGATATATGCGTTCCATCACGAGTCGGAGCAAAGATGGGTACTCCGGTAATATTGTGTCGCTCCAAAAACGCTTCCACCTTATGCTTTTCGGACTGAAGGGTAGAAGCATAGAAAGTTAAAGAAAGAACGAAGGAAAAGGCAAACACGATTGATAAGAATTGAAAGATGCGTTTGGAAGGGTCTAATTGATGCACAAAATGAGTTGGTACAAAAAAGATTAAAAGATTTGGGTTTGCCGCTTTGATTTTTTCTTAGATCTGTTACTCGATTAATTTTGTTCTAAACTCGGTTTCGGTTTTCGTTCGGTCTCCATCTGGTACGATCCGAGCACATACGTGCCGATTACCGCACAAATCATCCCGATCGAATAGAACCACCAATTGCCAATATTTTGCCCGAAGATTAATATTCCACCAATAATTGATGCGATATTATTGATGGTCTGCTGGATCGGATTGAATTTTGAAGCAGCAACCTTTTGAAACCCGATTTGACTTACGGCACCGCCCCCGATATTGAAAATAAGGCCGATAATAATGTATAGGAAAGCGAGCCTCAAGTTGGGATCGGAAAACATGTTTTTTAATACGACAGAAAATTGTGTAAGTAAATTGTATCCAGCAAATTCTATCAAAGAGAGCGTGCCTTGCGCAAAATAAGCCCCGATCGTGAAAAATAAACCCATCACTCCTGCCCAGAAGATTGGTTTTTTGTAGGCGATGAGCCATGAGGACACAATTAAAATGAATACTCCAACGGAAAACAGATATAAATTGATTTGCGTTGCAGTTTCGGTGATATCATTCCTCGGCATGCTGACGTCTGCAAATGCGATTGCAACGGGCATCAAAATCATCAATCCGATAGAAATTTTCGCCGATTTGTTTAATTTTTCTCCAAGCACTCTTGTTGATGCAATTGCAAGAACAATAAAACCAAACGACATGAGTGGTTGAACAACTGTGATTCCGGTCCAAACCACGGCGATTGTGAAGGGAATTCCGCCGGAAATCCCGACTATCAAACCTAATACCCATTTTTTATCTTTTAAAAGTGCGAGCATCGTTTTGATGAAGTTATCTTTGTTGAGGTCAGCCATCTTCTCCAACGCTTGCTTCTGAAGTATTGGAACGCTGTTGAACATCGAGGTCGCAAGCAAAGCGAACGCGATTCCTAAATAATATTCGAAAGTTGGCATAATTAAACCCAATAAAGCGGAATTACAGAAAAGTGTTTTCAATTTCAATTTGAAGAAGCGAGGATTTAAAAATACCACCCGTAAATGATTTGTAGGTGAAAATCTATGGAATTGCAAATACTCCAAAATATGAATTCCGAAAGAATGAAAACGTCGTTCTTTTCATGGAACATTACCTGATACTTCAATCTGCTTTATAGAAAGGACGTTTATAAGACCCCAACGTTTTCGACCGATTGGTTGATTGAATATCTCGGTGATATTTATGATTTGAATGAAAATCGCATCAAACCGATTATTGTGGCGTTCGGTTCGGAGCCCAAGCTGAAAGCGGTTGCATATTTCGATAAGAGCTCAACAGCGATGATCGATGTCTTCCTCTTCGAAGATGGAAAAAGATTTAAACTGCTTTCGATGCCGTGGGCCGATGGCGTACTGATTCGGGTTGTCAACGAGCATTTTCCTTCAAAATTCGGGGGCGATTTGGCCGAGAAGGGCAACGATGAGCTTTTAAAGATTACTTGGGTCGATATTAAGAATATGATTTAAAAATGAAGATCCGGTGTAGTTTCTACTTCCATTTTTTCTGTTCTTCCTTGCGTCGGCATCCCTATTAATTTTTTCTTCATTGAGCAAAAATAAAAGATTTTAAAATTGAAGCAATCGACAAGGCAATGCAAGAGAAGCAACATACCATGGGCATTTTTTATATATTTTGCCCCACCACCACTTGGGCGGATGGATGCATTCATAAATCCCGTTCTTTTGGTAATATGAAAAGAGGTCGTATAATAGTTGTTTCCCCAAGCCCGCTCTCACTTTTTCAAACGCTACAGCCATCCACGCTACAGGAGTTCCCCAATATGCGCCGTTTTGGTAGGTATTCCGTGCACGTTTTAAAAATTCTGCGCCGGGAAGAAAATGATCCCAATATTTTTCTTTCAATAAATGCCGGATTTGGCCGTTCCAAACAAATTGATTTCTATGCGCATAGAGAGATTCCGCAATTGATTTTTCCCGTTCTCGAGGTAAGATCCCCAAGTAAACGGCGAATGCATTTCCCCAAATATCGATTTGATGTCCAAAGCCCGAAGCTGAATAATATAACTTGGAATCGGGGTCATATAGCGGTTCCAATTCCGAAACAATCCGCGAAATGATTTCTGAAAATGCACGAGATTTTTCATGTTGATCCTTCCATTCATATATTTTAGCCAAGGTCCGAACCGCATCTGCTTTTAATAAGGAACTGAAAAGGACAATTCCCGTTTTCATAATGCAATCCGAGAAACCCCAGTCGACCCGATTGGTCCCGGGATCAATAATCACTGCATTTTTTGAACGATCTAACAAAAATTCTGAATTCAACCCCGCAAACAATTTTTGCTCGTTTTTATTAAAATACTCGAAATCGCGACTCGTCTCTAAATATAACCCCATTAAGCGAACGAGCCATAAAGGGTTGTCTAAGAAATGATGTTTACCGAATAGATAATATATCACCGGTTTTTCAGGATCATAAGGGATCCAATCCGGGATCTCACCATTTGGGCCTTGATTTTCAAAAATGAGGTCTAAGCCATGTTTCATAAAGTCCGCATCAATCGAAGCCATTCCGGATTCGCAAAGCATAGTGAAGTCTCTAACCCAAAATCCTTTATATTCTTTGGATCCGTCGGGAGTGTGAACCGGATGGCCTTGAATAACGATCTTCGATCCATCGATTAACTTCGCCATCCAATCCGCAATAGGAAAAGGAAACTCTGAAGAGAGAAATAGTTTTCGGGGGTGCAAGTCAATGAAACTCATTAAAAGAATCAAAGGCATCCGACCTTTAAGAGCTTCTTCATCTGTTCGGGTTATAGAATGAAAAGCGATCAACGATTTTAAAAAATAGGGAATAAGAAAATGTTTATGTAAGAAAGATAAAAGATTTCGGCCTTTTAATCGCAAAGAACTAATCTCATACTCATTGACTATCCTATCTTCGATAGATGCCCATCAGATCATTGGCTTTTTTTCGATCAATGGAGTCCTGGCGAGGTTCAATCAGTGAGAGAGCGGTCCCCGCCCTCGTTTTCATCATTGACAAGCAGTTTTCCTTCGACCAATTTATCCGAAATGACCTTCATAATTCGCACCGTTTGTATTGTGTTCATAAGGTTTGCGGCATTCGGAATCGTAACTTTGGGCCCGCCCTCCATAATGATTCCGATTGCGTCGGAGGGTTTGTAATTGTTCGATTCTGCGATGAGAACCCGGTACTTTTTGTTGAGCATGAGCTGTTTTTTTCTTTCGTTGTATTTGATTACGAAGTTTTTGATTTTGGTTTCCATTTTCAGCAATTCTTGG
>CAZUTM010000270.1:0-3943 GCA_964623665.1 uncultured archaeon
AATTCAACGCAAATGAGAATTATGCGTAAAAAATAGGTATGTTTGTAAACCCTCCGCGGCCAATAAAAGACAAATTTATGGCATCGAAGCCTAATATTATTGAACTCAAGATTGTGCAGCCGATTACTTTTATAAAAAATGATTTCGTGTGGGCAAAAGTTCACCGAGCCGCGGGCGGAAGATAAAAAATCCCGTATGCATTCACTTGGCGACTTTCGGGATCTTCCGACTCCGCGGCCAATAAAAAGCCAATTTACTGCACCGAATCTAAAAATCATCCATCTCAAGAATTTACTGCCGATTACTTTTTTAAAAATCTCTTTTACGCGGGAACAAGTTCACAGAGTCACGGGCAGAAGATAATAAGTCCCGTATCTATACATTAGACGACATTCGGGACCTTTTTCAATGCAAATAATGGCAATTGAATCAAAGGGCAAGCCTGGAACTATTCATGTTTATCAAAAACAATGAGTTTAGTTATCAAACTCAATCCGAATGAATCAAAGGTAAATTACACAACTTTAAATGGACTATCTTGAAATTAAGTTTGAGAAATGGTGATTATAAATAATGCAAACAATAGAAACCATCGATTTTGAAACGATTTCCGAATTTTTACGCATGGATCTCGCTTCTACTGACGCTGTATTTTCAAAATTCAAACAATTGCCAAACGCAATTTACAAAGAAGATGATTCTGACCCTCTAAAATGTTTTCTTTATATTCCGGGCACCCGAATCAATCGATTATGTTTAGTTGCTCACGCTGATACGGTATGGGATAATCTTTACAACCACACTCCGAGTGCTCCTGAGGTCATTTTTGAGGATGGTATATTTAAATCAGAGGTTGAAAATCAAGGAATTGGTGCTGATGATCGGGCGGGCTGTGCGATGTTATGGCTGCTTAAAGACTTCGGGCACTCACTTTTAATATTGGGCAGCGAAGAACATGGATCGATTGCGGCTAAATGGCTTATGAACGAATTTCCGGATATTGCTCATGAAATAAATTATGAGCATCAATTCGTGGTAGAATTCGACGTTCCCGGGGCTTATATTTATAAAACCTATAGCGTGGGGACTCCCGAATTCCATGAATATTTGGAAAATGAATTGAATTACAAATTTCAAACGAGATATACGAGTGATATCGATACGCTTTGTGATAGAATATGCGGGACGAATCTCGCTGTCGGCTATTATGACAATCACACAGAAAATGAATATCTTTATTATTCAGAATGGCTTCATGTTTTGAATGATATGAGACAATGGCTCTCCAAGCCATACTTTCCGCGATTCGAACGATAAGCAATTCGTTTTTATTTTGTCGATTTTTTTTCTAAGTATGGATTTATTGAAATTCGATGAAAAATGCATCAAATGCGGCGCTTGTATCGAAGAATGCCCCGCTTACGTAATTGCGATGGATATCAAAGAGGAAAATAAGAAATCTTTTCCGTATGCAAAATATCCTTTTCTCTGTATCAATTGCGGACACTGTGTGGCGATTTGTCCGGTCAATGCATGCACCCACTCAAAGCTTCCTATCGAACAATTCACCCCAATAGAAGATAAAAACCCGGTAGCCTATGATCAATTTGAAAAGTTGGTGAAAAAACGAAGAAGCATTCGTTCGTTCAAAAAGCAACCCGTTGATGTTAATGAAATCAAAAAAATTTTGGATGAAATTTGCCGATTCGCACCCAGCGGAGGCAACAGTCAAACTATTTCGTATAAACTCATTGTAAATGAAGAAGTTACTGAAATTGCTAAAAAGATGAATTCCGTGTTCAAAAAGGGCTATGCGTTGCTGAATATCTTATTTTTCTTGAATATATCCAAGGTGATGAGGGATAATCGACGAAAGTTGAAGGCAATCATTAACACATTTGAAAGCGGAAAAGATCCCTATTGCAGGGGTGCTCCCGCAATATTATTAGTATTAACGAATAAAGGCTACGCAACCGGCTTTGAGGATGGGATTATTGCCGCGGATCATTTTGTGTTGGCTGCAGAAACGCTCGGGTTTGGTACATGCTATTTCGGATTTCTTCAAAAACTGATGGGCATCTCGGGATCTTTGAAAAAGGCATTAAAGATCCCGAAAGGAAAAAAACTCTGCTACGCAATTCTCGTAGGTTATCCGAAATATCAATATAAAAGAACGGTTGCACGAAACGAACTGAAATTTCATAACAATGAGTAATTTAGAGAAACCGGGCTTGAATCTCGTTATTGAACTTATACGCAAAATTTTTTTTGTCTTTTCATTGAAATAGATTTATGTTGAATTTAATTTTTCAAGTACCCCAAGGATTTGCTGAATGGTTGGCAACTCAAAACCAAGCGGATGTATTTCCTACGCTGATACACCAAGTTATTTATTATATTTTGATGGCCGCATTGATTTCCCAATTCTTTTCTGTGGCCTTGGATTTTATAGGAAAATCGAGGACTTTTAAGACTACAAGCCCCGCACAGCAATCCTATTATCGCGGATTGGGGATCTTCATTTTGGTGGTAGCGATTTGCCAAGTGATGTACCTTTGGGTGGCGGTCGAAAACCAAATTTATGCTCATAACATACCGGTTTTCAAGAATGCAAGTGACTATGAATTACAAGATGAACAAGGTAATTATGTGGTGATGTTTCGTTCGTTCATGTTTTTCAGCGAAGATAAATTCATTATCACCTTTGTTTTATTATTTGCAACGCTTCCATTTTTGACGTACCCGTTGGAAAAATACATATTCGGAAGGCAAAAATATATTCTGACCTATGCCTCCATCATAGCGGCACCGGCAGTTTTGGTCATTCGGGCAATAGAATATAATTCAATAGCCTTTTTCGGAGTACCATCCGTTCCTTCAACCTCCGGAGATATCGTTTTTACCGGCACATGGATATATCAGATAACTGCAATTTTCTACGCAATCCTTATTGTGATTCTATTTACGATAATATTGCTTCTCATGAATCTCTATTTGCAATTGGGTGCAAAAGCACCTCCGGGCTCGAAATTGCGATGGAAATCAAAATTGGTCGTAATCGGTTTGTTCTTTTATGTATTGGCCATCGTTACCACGCAAAATGCGGCTAAACAATTAATAACCATGAGCGATCCGAGGAATCTCGAAACATGGGGCATCTTTTCGTATATTTTCGGCTATTCAACACCGCTGTTTCTAGCAATCACCTTAATTACCCTAAGAAGGGGTTTCAATCGGGATTTTTAAAATTCAATCCCTTCTCTTGCTTGAACACCGGAATCGTATGGATGCTTTACTTTTTTTACTTCGGTTACATAATCCGCGAGCTCCATGATTTCTGGGATCGCCGCATGGCCGCTCAACATCAATTCGATGGATTTTGGGAGCCGTTTTATCATTGCAATAACATCATCAACGGACAGCAGCTTGAATTGAATGGCGGTAAGCAGTTCATCGCAAATTATTATATTATATTTTTCTTGTTGAATTGCTTCGTTGATCTCTCGGAGTCCTCGGATTGCAAGTTCCACATCTTCCGGCTTTGGGCCTTTTTTTATATCTAAAAAGCCAATTCGGCCATATTGAAACACATCAACGTTTAAAATCCGGGTTAGCGTAATATATTCTCCATAGAAAAACCCTTTATCTTGTTCCGAATGCTTTTTCATAAATTGAAATACGCCCACCTTCAATCCATGGCCCAAAGCGCGAACGATGCGTCCGAATAGTGCGGAAGACTTTCCGGGACCGAATCCGTAATACACATGCACTTTACCGAAATTGTATCGATCAACTGACATAGATTGTAAAAAGAAAGATTCTTTTTCAATTCGATCCTACCCGATGTGTGTCAGAAGGTAAAAATGTCAAATTTGATGCGGAGATCTTTGTTTCAACGAAGGATTTAACGTGGAAAATCGACGAAAAGAAAGAAAATCTACAC
>CAZUTM010000271.1:0-3658 GCA_964623665.1 uncultured archaeon
CCCGCTTTTCTCATAAGAGCCCGAAGAGGACTCCATGCGAAAATTCTTTTCTTTTTAGCCATTTTTTTTTCCTCCGCAATAAGGTTTCATCGAACCATGTTAAGATGTTTTTTAAACACATTCGATGAATTATTCGGAACCCCAAAGATCTTACGATAATTTTGGTTCCGTATGATCTAAAAATAGTTCTCTGCCTATATAAAGATTTCGCATGATCTCTATGAACGGGTTAAGACTTGGAACCGATCCCACATTTTGGATTCAATTCTCGACGATAACACACTTATATATCGGAAAAAAAGCAAATTTTCCTCGGCCATCACCCACATTCCCGCTTCAAATTTTCACGCTCGCATAATTCGCTGAATTTCAAAACCGATCGATATACGCTTCATATGTGGGCAACTCAAAATCATTTTCATGATTTACCTTCAAAAATCTCCGGATTAAATGGAGATCCCCTAACTTCAAACCCGTTCATTTTAAAACTTCATTTAAATTGATTGAACGCTTTGCAAACATGCAAAAAAAGACCGAAAAAAAGTTCCCGTAAACGAATTATCCACGTTCAGTTTAGTACTTGATTATTCTTCGGGTTAGCCCGTTTTCCGCTGTTTTTTTTATGTTTACCGAAAATTCACATGTAAACAGAAAGAATTAAAGATAAATTTTCGACAATTCGGCTCTGATCTTCATTAATAATTTACCCAAATGATTCTCTCCAACGTTGGTTTTCAGATCAATGCCCCAAAAAGTATCGCCCCACATGTTTCCTTCCTGGAGTTCCTCCTCTCCCGTCGCCAATAAGAGCTCTCTTAAATCATGATTTTGTTCAAATTTCGCTCGCAAACCGGTTTCCATAACGTCTATTTTTATTGAATTCCAATCGGATCGAATTTTAAGCCGTTTTACCAAGCGCTTTGCTTTTCCAGGATTTTCTAGCAAGCGAATCATTTCCGATTCATTTTTTCGAATGATAATAATGCTCCACCGTTTTATATTCCAAATATTCAATAACAAACGGAGACCGGTAAAAATTTGATAAGAAGCGATATTTCCCTTGAAATTGCTTGATCATTATGAACCATCTGAAAATAATATTATTTAAACTTTTCAACTGAAGAACGACAACCCGATTTTTAATAATTTGTTTCTTTCTTCACGCGCCGTTGATTCGATCCACCCTTGGGCAAAATATATAAAAATCAATAGAGGAAATGTTTACATAGTTGGTTCAAATAGGCCCATGATGAAGAAATAATCAATAATGAACGCAAAAAAACGTTTTCTGAAATTATCTATACAAAAATTATAAATTTGTGGTTCGACATTTCTAAAATATGCTGTTCAGAGAATATCTCTTATTACACAATCTGTTATCTATTGAAGAAGACCTTGAACTTGACCAAAAACTCGATTTGATATATCATAAACTCTTCGGGATTAAGAATCTTATAACAAAAACGCTAGCTTTCTATGATTTCTTCATCTTAAACCACCGAATCATTTCATCCCGGATAGAACATGATATTGAATATTTCACAGAATCAAAGATATTGACAAAGAATTTGACGATCACAAAAGATGGGCTAAAATTACTCGAAATATTTCAGAAAACAAACCGAAAATTAGAAGGAATTATACACACAATTGAAAACTATTACGATAAAACACAAATGGAGTGCCGCACCATTCCAGATTCTCTTGAACAGAAAAAAAAAGCATCCAACAAAAAGAAAACCAAAACGGGAGTTTTTTTGTACGGGTATGAGAAGAAATCGCTTGATTTTTTGATACAATTCATCATCGAAAATAACATTGAAATTTTGGCGGATGTTAGATTCAAGCCCAATTCCATGAATTTTGAGTTCAATCGAACCTACTTATTAAAAACATTAGAAAAGTTTATACCGGGCGTTCATTATATCAATTTTGCTTGCTTAGGAATCCCTCCCGATGTCAGAAAAAAAATGAGAAATGAAAATGATTATTATAAATCTCTTCTTGAATACTATTCAACAAAAATCCTTAAGGATAATGATGAAAATATGAATACATTCATGGATGTGTTAAAAAACAAACGAGCAATAATCATGTGTAAAGAAGAACATTTTGAAGAATGCCATCGCTCAATTTTGGGAGCACGATTAGAGGAAAATGGATTCAATGTGTATTGGAGTTGAGGAATATCGAAACGATAGATCTAGAGGTTATAATACTTGCAAAAGCGGAGCCTTCGATTTATGGCACTAGGAACGACATCAGTATTTGTGTTGCTGGTTGGTCGGAACATAAAGGGTTTGTAAGAATTATCCCGGTCAGACCCGCGCAGCAAGATCTGTTCAAAGATTGGAATGTTCTATCAATGGAAGTTGAAAAAGATTCGAAAGATACAAGGTTTGAAACATATAAAATTGTGAATGATAGAACAATCAAATTAATCAAACAGATAACGAATAACGAAGAAAAATCTGCCCTAATAAGAGATATATTAACGGACACTTGCGTGCCTATCTTGAATGAACAACGACGTAGTTTAGCTATCATTCAACCAGATGAATCGAATACAGAATATTTTTATGAACAAAAAGAAATTGAAAAAATTGAACATTTTGAAGAATCGCTTGATAAATTTCTTGGGATTGAAACAATCGATAAAAATAAAATCGATGGGAATTTTCGACCTCATGTACAACAAGATTCTCCATTTGATCTAAGGATAAAATACAGATGTAAAGGCAATTGTTTAGTAAAAACCATGCATAATCAAAAAGTTATTGAGTATGGTATCAAATTGTTTGTTAGAAAATATCCAGAGAAAATATCAAATTGGGGCAGTAATTATAAACTCGATGACAAAGAATATGATAAATATTTTCTTATAGGAAACCAACGGGACAACAGAACATCATGGATTATTATAAAAGTCTTTTATTTCAAGAAACCGCCTAACAAAACCTTGTTATACTTTACCGATTCAAACACAAATAATCAAAATTTCTCAAAAAGATACGAAATAATTAAAGATAGCATTAAAAATGCAGGAAACAGCCCGGAAACGAACTAATGGAGGGTTTGAAGCTTTTTATTGATTTATACTTTAAAAGCCTCATGAATTACCTAAAACGGTATAATGAGGATGAACTAAAAGAAATCTCATTTCCAATTGGCGGCATCGGCACCGGAAGCATCGGATTATCCGGACGCGGGCTGGTACGTGATATAGAAATCTATAATCGACCGAACAAAGGCAGCTGGGCACCTAAAACATATCCGCTCATCAGAGTTTCATTTCCCAATCAAAATAAAGACCCTATTCAGCGAGTCTTGGCTCATCCTCCATTGCCACCGTACACGCCAATTGATGGCGGAAAATTTCATGCAAATGCCGAAGGATTTCCTCACATGGATCGATGCGAATTCTTGGGCGAATATCCTTTTGCGTGTCTCGATTTTATATGTGAAAAAATGGGGTTAAACATTCAACTCGAAGCATGGAATCCATTTATTCCTTGCGATCCCGAAAGATCCGGAATCCCGATTGCTATTTTTACATATACCGTGAAAAATCCGACAGACACTCCCGTTGATGTGAGTATTCTATGGTCGCTGCTTAATCTCGCTTCATATTCGGTTGAAGAATGGAAAAATTTGATAT
>CAZUTM010000272.1:0-3614 GCA_964623665.1 uncultured archaeon
CGCTTCGTTTCCTTGGCAAAATCGATAATACGCGGGTTATTGCGCAGGGCGGAGACGGAGGAACGGCTGATATCGGTATCCAGGCCTTGTCCGGCATGCTTGAGAGAGGACACGATATTTTATATGTGTGCTATGATAATGAAGCGTATCAAAATACAGGAAACCAACGATCGAGCAGCACGCCGTTTGGGACAGTAACTACCACAACACCCTACAAGAAGCGACAACAGAAGAAATACGTGCCTGCTATCATGCACATGCATAACATCCCATACGTTGCAACTTGCAGCGTTTCGGAACCTATCGATTTATACAATAAATTTCTAAAAGCAAAAAGCATCAAAGGACTGAAATATATTCAAATCTTTGCGCCTTGTCCACCGGGATGGCGATATGATACCGCGGATACGATTCAAGAAGCAAGGATGGCGGTCGATACGGGATTATGGCCCCTTTACGAAATCGAAAATGGAGTTTTTACACTTTCGGGGCCATCGTTTAAAGCCAGAGATCCTTCAAAACGCGCATCTTTACGTGATTATCTCAAAGGACAAGGGAGATTCAAGAGAATGGATGAAAATGATGTCAAGGAGATCGAAAAATACATCGAATGGCTTTGGGCCTTTGTTGAGAAAGAACTAATGTTCAAAGAAGCGCAAAAGAAAAAATAAAGAACGATACCAGCCTACTCATTTAAAAATCGAATAGTTTTTTTTCGTTCATTCTTTAAGGTATATATGCTCCATGTAGAAATTAATGGATTCAAGAAAATTCAAGAGCAGACAGAAGTGAAAGAGATTTTAAATCGAATGACACCTCTCCCTCAAGAGGTGGAAGCTCTGAATTTCTCCATTTTGTTGGATGAAAAAATCTCGTTATATTTTAAGGGAAAAGAATCGGACGAATATATTCATATAAATGGTGAACAGAGTTTTCCCATGAAACTTTATTCAAAGAAATGGACAAATGAAACATTCATAGCCCGGATTTTCCGATTACTGAATCAAAGATTGGTCGATTTGGGAATGGAACCGTCTTTCTCTGAGCATATGGTGAAATATTCTGAATTGGATTATGAAACGGCAATTTCCCGCACCAAAATTCCGGATGATAAGCATTACGAGGCCTATCGGATTGAATTTATAGAGGATAAGATAATAATTGACTCATGGACGTTTCGAGGATTATACTATGCGTTTATTACACTTTCCCAATTATTTATTTCTAATGCTGCTAACAAAAAAGAAATATTGATGCCGGCAATTAATATTTGGGATTATCCGGATTACGGAATCCGCGGTCTTGTTGATGATATTTCAAGAGGGCAACGACCGACCATTGATAATTTTAAAAAATTTATCCGACATCTATCGATGACAAAGCAAAATGTTCTCGTATTGTATATTGAAGACATTTTTAAGTATGAATGCCATCCGGAAATCGGAGAAGGGAGGGGGCCGCTGACCAAAGCGGATGTATATGAATTGGAAGAATACGCAAAAGAGTGGTTTGTGGAAATACAGCCCGCTGTGGAGATGTTCGGCCATATGGAAAACATCCTTTCGAACCCGAAATTTATGGATTTAGCAGAGTTTCCGGGAGCCCAAGTGTTCGATGTTTCGAATCCGAAAGCAAAAGAATTCGCCAAAGAGTTATTGGAGGAAATTTGCAAAGCATTCCAATCCGAAGCATTTCATTTGATTTGTGATGAATCATTCGATTATGGACTCCGGAAAAGCAAACAATATGTAAAACAAAAAGGATGGGCCGAAGCGATCACGGAGTGGTACCTTTTCTTGAGAGATGTCGTGGTGAACGCGGGTAAAACCTTTCCCACAATTGCTCATGATGTGATTCAAAAAAGTAAAAAAGCGTTACAACTCATCAGGGGCAAAATCCCATTAATTCTGTATTGGGATTATTCGGATAAAAAACAATATCCGAAAATTGATTATCTCAAAAAGGAGGGCTTTGCGGTTGCGGGATCTCCGGCCGTTTTCGACTGGTCCAGACATTATCCGTATTATGATTACGCAGAAATCAATATGATCGAAATGGGCCGCGATGGGTTGAAACGCGGTTTGATTGGATTAGTTACGACCAAATGGGGTGATTTTTTCAACGAAAATTTTCGCGAAAACATTTACTACGGTCTTTCCGTCAATGGCCAAGCAGCATGGACCGCAAATCAATCCAAAATACCTCAAGTCAGGGATGCGTTCGCATATCATTTTTATGGAACGAAAGATCCGTTAATCTTGCAGTGTATGGACATGCTTTCAAAGCAGAATAAAGAACTCCCATCATTTCCTAATGGAATGTTTAACCGATATTGGTTAGACCCATTTTGCAGAGAAATTAAAGATAAGGAATTGAATTTAGCAGAACGATTAATTAAAGAAGGGCTTTATGTTCGTGCCGCTATTCAAAAACTTCGCTCCGAGAAAATAATCACTTTAAATGTTGATAATCTTGATTTTATGGATTTCTCTGCCCGAATGGCTATCCATTACGGTGGTAAACTGCTTATCTCAGAATCTGTCTATCGGGGTAATCCTAATCTCGCAGAGATTGCTCGTAGTACCATAAAATTCATAGAAAATCAACAGAACATCGAACTTGAAGGCTTCAAATGGTTAAAACAAGACATTGAAGATCAACGCAAGGTGTATAATCAGCTATGGAAAAGACAAGCCGTTCCCGAAGGTTTGGAATATCCGGATAAGCGCTTCGAATGGTTGGCATGGTATTACGAAAATGCTATCCGCACTCTACAAAACGGAAAACAACCCGGAATGAGCCAATTAAATTCAGAATGGATTTGGAGATCTGGGCAACGATATCATTACGATTGGGCAAACGCGCAGCCGTTCTATTTTTATAAAGCATTTGATTTATCAGACCAACTGGCAAAGAAAACAATCAAGAAAGCGTTGATTCAAGGAATTGCAGCGAATTATATGAAAATATATGTGAATTCCGAGCCCGTTGGCGAAGTCTATTCAAGAATGTCTTTATCCCAATTGCCCGAAGCAAAGTCCGTTCAAATGTTCGATGTTACTGCCAACTTAAGAAAATCTAATGTATTATGCGTTGAAGCGATAAATTGGACCCACGGAATCGGTTCAATTAATGTAATTTTACATATCGATTACAATGACGGGTCATTTACCGAAATCAAAAGCGATAAATCGTGGAAATGGTCCGCGATAAAAGTACCGCTTTGGCCCTTCAAAATCCATGATGAAGCGAAAAAATATAGCTTTAAACGGGTGCGATCATTCGGTACGCCTCCGGGTGCATGGCAAGGTCCAATTAGTGCACCCCGTTGGGATGTAGGAGAAAAATCATCGGTTTCTTTTGTAATAGGCGCACGTAATTTTATAGAAACCGCAATTCCGATGCAGATTGGAGAGAAAATCTTTAAGCCGTTGTTTTGGGCGGTGCCTCTTGGAATTAAAATCATGAAGGTGGATTGCTTGGGGTATCGAACAAACAAATCAATGAATGAATAAATAAATAGAATCTCATTGCGACTATAATGTTTTCATTCAATTTTTTATTTTTGCATTTATTTTTCGTTCGGTGGCAGGTTTGCAATAGGATACAAAAGA
>CAZUTM010000273.1:0-3223 GCA_964623665.1 uncultured archaeon
CTCTCATTTGCAAGAGGATTCGTTCGACATTGGTCAAAATAAATTTGGCACTCGGTCCTCGTTCGGATTCAATGTCGAATTCTGGGATCCTCAGTTTTCCCGAAGCGCCTCTCATGATTTTATGGGAAAAATCGCCATCATCGACCTTCAATTCATATATTCCCGGCTTGAACGCAATTTTCAAAGGAATGATATCGCGTTGCATCGAGTGGCAATTTGAACATTCGAGTAATAGAATGAGGATATCTTCTCCATCGGGGAGCTTATAAACGGTTCTGGTCATTTGAACTTCCCCAGTTCTGCAATCCGGGCAAAATATAACCTCGGGAGCTTCCGGCAATTCATAATACCCATCTGACCTTTTAAGATCTGTTTTTTTTGATAAAACAGCGTTCTTACCACTATTTTCATTGGAGGAGTTCATATATTAAACAAGATTTTGTGAGTTTTATTTTTTTTCTTCATATTTTGATTATCAGCAAAAAATCTGTGTTTATTTCGCTTTCGGAGTCTTTTTCTTTCATGCAGCATTTCATGGGTCAATACTTGCACAATCACTCAATAATCATTTGATTTGTTCGCAGAATTTTGGAATTGAAGAATTATTAATGATTGTCAATGATTTTAGTGGGTGTGCAATGAAAAATGAAATTAGGAATGAAGGAGTAATCAATAAATGAATGCGGATGGAGGAAAAATCTACGAAATAATATTTCACGGTCGCGGAGGGCAAGGGCTGATAACGGGAATGGAAATTCTTGCCGATGTTGCTTTTGAGGATGGCTTTAAAGATGTGTTAACCATTCCGATTATCGGTGCCGAGCGAAGGGGTGCACCCATTCGTGCTTTTCTTCGTATGAGTCCGGATCGTATGATTAAATCGTATTCAGCAATTACAAAGCCCGATATTACCGTGATCTTCGATCAAACACTCTTGGAATTACCCGGCGTTGGGGATTCTATAAAACAAGGGATAGTTTTGGTGAATGCTTCGGAGAATTTTGAATATTCATTTCCCAAAGGTGTAGAAGTGTATTATGTTAATGCTACGCATATTTGTGTTGAAGAGAAATTAATTATTGCTGGTTCGCCATTGATAAACGTTCCGATGGCGGGTGCTTTTATTAAAATCATGAATCAATTGAAACTGGAATCTCTTAAAAGCGTGTTAGATGAACGATTTGGTGCGAAAGCAGAGCTCAATATGAAAGCAGCAAGAAAAGCCTATAATGATGTGAAAAAGGGCCCGATTTTAAATCGTTGTGAGGTGAATCATTAATGAGTGAGCAAAATGAAGGCAAAGTCGAAAGGCCATGGATGAAAATCTGTCTTCCGAAGGGAAAGAGGATTGAAATCCAGTTTTATGAGGGATATGATGATCTCCCGCCCATTCCTGTCTCATTTCCATCCAAAGGTGCGATTGGAAAAACCGGTTCATGGAGAACATTTAGACCCGTTTTTAAACTTGAAAATTGTAAGGATTGTAAAAGATGTTATTTGTATTGTCCGGAAGGGTCCGTAATTCACAATGGCCCAAAAGACTTTGAAATAGATTATGAATATTGCAAGGGATGCGGGATCTGTGCAAAAGAATGCCAACATGGGGCAATAATCATGGTTTTGGAGGAAGACTGCAATGGGAAATAAACTTTATAAAGTCCAAAAAGGAAATTATGCCGCCGCTTACGGGGCAATGGATGCGGGTGTTCAAGTAGTTACTGCTTATCCGATCACCCCACAAACCACGGTGGTGGAAAAACTCTCAGAATTAGTCGGAGAAGAAGAGTTCCTTTCAAGAGGGCAAAAAGTGGAATTTGCATGGATGGAGTCCGAACATTCGGTTATGGCCGGGTTGGTGGGTGCATCAATCGCCGGCGCCCGAACCTTTACTGCTACTAGCGGACAAGGATTATTATATATGGCAGAAATGGTTCATTGGGCCGCGGGGACACGTTTACCTATCGTAATGACCATCTCATCACGCGGAATTGCCCCGCCTTGGAATATTTGGGCCGATTTCAGCGATGTCATCAATATGCGGGATTCCGGATGCATGATCCAATTACTCTCGAGTCATCAAGAGGTCTATGATTCTGTAATCATGGGATATGCAGTTGCGGAGCATCCCGATGTTCTTCTGCCGCTGTTGCCTGCATTCGGAGGATTTACGATTTCGCACACAAGCAAACCGGTTCAACGGATCGAATGGGAGGAGACGCAAAAGTTTATTCCTCCGGTTCCCGAAAAAGGCTGGTCTCACATCTGGATTGATGCTGAGCGACCCATGATGCACGGCAATCTTATTCTTCCCCAAGGATTTTACACCGAATTTCGGGCAAAAATCCAAGAAGCGCATATTCAAGCCAAGAAGCGAATAAAAGAAGTTGCAGCACTCTTCAAGCAACGATTCGGTCGTGATTATGGAAACGGGTTGGTTCAGCATTATAAAACCGAGGATGCAGATGCGGTGTTGATTTGTGTCGGTGAGCTTGCAATTCAAGCAGAAGATACGGTCGATATGATGAGAAAAGAGGGATATAAAGTTGGCGTTTTGCGGCTTAGAACGTACCGGCCGTTTCCAAGCGAAGACATCGTTGAGCTCGGAAAGCGTGTTAAATATATTGGAGTTGTTGATAGGGCCACAGCATTCGGCTCGCCCACGGGCGGACCGGTGTCCACAGATGTGATGGCTGCATTGTTCCGAGATCCCTCGACGAAAGATGTTCAAGTGATTCCGTTCATCGCGGGCTTGGGCGGCAGAGATCTGACGATCCAAGAGCAGACTGAGCAATTCAAGCATCTTATTTCGTTGAAAGAGACGGGAAAGGCGCCGGAAACAAAAGATTTGTTGTTCGGAACTTATTGGACCGGCCTCTTGAGGAAAAAATAATTATAGGAGGAGAACTCAAAATGAAAACGTTAAAGGCAATTTTGGAAGATGAAGAAGCAAAAAGAGAATATTTCTTGGCCGGTAATTCAACATGTGCGGGCTGCGGGTTAGATCTTGCACTCCGATGGGCCCTTAAAGCATTGGGTCCGAAAACCGCATTGGTGGCACCGGCATCTTGTTTAAATGTGGTCGTTGGATTGTGGCCAAAAACGGCACCAGATTTTCCATTCATAAATATGGCTTTCGCAGCGGGAGCAGCGGCAGCGACGGGTCTTTATCACGGATTAAAAGCCCGAGGGTATGAAGATTACAACGTATTGGTGTTTGCTGGAG
>CAZUTM010000274.1:0-3187 GCA_964623665.1 uncultured archaeon
CAATGCTAAATATATTTCTTTATTGTTCTGGAAAAACTGACCGGCTTTCGTGAAATATTTTCGAATAAGAGGCGAAAAACTCTCCCCCTTCACATCAAACAGATTCGCATTTACACAGATCGCATATTGTAGTAGATCAATTTTTCCGCGGGAGACCTCAGATGGAATTTCGAAAAGGAAACTGTAAATAATAAACTGGTTCACTTCCAGAACGTAATATCCATGATTTTTATTCATAGTATCCAGTATTTCATCTGTGATTGATGGATCCGGAGATATCGAAAGCTCGTAAAATGTTTTGGGACCGCGCACGGCATCGAAATAATTTAGGTAGAAGCCGAAAGGAAAATCTGTAGCAGAATCATTATTCATAGAAGCGGTTTTCGATTCTTCGATACCCTCATCATTTTCAATAAAATCAAGCAATTCATTTTCTGGATTGATATCTGACGAAAGAATATCCGATGAAGCTGTATTCAATCCTTTTCCACTTTGCAGTTCAGGTTCGACGTTCAAATCAGCATCAGAATCAAACTCCGGTTCTGTTTTCTGTTGTGTTTCTTTTTGATTTTCCAAATCTGTTTCCTTTTTAGTTTTTTCTACCACATCTGAGTTTTGTTTTGAACTTTTTATTGATTCCGGCAATGTATCCGCGTCTTCATCGATGCTAATTTCTTGGTTCGACTTTTTAATTTGACCTAATATTTCTCTTGCCGAAATGTTTGGTTCAACATTTGGTATAGAAGATATGTCGGATAAAATTTGGCCTCCAAGTGGGATCTTTTTATTTTTCTTCGTCACTTCATTTGAACCGGATGCGGATTGTTTATCTTGAATTTTCATTTTTGTTTCTTGATTTTTCTTTGCGACAGCAAGAATATACTTGTTTAATTGTTTGATTCTATCAATTAAATTGATAAGAGCGTCATTATTCTTCGATATCGCGTCTTCTGATAGCGAAGCATATCGAGATACTCCAAATAAAAATTTTATCAAGGACAATCCAACAGTTTCAGAGCTGGTGCCCATTCGTCTCAATTTTTCTATGAGTTCTTGAAAATTTTTGCATGAATTTACTTTCAAAAGAATACAGAAAAGATTGGTGTTGTTATCAAGAAACGTCTTGCATTCTTGAAAACACATCGTATATTCAGAGACCAGAAAGAGATTGTTAACATTTTTGATATGCTTTGCATTCATTTCTTTGTCAATTTTGATGGATTCATCGGAATAGTCTATATTTTTCGTGATGTTCGAAGAATTGCTCTCAGTGCCCATTAAATCAAAGTTCTGAAAACCTTTTTTTTGGTCTCCATTTGAGTCATTGTTAATTTCGACAGAATCACCGGAATCATCGATATTTCTCGTTGAATTAGCGAATTTGGGGTCTTTTAACCTTGAATCGTGCTTCCGAAAACTTGTTTTTTGCTTTCTGTTCGAGTCTTTGTCAAATTCAACAGAATCACCGGAATCATCGATATTTCTCGTTGAATTATCAAATCTATTCTTTATTGACATCGAATCAGGCTTCTTAAAACCCGCATTTTGTGTTCCATTCAACTCTTTCATATTTTTAATAGATGCACCAGAATTGTCGGGATCTTTCGCTGAATTAATAAAACCTTTAGCCTTTTCCTTTGAATCTGCGTATTGAGCAACCTTTTTTTTATTTTCGGTAACATCTTTAACATTTGAATTCTTTGATGAATTTTTGTCATTGTCGTCCGGAGTGTCCATAATTTTGGTAAAATGAGTATTATTTTGGCTCATTTTAGAGTCCGGATTATGAGATTCGAATTCAGATCCAAAAATATCGTCTAAATTAATCGAACTGCCTTTTTTTTCGATATTCTTCTTTTCTTCGTGTTTATTTTTCCACATTTTTTTATCTCCTACTCGATTGTGTATACGCCATTGCTTTCAAAGGAAAAATGATGTTTCTTTTTTACCGTTTTATTTTTCTTTCTCATACTTTTTTCAAGGGCTTTCGGATCGCTCACCCGACAGATAAAGGGAACCGTTAATTCCGAAATTTTTACCAAACACCTGCCAATCGATAATTTAGCGAGTATTTTTCTGTCATTCCGGTTCACACCTAAAATGTTCTCACAAAATAAGTCGTCGAAACTGGTTTGAAATGCAAATACGATTCCGGCGTTATTAACCACATTTTCAGAAACATTGGGCGTAGTGGCAGCAGTTATCAAGACCTCTCCGAGTCCGCGCTGCACCATTGCAATATCTTCAATATATTCAGTCAATTTCGTTTGCAATTCTCTCTTTTGGGGTATGAAATATTGTGATTCTTCCAGAATTGTCATATGTTTGAAATTTTCAAATTTTCCTCGACTGATGTTCAAATCATATAATCTTTTAAACACCATATTTAAAAAAAAGAGAATTTCTCTTTTTGTACCTCCCAATTTGATGATAGAAGACAAATCGATAACCGTGTTGCATCCGAATATCGAATCTAAGGGATAGGTTGATGTTTCGTTAAAGATATGACACATTGGCTCTTTTGTAAATGAATGTAATCGGTTTTCTATGGATACCATTGTTTGTTCAAGCATCGGAATGATATTTCGATATCTACGGGTATATAACTCCAAGTTACGGAAAAATCCATCCCAACTGCGATCATCTTCGGCCCCGCAAGTTAATTCCAATACTTCGATCAACATTTTTTCCATTTGCGGGCTGAATTCTGCTTGAACGTTCAGTAAATCGCAAGACTTAATGATTTGAAAGACTCTAAGTGCGTGAATTGATGGCTCCGATTCATGAGGATTGAAAATATTTATCGAAAAATTTTCCCCCGGTTTAATGATCTGAAAATCGGGAATATCTTCTTGGAGGTCAATATATTCGCCTTTAAACTCCACAATGAGAACGGGAATCTCCTCATACTGCATACAGAATTGTCTCACCATATTTTTAATAAGCGTGGTCTTTCCCATTCCCGTTTTACCTACAATAAATACATGTCGACGAAAATCATCAGGATCGAAATTCAAATTATATAATTTATTCCCGTTTTGATAGCTCCCGATATAGATCCTTCCGGTTTCCAATTTTTTCTTATACTTAATAAGCTCGGGATTTAAAGCTTCGGATTGTTTTTTCAAAACCTTTTCTTCATATTCTCTAACTTTCTCGGGCTTATTTAATTGATAACGCACCACAT
>CAZUTM010000275.1:0-3134 GCA_964623665.1 uncultured archaeon
TTGTCTTTGTCTTTGTCTTTGTCTTTGTCTTTGTCTTTGTCTTTGTCTTTGTCTTTGTCTTAGCCTTGAAAAATAAAAAAGAATGAGAAGATGGGCTGAAAAAATGAAAATAATGAGAAGATGGGCTGAAAAAATGAAAAAAACCAATCATTTTCCAAAGAATATTGGAAATAATACATGCGAATTTTTTATTTCGTAAAAATATGTGGAGATGTCGCGCTTTCAGCGATTTTTCTGAATCTTATTATTTGTTTTTCTCTTTTGTTAGCGATCCCGTTGGGCTATTTGTACACTCCATATTTTTTAACGGCTTCTACCATTGCAATAGCATTATCAACCGGCACGTCGTCTGTGAAATCAGTGCACGGACTTACGATATAACCGCCTCCAGCTGCCGCATCTTTGATACATTGTTTAACTCTTTCGGTAATTGTTTCGGGGGTTCCGTTCCATGGGTCGATATTTCCTATCAAGCAGAGTTTATCTCCATAAGTGTCTTTGAGGTGTTTGAGATCCATACCGGCTTGCACTTCCAAACTTTCTACGCCATGGAATCCGGCTTTAATTAATCCCGGGAAATAGGGTTCGGTAAATCCATCCGAATGAAAGAAGATATATTTTCCGGCTTTCCGAACGACATCGCAAATTTGTTTATAGTATGGCACCACTAATTCCATGTGATCTTTTGGATTCAACATCGGAGATTGCTTATATGCAGAGTCATCTGCAAGAGCGAAAATTTGATAATCCGTTTCGACGGCGATTTTTGCATGCTCAACAGCAAAATCGGTTTGCCATTGCATCATTTTGTGGAGAACATCTCGATTTTTTCTCAAAGCTTTGCTAAACAACGAAATTCCAAGCCCTTCCATTAACGGCTCAATCAGGCCATGCATACCGGGTATCGGAACAAATTTATTCCAAAGGGTTGGACCTGCAGAGCGTAACATTGAATTTGTCATTTCGACGCCGTTTGGAATCGCAATCGCTTTATCCTCCTTCACATAGATTTCCCACCATTTTTCGGCTTCTTCGAGGGTTTTAAAAATCGATCCGCGCACCCAAGTTTGGGGGTGGCCGTTCAATGTTCCGTGCTCCGTTATTCTTCCGGTTCTATCGACATGAAGGTTTGGACCGAGTTTCGGAAGAGGATTTTGATCGAGCATTTCGTTACTATGCCGAACGGTAGTAATCGGGGCACCCCATCCGCTATCTAAGCCCAATTTGACATAAAGCGTAAAATCCTTGCCGATATAAAGGATATCCTCATCATTAATATTATCACCGAATTTCTCTTCACAATTTTTGATAAAATTCGGCATCATAGATTGTAGAAATGTGGGCACGCGATCCGCTTCTTCATGATTAAATGCTTTTAACATTCGTTCCAGTGCATTCATATTCTTGTAGCAAAATACAAAAGAATAAAAATCTTCTCTTTAAAGCTTGTGCAAACATTAAAAAAAACAAGGGACAGCGGGGCATTCCCAACGAATATCCACGTTCTGCACAGCACGTGGATAACACGGTCCATCGAAACTTTTTTTCAGACTTTATTTTTTATGTATAATGATTGAATATATTGATCATTTGAAACCACGTTATAATTTCAGATTGGTCGTTTTCGTTTATTGAATAAACATAAAAAAGCCAAAAAAAAGTCTGCGTGAACAGAATTATCCACGTTCAGAATTCCTCGTGAATATTCTATGGGAATGCCCTTTGCCCTTGTTTTTTTTTAATGTCAACATTTACATCAAAAGGAATTGAAAAAAATCATTAGCGTGGTTTATTCTTCGATTTTATTGAATTCTAATAAAATAATATTCGCTGTTTTTAATATTGAGGCTATTTTAATCATTTTCTTGGTGTTTTTCTCCCACAATGGGTTAATCGGTGTCTTTTTCCAAAACGGCCACCAACTTTTAACTGAGATCAAGGGAAAAAGGTCCCGATATTCCTTTACCGGATTATTCACGAATGATTTCCAAAGAACATTCTTCATGCCCGCTTTTAGACTCTTTTTATTTCCGATTTTCATTCCGATTTTTGTTACGTAATCAAAAACAATTTGTCCGGTTCGGAATTTTTTTCCGATAACTGTCAAAAAATTTTTTACGTGGTCCGATAGAAAATAATAAAATACTCCTCCCGCTATCAAGAAAATCCCTTTTGATTCATCAAATTCAATTGAATCGAGCCAAGAATAATCAAATACGGATTGTGCAATATGATAATGCCTTTCCGATGGATTCAAAAACGATTCCCTCGCTTTAATGACTTCGGGCAAATCAATTTCATACCATTTCAATAGACCATTATCATTTCTATAAAAACTTGTATCAAATCCCGCACCAATATTGACCACCGTAGCCTCCGGATGAGAGAATAAATATTCCTTTAAGGCAATATCAAAGCTATATGCACGGGAAAGGAAATTTAAACAGAAAAACTCTACCGATTTTCCATAATATTGTTTGATTGCCTCAACATCCAAGGAATATGTTTTTATCATCTGTTCAAACACTACCTTTGCCATGGGATCATTAAGAATCGTTTTATTATTTTCAAAATATGTAGCTCGAGCCCATAAGGGTATGATGTTCGTAAATTCCACCGAATCTTTATCAAAATTCATTTTTTTCAATTCTCCCGCCTAAATTGTATCGATAAACATGCAAAACCATCACCATCATAGATCGGTTAGCATACTATTCGATCAAAAATCTTTCATCGGTTATGAAACGAAATGTTCGATTATATTTTTAATTGAGGTTTCTATTCCGACGCCGGTTTTGGTGCTGATAAGGATTATCTCAAAATTTTTCCAATAGTATTCGAATTTGAATAATGTTTTAATTTGTTCGATTCTTTTGGGTATTTCAGAATCCGAATTTTCTAATAAATCGACCTTATTGAGCAAAACTTGCATATATGTTTCTTTAGGTATGGGGTCTGGTGCGGTGTTATCGAAATGTTTCGTGGCAAATCCGAGGAACTCATTTTTGGACTCTTCAAACCGTTCGGAATCAGTGATATCAATTACATAGATCAAAATATTTGGTTTAATGATGGTTTTCATCCATGTATAGCGTAATTTTATTTGTCCTGGCATATCGATAAATTTGATGATT
>CAZUTM010000276.1:0-3058 GCA_964623665.1 uncultured archaeon
GAAGTCAAAGATGCGCTTATAGGCAACAAGGTTCAAAAAGGAGATGTGTTGGTGATTCGTTATGAAGGACCAAAGGGATCTCCCGGGATGCGTGAAATGTCGATTCCCGCAGCGATTCTTGTTGGAATGGGACTGGACGATAGTGTAGCGATGATCACGGATGGTCGATACTCCGGTGCCACTCGGGGCCCTTGTATCGGGCATGTGTGCCCCGAGGCTTATGATGGCGGACCCATTGCTCTTGTACAAAATGGTGACTTCATAGAAATCGACATCCCCAAAAGAAAATTGAATATTTTTGTGGATGAAGCCGAAATGAAAAAGAGAAAAGAAAAATGGAAAAAACCGGAGCCGAAATTCACTAAAGGGTATTTGGCATTGTATCCAAAGATTGTTTCCTCCGCGAATCAAGGCGCGGTATTGAAGAGAGACCTATAATTCGCTTAATAAAAAAGAAGGCGACCCGTGCAAAACTTTTTTGTAAAAAGAATTAAATAAAGAATCTGCCATTCTTCATTTGCTTAGCGAATAAATGAGGGGAATGAATGAAGATTTTGGAAGTGGGATTGATCGGGAATGGCATCGAATTAAAGCGCGTATGCTATGAAAAGGATGATGATTTTTGTAAATCGGAGCTCCGAGCAGCATTCCTTCATGCAATCGTTATGTACAACGAAACGTTTTCACCTTTTGAAATCTCCTATTTCTCAATGAAAAAAACCGTCGTGCTGATACGAAGGTTCAAAATCAAGAAAGAGGATCTTATAATTTATACGTTGTTGAAACCGGATAAAATAAATTTTAAAGATTTGATGGTGGATAAAAATAGTAATCTCTATCGGGATTTCGAACCAAAATTCAGCAACTTGTATAATAAATATCTTCAAAAAATCGGTGAAAAGATTTCTTCAAATGTTGAATTGTATAATGCTCTCGACCAAGATATCAATTTCCTTGTTTTTTAATTGATTGAGGATTACAATCAAAGAAAATGTCTTTGAATCTGGATGAAATAATCTTGAAAAAAAAGAGAAATGTTTCAAAAAACCTTTTCCTCCGAAATCTTGGGTTTACATAACTCGATAGTCAACAAAATCACCCGGTTTCTTATTTCATTTTAATACTGGTTATTGAAATAAGATCTTAAACCGAAACTTACCCGAACCCAAAGAAATATGCTTAACATTTTCGGTCTCGAAAATATCGGTGATTCCCGTCGTCTCGTTTGAAACCGGTTTGTCATCTTCAAGGATCCTATTTAACTCCAATTGAGTTCCGTATCGGTGTTTATGTACAATCAATTCGGCTGATGAATTGACAGGGATTTCGAGTTCGCAGCGAATTCCGTCCGTTTCACGTTTCCAATAAATCGATATGGGCCCATATTCGCATTCATATCTGCATTTTACCCAATCCAATCCAGAAATGAATGCCGGTTCAATTACAAACTTTTTAAATCCGGCTTTGTGGGCTTCTCGTTTTAATCCCGCTAAATATTCGTAGAAGAAGGAGACTACGCAGCCTTGAACGGGATGTGCATGGCTACTTGAACCCGACCAATCCTCCCAGAGCGTGGTTGATCCCAATGGAGTTTTGCTGTCAAAATGCGTTAGATTGTGGATATACCCGGGAAATCCCGCTTTCGTGATCACTTCAAACGCGATATCCGCGAATCCGTATTCACCAAGTGCTTTGAATAGAAAATATGTGCCGACAATGCCGGTCGAAAGATGTCCATTCCACTCTTGTTTGATATTTTTTACCAAATTCGATGCGACCTCATGTTCAGCGCCTTGAGGACACATTTCAAGGACTAACGACATTGCAGATGCGCTTTGCGAATCCTTGGCAAAGTTTTTTTCGTTTTTATTGAAAAATTCATCTATTAATGCTTTTTTAATATTTTCGGCTAAAGTTCTGAATGTTTCGGCTTCCTCTCCCTTTCCGAGCAGTTGAGCCGTTTCAGCGACAATCCGTGCGCATTGGTAGAACGCTTGTGTTGAAGTGAGCTGTTTCGGTGTTCGATTTGCGGGGCCCATAGAACCTACTTCGAGCCAATCGCCCAAGAGAGTTAACCAATTAATGATATAAGAATATTCATTCGGCCCAATTTTGGTTGTTCGCAACAGAAATTCCACGTATCTTTTCATCATTGAATAATGCTGTTCAAGAACGTCAGTATCTCCATAATGCGCATAGAGATGCCACGGCAACATCACGCATGCGCCGCCCCACCAGGGATCCGCCATTTTTCCTACATATTTCTCATTCCAATCCAATAGATTTTCCGGTTCTCCGACCACATGGGGTTTTCCCCATCTTGGAGTCGGCACTATATCCGGTATTTGACCGCTTTCATGCTGATGATCGCTGAAATCTTGTATCCATTTTTTATATGAATGATACATCTGGTAATTATAGACCGATCCCATGGAAGAAATAAGCCCATCTTCGGTCCACCCCGCTTTCTCCCGTTGTGGGCAATCTTCCGGGTAAGAGTGGAAGCCGTTTTCAAAAGTGAGCTTTGCAGCCTCATTAATGGCATTAATCCGTAAATCCGAACACTTGAATTGTCCATTTTCTGTGTGATCGGTGCAGACTTGAATAGCGACTACTTCAATAATCTGATTGGGTTCTGCACCCGAAATTTGAACATATTGGAACCCGGCATAGCAAAAAGAAGGTTCATAAACTTCGATTTCTTCGCCCTTACAAATGTATTCGAGGGTTTGGAAAGGTCCGTAGGTGTGACCGGTATGTACGGTCATATCGACAAGTCCGTCGGCCGTAAGCTTCTCGTTCATTTCGATTTTTATTTTTTGTCCTTTCTTGCCGCGAATAGTCAAGCGGACCCATCCCGCATTATTCTTTGGATACCAATAGATAATATATCCTTGTTTTTGATAAGATTTGATTGGGAACTGCTTTGCCCGCGTGCGAATGGGCGGTATGGTTCGCGCTCGTAAGATCCCGCATTTCGACGATAAGATAGATACGGGATGCCAATCAGGATCCTGAGGGTTTACAAACATACCTATTTTTTACGCATAATTCTCAT
>CAZUTM010000277.1:0-3028 GCA_964623665.1 uncultured archaeon
ATTTATATTTGTTAATAACTTTTTAACCTCTAATTAAAAAAACCTTCATAATTTTATTTTCAAATCATGGATTCGCTTTCCCTTAAATCGATTTCGGATGTTTGAAGCGTATTTACATTGCCAAAATAAAAATATCTCCTACTCATGAAAGAAACATGGATAGGAAATATCAAATAGTTTTTATTCTATTTTTGGTTTGATTCAATATGGAAAATTCATGTGAACAGCGAGAATTAAAGGGATCGCGCTTGTATGGCTATGCATTTGGAGTGATCGGTCAAATTCTTCCTACTGCTTTAATAAATTCTTATCTTTTCATGTTTTATACATATACCGTCGGCCTTGATTCTTTTATCGTGAATTTGGCGACCGGTATTTCCACGTTATTGAATGGTATGTTGGCGCCTGTTTTCGGGTATCTTGGAGATCGGAAAAAACCGGGAAAATTTGGAAAGAGAAAGCCATTCATCCTCGGGCCCCTTCCATTAATGCTTGTTTCATTCATCCTTCTTTGGATGCCGCCCGTTCCATCAGAAAGCGTAACGACACCATCGATCATTTTTCTCTTTGTATTTATTATAGCATTTTTCATTCAATATCCGATGTTGCGAAGCGCATATCTCGCGCTTATGCCTGAATTATCAACGGTTCAATCCAATAGAATTAAGATCTCAAGTTTTCAAGCCCTAATTTCGATTTTCGGTTCTGTGTTGGGTATTTTATTGCCCATAATTCTTCAAAGTCAATTGGAAAATCCCAGAAATGCCCTTTATAACACTGCAGATGGTCAATTTCTGATGAGATTCTTGCCTATCATTGCCATCATTTTTGCTGCAATTGCATTATTCTTTACCCTATGGACCATCATCTCTGCAGATGAATCATATCTAAAAATACAACCGGATTCGTGTACACCAACTCCGGAAAAAAAGTCTTTGGGTCAAGTCTTTCGATCGCTATTATCTCCATTTACCGACAGAAATTTCGCTATATTTTTACTCGCAACCCTTCTCTTTAACGCGGCTATGCGGATTTTGGTGAAAATTCTGGCCCCTTATCTCACGTTTGTATTAGAGCTCCAAGGAAATCAATTTAACATATTCACATTTTCTCTTCTCCCGTTTGCCGCCGTAGGCTTTCTCTTTTGGCAGAAATTCATTAAGAAGCGAGGCTTGAAGAAATCTTATCTGAATTCTACACTCTTGATCTCGGCTGCATTATCTGCCGCAATTCTCCTCTTCATTCCTCTTGAAAAGCAATTAGTCTGGGCTTTAACGTATATTTTTGTTGGGCTTGCATTAACAAGCATGGTGGCGGGCTATATTCTGCCCAACCCGATCATCGGTCAACTTGCGGATACAACTCGCTTGAATGCAACTAACAGCAAAACCGCCAATTCCGGGTCATACTTCGGCGCTTGGCTATTAACACTTAATGTTTCAAATACCCTCGGTGATTTGCTCTTAGGAGGAATATTATCGGGCAATGAGCGAAATCCGATTGTTCTAAAAGCACTATTTCCAATCACCGCAGTACTTTTCTTCATTTCTTATCTCTTTATCAGAAAAATTCAATTAAAATAACACGGCTTTTCGGTTTCTATGATGCTATTTTTTGTTATTTTTTTACTTCAATCATTATTTTAAATTGGGTAAGTGAAAATAGAGAATTAAATCATGATGCAAATTGCTTCTAATAATAGGTACGAGTTTAAAGAGTAGAGAAAAAGAAATTTATGAAAAAATTATTGAATCATTTATTGTTTTATTGAAAAGTGCTCGAGAGAATTTCTTTATTCCAGCCACCAGGAACTTTACCTTTATCTGCATACACAAACAGCGCGGTATCGAACACTTGATCCGCACACGAGAATAATAATGCAGCAATTATAATCAAGAGCAATCCAACACCTACCGTAATTAAAATAGCGGAAAGAGAAATATTTATTGTGAAATACAAGCCTACTCCGATTAACAAAATGATCAAGAAATATACGAGGAATTTCACAATACCCATTCCGAAATATTTGATTATGGATTCTCCCCATGTCTTCTTCAAGGTTTGAATCGACTTCTTGATTGCTTTGAACGGAGAAAGATTATAGTACACCATTGCGGGGACAACGAAAAGGGTGGTAATCGACCATGCCAAAGATCCCGCGTTTGCCACCGCATTCGCAGCAATTTTTCCTACTGCAGACCGAGAATTATTGCCGGCACTCCGTATAGCCGAAAGAATAACACCAACTGTTGCAGAAAGAAGGCCCCATAAAAAAATCAAATGTAGTTTCGAGAGTGCGTATCCGATGGTTCGGAAAAATGTGGGATTTCCTCCTTCAAACCGTTCTTTTGCTGTATGTACAACACACACATTGAAGAAAGTTGATATAACTGCCAATCCCAAATACGTCACAAATAATAACAAATATTCTGTAATCTGCCATTGTTCGGGTGTGGATTCTCCTTGCCATAAAGCCAAGATTATGGTTGGAAATAACATTCCGATAAGAAATCCAATCGAAAAAATGGTAGAAAACAAAGGAAACAACAACATCTCCTTATCCTTATTGATCGCCCCAAAGCTTAACTTTGCGATCTGAAAACTGCGCTGAAA
Source organism: uncultured archaeon (assembly GCA_964623665.1). Classification (GTDB taxonomy): domain Archaea; phylum Asgardarchaeota; class Lokiarchaeia; order Sigyniarchaeales; family Promethearchaeaceae; genus CAZUTM01. The sequence continues at coordinate 2,614 of CAZUTM010000277.1, forward strand.
TACGTTCATTGCATTTTTGTAATATTTTTGATCGTATTAAAATAAATATAGAAGAATTCTTCGCTTTTCCTTCAAATTTTTAACACTTGTGAAATAATCATATCAGCCGAATGCAATAAGGCACTATATTTTGTGCTGTCCGTGCGACCGTCCTTCTTAAAATCGCTCCAACCGCCATGATGGAACATGATCGCTTTGATTACTTCCGGATGCTCCCGAAATCCCAAATTATGCAAGATCAAGAGCGTTTTAAGCGTATGCTCATACGTATCGGGCTTAATCAGAACGGGCGGAAGCGTATAGCCCGTGTTCATTTCTATCATTATTGCCATATTTTGAAGCGTTTCGCGGTTTTCTACCGGGACAAACAATCTCTCCATTTCCGTCGATTTATTGTTCGGATGAATGATTATCA
>CAZUTM010000278.1:0-2997 GCA_964623665.1 uncultured archaeon
CTTCGGAAGCATTGGTGATCCTCTCAAATACGGTGGATTTAATAATAAAATTAGGAGTTTCCCATCATTCGTAATTTTTCTACGATTCGTTTGAAAAGATCAACGGCATAATCGATCTCTTCTTCGGTGTTGAACCTGCCCAAGGTCCAGCGCATCGACCCGAAGATGTCGGGTTCTGGAATATTTAATGCTTTGAGAACATAGGACACCGATTTCGATTTGGCAGAGCATGCACTGCCCGTAGAAACATAAATTCGGTTAGAAGAGAGAATATTGAGCATTCGCTCTCCGGAAACATCTGGCACTAAAAAGCTCACATGGCTAATAAGCCGCTGTTCGGGATGCCCCGTCATTCGAAATTTCGAAATATTTTCCGATAACCGCTTTATGAGCCGTTCTCTTAATGATTTAATCCGAATCTTTTCCTCAGGGTGCTCCAAGACTATTTGGACTGCTTTCGCCAAGCCGACAATCCCCGGCACGTTGGAGGTTCCGGAGCGCAACCCGTTCTCTTGATTTCCGCCATAGGTTGTCGGAAAGATATATGGACCATCGACATTTTGCCCTCGATTTCTTAAATACAGTACACCGCACCCTTTGGGGCCATGAAATTTATGGCTTGAAATGGAAAGCATGTCGATAAAATCGCGATTTACGTCGAGATCAACTTTTGTAAACGCCTGGACCGCATCGGTATGGAACAGCGTCCTCGAATTGGAATCTTCGTTTCTATCATGAATGATTTTTCCTATCTCCCGGATCCTTTGAATCGTGCCTATCTCGTTATTTGCGGTCATAATTGACACCAAAATGGTTTCTTTATCCAACGTGTCCAGAATTTTATTGGGATCAACCATTCCTTGATCATCTACATCGAGTTCAATGAGATTGGCTTTGTGAAATGATTTCAAATATCGACAAGCATTAAGTACTGCGGGATGTTCGATTTTATCCGTGATTATTTTCTTTCCTTGGTCTTTCTGAGATTCAAAAGTCCCGATGATCGCTAAATTATCCGACTCAGTTCCCCCGCTCGTAAAAATTATTTCTTCTGCGCGAGCGTTCAAGGCTTTAGCCACAATCTTTCTGGAATGTTCCATCGCTTCTTCTGCCCGAAATCCAAACTCATGAGCCGAATGCGGATTTGCATAGCACTCACGCATATATTTCGTCATTTCTTCAATCACGCGATCGTCAACCCGCGTAGTCGCAGAATTATCGAGATAGACTTCACGCATTTCCATATTTTCTACAAATCGATTCAGATTTAAGATATTTGCGGCAATGTTGAATAAAATGTTTCTTTGCGTTGGTGAGAAAAGCTTATTTAAGGTTTGAAAAGATACAGATCGCATGGTAAAATTTTTCAAACTTGTAGAACCATTGCAAATCGGTGCATTGGAACTCCGAAATCGAATCGTTATGCCCGCGATGCACCTCGGGATGTGTTCGGAGGGAATTTGTGATGAAAGAATTGCGACATTTTACGAACACAGAGCGATGGGCGGGGCGGGTCTTATTATCATCGGGGGCTGCGCGGTGGAGAAGCGGGCACAAGGTGTGGATTCCATGATTGGAATCTATGATGATAAATTTATTCCCGGATTGAAAATGGTGGTGGATGCGGTTCACAAGCATGGTGCAAAAATCTGTGCCCAGCTGTATCACGCGGGCGCATACGCATTCAAACAGTTTTCCGGCGAGCAACCCGTGAGTGCCTCCGAAGTATTTTCCAATTTTTCAAAGCAGATGCCCCGTGCGCTGTCAACCGAAGAGGTTGGCGAAGTTATCCAGCATTTTATCGATGCTGCCCGAAGAGCAAAAGAAGCGGGGTTTGATGCGGTTGAGATCATTTCTTCTGCGGGCTATCTTCTCGATCAATTTCTCTCTCCGGTTAAAAACCTTCGAACGGATAAATACGGCGGTAAAACACTCAAAGATAGACTCACATTTCCATTGGAACTTATCGATCGATTGAAATCAGCAAATCTCGGATTGACCATCGGCTGTAGGTTTGGTGGAGATGATTTTGTAAAAGAGTCCAATACATGGAAAGAGCGGGCGCAGATTGCTAAAGCGTATGATGAACACGGCATCGAATATTTTAACGTGACCGGTGGATGGCACGAAACCAAAATACCGCAAATTCCAATTACCGTCCCCAATGGTGCCTATGCCTATTTAGCAAAAAATATTAAAGAAAATGTAAAGGCGAAAGTGTTCACCTCAAATCGTATAAATGATCCGATTTTGGCAGAACGGCTATTGCAAGATGGATATGCAGATGCTGTATGCATCGGCAGAGCCCAAATTTCGGACCCAGAATTCTCGAATAAAGTAAAAGAGAATCGAATCGACCAGATCAGGAGATGTATCGGGTGCAATCAAGGTTGTTTCGATAATATCTTCAAACTCAAACCGATCAGCTGTCTTTTCAATCCTCTTGCCGGCAAAGAATCAAAACCGATTCCGAAAGCCAAAGAACCCAAGAAGATCATTATTGTTGGGGGCGGGCCCTCGGGACTCGAAGCACTCTACCGCGCACATCTCGCCGGTCACGATGTCAAATTATATGAAAAAGAAGGAAGATTGGGTGGCCAATTGAATATTGCATGGCTTCCTCCCGGAAAAGAAGATATCAAACACATCATTGATTATTATTATGCAGACCTCAACAAAATCGGAGCAAAATATTATTTGAATACCGAGATGACGGTACAAAAATTGAAAGCAGAAAAACCGGACATCATAATGCTGGCCACTGGAGTTAAATTCAATATCCCTCCGATTGAAGGAATTAAAACATCGAAAAATTGCTATTTTGCGGATTATGTATTAGCAGAAGAGACACCATTAGGAAAAAATGTGGCTGTAATCGGAGGAGCCGCAACCGGTGTCGAAACCGCAATATGGATTGCCCGACGCGGAAGGCTTGACCCTGAAATTGCATCTTATCTTTGCTTTTATGACGCATTGAGTCCTGAAGAAGCGATCCCA
>CAZUTM010000279.1:0-2995 GCA_964623665.1 uncultured archaeon
GGGATGATGAGCGAATAAAAAGTCTGCTCGCAAGCATCTCCCAATCATTCCCCATAGGAGCGGTCATGATGCTCGAGACCGGAAATAAGGATGTTCGGTTTAAACCCCGATTGATCGAAGGAGTGATCCTTCCTAAACCGCCTGAACCGGATCTGCTCATTCTTGACGGGCAACAACGACTTACCGCTACCTACCAATCTTTGATTGGACAATGTGCGGTTGATACCCATGATATTCACGGAAAACCAATGAAGCGCTGGTACTATATTGATATGGTCAAGGCTCTAGATTCGAATGGTGATCGGGATGAATGTATCCGGAGTATCGCAGAAGATAAACGGGTAAGAAATTTTCGTGGTGAGGTTGTCGAGGATTATTCCTCGCCAGAAAAGGAGTATGAAGCCGGATTATTTCCGTTCAACAAGATTTTTTCATCCGATACCTGGATGATGGGCTTTCAAGAATTTTGGGACTATGATAAAGAGAAAACCAAATTATTCAATCGATTCAACACTGAGATCATCAAGCGATTTGAGCAATACCAGTTACCGCTTATCACAATGAATAAAGAGACCCCAAAAGAAGCGGTGTGCATCGTCTTTGAAAAGGTCAATACGGGGGGTGTTTCTCTCAATGTATTCGAATTGCTAACCGCCACTTATGCCGCTGACGATTTCAATCTTCGGATAGACTGGGAAAACAAGATAGCACGAATGAAAACATATCCCATTCTTCAAAAGATTGAAAATACGGATTTCCTTCAAGCGGTTTCACTCCTCGCGACACGAGCCCGACATCTAACGGCAATCAAGGACGGTGTTTTACCCGAGAATGCCCCGGGGATAAGCTGTAAAAGAAAGGATATTCTCAAGATGACCCTTGAGGATTATAAGGCATATTCAGACCAGGTCGTTGCTGGATTTGAAAAAGCAGCCCGTCTCCTGACACTCCAAAAATTTTTCTCTGCCCGCGACATCCCTTATCGGACCCAGATCACTCCCCTTGCCGCTGCAGTCTCCCTTCTTGGCGATCAGATTGAGAACGAACCTGTTCGCCAGAAGATATTCCAGTGGTACTGGTGCGGAGTTCTCGGGGAGTTATATGGTGGTGCTATTGAAACCCGGTTTGCAAAGGATGTTCCCGAGATTCTTGCATGGATAAAAGGGGGTCCGGAACCGACCACAGTCAGCGATGCCCACTTTGCACCTTCCCGGCTCCTCACCCTGCGGACCCGTAATAGTGCGGCCTACAAGGGGATTTACACGCTCCTGATGCGTGATGGCGGGCTTGATTTCATGAGCGGCCAGCCAATCGACTACACAAATTATTTTGAGGAGAATGTCGATATCCACCATATTTTCCCGGAAAAGTGGTGCAATGAAAATGGAAAGAGCAAAGACAGCAATACCTGTATCAATTACGATTGCATTGTAAACAAAACCCCGCTTTCCTATAAGACCAATAGAAAAATCGGGGGAAATGCCCCAAGTCGCTACATGGAGAAGATTCAGAAAGATGCATCGATAACACCCGAACGTCTCGATGAAATCTTGCGCAGTCACCTCATCGATCCGAATCTTGCACGTTCCGACAATTTCGAGGCCTTCTTCGCTGCACGAAAAGAGGCAATTCTTAAACGCATCGAAGAGGCAATGGGGAAGCCGATAGCACGGGATGCTATAGAATGATTAAAGCTGATTCGTCTTCCCTACCTCAACGTTGGCGAAAATATCCAAAATACAAAGAATCTGGCATAGAGTGGCTGGGGGAGGTCCCAGATGAATGGGATATTGGTCGTTTAAAATTTTATTGTTCAGTAAATCCAAGTAAATCAGAAATTGGATTTCTTCCTGATGATTTGGAAGTAAGCTTTTTACCAATGGAAAATCTTGGCGAAGATCATTCCCTTTGTCTTAATCTGATTAAACCTCTATCGGAAGTATGGAATGGTTATACCTATTTTAAAGAAAACGATGTGATCTTAGCCAAAATAACTCCTTGTTTTGAAAATGGAAAGTGTTCTGTTTGTTCGGGTTTAAAAAATAAAATTGGATTTGGGACAACAGAGTTACATGTTTTAAGAGCATTGAATTCCATCATTCCTCGATTTTGCTATTATATTGTTCAAAATCATGCGTTTAAATCAATTGGCACTGAATTGATGTTTGGGACAACTGGACAAAAGAGACTACCCGATAGTTATGTAAAGGATTACAAACAGGGCATCCCTCCTCTCCCCGAACAACATGCCATCGCCGCCTTTCTCGATCGCGAAACCGCCCGCATTGATGCCCTAATCGAAAAGAAGGAGCGGCAGATCGAACTCTTGCAGGAGAAACGGGCAGCACTTATCAGCCATGTGGTGACGAAGGGGCTCGATCCGAATGTGAAAATGAAGGATTCGGGCATTGAATGGTTGGGGATGGTGCCGGAGGGGTGGGAAATATTGAAAATCGGTCGTGTTAAAAGCAAGAAGAAATATGCAATATCAATGGGTCCCTTCGGTTCTGATATTAAAGTAGATAATTTTATTGAGATGGGTATCCCGCTCATTCAAGGAAGTAATCTCATTTCATACTTTATCAATGAGGAAAATTTTGTATTTATTTCCGAAAATAAGGCCGATGAATTAATTTTTGCCAATGCATACCCTAAAGATATTGTAATAACTCATCGTGGGACTATTGGACAAGTCAGTCTCATACCCGAAAATTCAAAATATGCTAGATATGTAGTTTCACAAAGTCAGATGAAGGTAACTTTTAATGATGAAATAATTTTTTCAAACTTTGTTAATTATTTTTTAAATTCCATACCTGGACAAATTGCCTTATTATTGAATAAAGCACAAACAGCAATCCCAGCAATAGGACAACCCGTTACTTCATTAAAATCAATTCAAATTGTTGTACCTCCACTTTCCGAACAAAAAATTATTTCGGCTCTGTTGAAACCCTAATCCACGATAAAAATCCTCTGAATTTTTAAGAATCGG
>CAZUTM010000280.1:0-2958 GCA_964623665.1 uncultured archaeon
GCTTGTGGATTAGTATTCGTGAAAGACGTTTACAAAGTGAATAAAATCAATGATTGATTGAAGATTCAAGTTCTTTTTTTATTTCCGTTTCGCTTAGGGCTTTTTTTAAAAAAAAATCAAATTAAACATAAAAAAAATTCCGAAAAAACGTTTCCGTGGACAATATTATCCACGTTCTGTCCAAAACGTGGATATTCTTTGGGAATGACCCTTTCCCTTGTTTCTTTTTTTTGATTTTTTTTAATGTGTAAACAATTGCGAAAATATAAATATCCTTGACATGATCTTTGATTAGGGAATCGCATGGTGCAGACCGTTATAGAACATTATCTTAATTTAGGAAAAACAACATTAAAAAAGGTCACGGGAGCCCTTTTGGACAATCCAATATATGCCTTAACAGAGCTCATAACAAATGCATGGGATGCTGGAGCGACCAGAGTGGACATTACATGGCCCGATGCTCCAGAAAAAGAATTTAAAATCGAGGATAATGGGATTGGGATTCCGGAAAATGAGTTCGATAAACGCTGGAGCGAAATCAATTACGAGCGCAAAGTGCACCAAGGCGAGAATGTTGTTTTTCCTTCCAACCTTCAACTTCATAGAAAAGCGTTTGGAAAAAATGGGATTGGAAGATTTTCGCTTTTATGTTTCACAAATAGTTATTTTGTAGAATCCAAAAATAATGGGTGGGCAGTGAAATACAAATTTACTTATAATCCCGAGCAAGATGGTAATATGAAAAAAGAAATTATCCGTCGAACCGAGATTGATAAAACTAATACAGGGCTTATTATATCTGGAACTATTAAAAAAAATTATATAACAACTAATGATATCGAAGAGCAGATATTGATTCGCTTTACTTATGACCCCAATTTTTCCGTTTATTTGAATTCCAAAAAATTTGACCTTGAATCCGAAGACATCATTGCAGAGCACGAGGTACAGACCCCATATGGCCCTATTCAAATTAGATTAATCGACACGAAAAAGGGTCGAAGAAAAAAGAGCTCCGGAATCATATTTTGGGTGAACGGAAAAGCGGTGGGAACACCAAAATGGAGGTTAGGCACTATAAAGTTTGAGGATGGCAAAAATGCAGCGGGTCGGCAACTATTATTTATCGTGAATGCGAATTATTTACATAGAATTGTGAAAGATGATTGGTCCGGATTCGAAGAATCTGAACAAGAATATATTGACACGGTTGAAATAATTGCCCCGATAATACGCAAAGAGATAAATGAACTAACAAAACAATCCCGAAATGAAAAAAAAACAGAATATTTTTCATCAAAGAGAGAGGTTCTTAAAACGCTTCCGCTCTATGATATCATCAAGATTGAAAAGATATGGGACAAAATCCGGCAAAATTCAGCGATCAATTATGATAATCTAAATGATATCGTTGATCTTATCATCGATATGAGTAAAAACGAATCGATGAGCAGCATATTCCAGCGGTTAAGCAAACTTGAGAAGGAGCAAATCTCAGAGATTGATGAATTAATTAAATATTGGCATGACATCGATTTTCTCATAAAAAGTAAAATAATGAATGAGCGAGCATTGATTTTTGGATATTTATATGAATTTAGCAATCATTACAATGATTCATTACCTAAAATCGCAGCGTTACTGGGTAAAAATCCATGGATTTTTGGCGATCAATGGGACTTTCAAGGGCTCTTGCCTTATGATGTATTGTATAACTATCTATTAACGAAACTTTCAGTGATCAATAAAACGCCGCTTCAGAGAAAGGTGGACTATAATTATATATCTTGGAATGGATTTTACATTTCTCTATATTCCGATATCATTAATAGAAATACCCAAGGGTTCATTGAACCCCAAAACATATTGGTTTTAATCCTAGAAGATGGAGAGAAATCGAAAGAAGATATCATCAACATAATCTCCCTTATTGAAACGTGCATTCAGAATTTCATAACCCACACACATCTTGAAAATGTTTGTTTTTCAGTTATTATGAAAGATTCGAATAGCATCTTCGAATATAAGCGAGAAGAAGACAAACGGATCGAAATTCGGATTCAAACTTTTAGTGATTTGGTTCAACAATCATTTAAACACTTTTCTATTCTCCGACAAGTGATGGAACAAAGCAATCGGATAAAATCCAATATCTTGAATACGCTTATCAATAATTCCTTAGACCGCTTTTTAGATGTTCCGCAAGAAGGGTCTGATGGATTAAAATACTTAGCCTCGATAATTATAAACGAAGAGATCTCTCCTGAAATTGATATGTTGAGTGAGGCAAATGATAAGGATGGGAATGAGATGGTATATTCTGTAATCGAAAAAAAATAAAAGGAAAAGTGATAGAATTAGCCAATGATAATAAGTATAAAGAAAAATGGATTGCAATGAATGAACTTGGCGAGATAATCGGAATAAATGAAGATGATATCGCGCTATTTGAAGAATTGATGAATAAAAAGATAAACTGTAAATGGTTGATGAAGAAAGTATCGAAAACAGAACGAGTGATACATAAAGGAGTATAATCATGGTGTTTATAAGTGGTTCATTATTGTCGGATGAAAATTTGATTAAAATTCCACAAATACAAATTTCGAATATGGAAGGGAGTAAAACGGAACATGCATTAGCAATCATCGATACCGGTGCAACCGATTTTAATTTTCCCTTATCTTTTATAAACTCATTAGATCTTCTTCCTGTTTCAAGAATGAAAATTAAATTCGCAAATCAACAACAAGTAAAGATTAATGGAAAAGAGATCATAGTTAATGCCGCTGCAACAGACGATTCGTTTTGTTATATTGGAAATAAAGTTTTAAAAAAGTTTGGTGCTATCTTCCATGTAGATTATGCCAATTGCGTGTGGACTCTGTAATTCTAAAAATGAAATTATGAAGGTTTTTTTAATTAGAGGTTAAAACGTTATTAACAAATATAAAT
>CAZUTM010000281.1:0-2934 GCA_964623665.1 uncultured archaeon
CATCGAATGGTGGTGAATCCCGAGTAAGGAGTGACTGGAATCTCACAACTGCCGAGCGAAAGAGGATCCTTCTCAACAATATTTATGGGGTTGATATCGACCGTCAGGCTGTTGAAGTCACAAAGTTATCCCTGCTCCTTAAAGTTCTCGAAGAAGAGAATGAGGAGACCGTTTCAAAGCAGCTCACCCTTTTCAAGGAACGAGCTCTACCCTCGCTTCATGAGAACATCAAGTGTGGTAACTCTCTCATCGAGAGTGATATCTACCAAGATATCCAAGTGACGCTAGATGACAGGGAGGTAGTAAAACGAATCAACGCCTTCGATTGGGATCGGGAATTTTCGGAGATTATGCAGAGGGGGGGATTCGATGCGGTTATCGGGAATCCGCCATATGTGCGGATTCAAACGATGAATGAATGGGCACCCCAAGAAGTAGCGTATTATAAGAAAAAATTCATTTCAGCGAGCAAGGGTAATTATGACATTTATGTCGTCTTTGTCGAAAAAGGGCTTTCATTGGTCAATAAAAACGGGGTTCTCGGATATATCCTGCCACATAAATTTTTCAATTCACAATATGGTGAACCTCTACGATCAGTAATTGCAAAAGGAAAACATTTGAGAGAAATTGTCCACTTCGGACATCAACAGGTATTTGAAAACGCAACAACCTACACATGTTTGCTATTCCTTGGCAAAATTGGATTTAAAGAATTTTGTTTTAAAAAAGTAGATGATATTTTATCTTGGAAATCTGCGAATAACGCAATTTATGGAAAAATCACTGGAGAAAATGTTACAGAAAAAGATTGGAACTTTGTTGTAGGTAGAGATGCAAATTTATTTTTAAGATTGAGTAAGATAAAAGAAAAATTGGGAGATTTTGCAGAATTATTTGTCGGATTACAAACAGATGCAGATGATGTCTTCATTCTTGAAGAAAGAAGTAAAACCAAAGATTTGGTTTTATGTTACTCAAAAGCAATAGACCAAGAACATTGGTTCGAAGATAATCATTTAAAGCCATTTCTAAAGGGTTCCTTGAATATTAGACGTTATTATTTGGATAATGTTAACAAACGGTTAATATTTCCTTACCAAAATGAAAACGGAAAATCGGTTTTAATTTCTGAAGAAGAATACAAATCAAAATACCCTCTGACGTGGGACTATTTATCAGAAAATCGAAAAAGATTGGCAGATCGAAATAAAGGAAATATGGGAAAATCATGGTATGGATATGTCTATAAGAAGAATCACACAAAATTTGGATTGTCAAAATTGTTAGTCCCATCCCTTGCAAATTCTGCGTGTTTTGCATCAGATATTTCGGGAAATTATTATTTCGCTGGCAGCGGTGGTGGAGGAGGGGGAGGTTATGGTATCACTCTGCAATCAGAAGAAAAAATTTCATATAACTATTTGTTAGGTCTCCTAAATTCGGCTCTTTCCACTTTTTACTTGAAAAAAATTAGTTCAACTTTCAGAGGGGGTTATTTCGCCCTGAACCGCCAGTACATCGAACAAATTCCTATCCGTACCATCAACTTCTCCGACCCCTCTGATAAAGCCTGCCATGATAAAATGGTCACTCTTGTTGAACGAATACTCGATCTTCACAAGCGGTTACAATATGTTAAGACCGAGCAGGATCAGACCCTTATGAAACGCCTGATTGAAACCACTGATAAGGAAATTGATAAATTGGTATATGATCTCTATGGACTCACCGATGAAGAGCGTAAGGTGGTGGAGGCGTCTTGATTTATGGCGAACGATGTTGAAATTCGACGATTGGCATTAATTAAGTATTTATTCAATAAAGCGTTGGACCAATAAAAACAACTTATTCATTAGAGGACTTCCTGAATGAATCGGGTTTTTATACTTGGGGCGGGAGCCTCCAAAAATGCGCAAGCACCGGCAACTCGAGAAATCATTCCTTTAATACTTAAGCAAAAAACAGATCTAAATGAAGAACCCTTGCGAATATCCACAATATCTTTACATATTTTAACAGATTATTTAAAAGAAATCAGAAACCATGACTATTTGAAAACTCTTGATGTTGAAGAACTATTAGCTCTATCATTCTCCCCAGTTTTTCTTGATATATTGTTAGGCTGGGATGTTCAAAAAATCAAAAATTTTCAATCTCATTTGCAATGGGGGATAATATATATCATCGAGCAAGGAATCCAAAAATGTAACAATTTTGAACCTTATGAATTATTTCGAGAATTTATTGATGATAATGATGCAATAATTTCATTGAATTATGATTTAATTTTTGAATTTATTTTGTTAGAAAAACTAAAAAAAATTAATTATTTTTTAAATTCTGATCTATTAATAAATAAGGGCCAGTTCAGCAAATATCTTGAAGGAAAATTTCCATTTTTAAAACTTCATGGCTCGATGAATTTATCGTATTGTGATAAGTGTCAAAATTTTTCTCTAAGTGATCCATCTCTGGCAGTTTTTACCGAAGATCCAAATATCGGTAGAATAGGTAATTATAAATTTGGTTGCCCAAGTGGCGACGGAGGAAACCTAATCTCGGCAATCATCCCTCCTGGAGCTGAAAAAAGTCCAATATTTCCGGTATTAATCCCTGTTTGGAAAAAAGCCTTTGAATTATTGAAAAATGCAGATGAAATATATTTTATTGGAGTTTCATTTAGAGAAAATGATATTTATTTCAGGCATTTGATATGTGGCTCCCTTTGCGATAATAAAGATGTCAAAATTACTTATATTGGAAATGAATTAACACCCGAAAGAAAAGATAGGCTGTCCAATTTGCTTAATATCTCAACAATTAAGTTTATTGACGGGGGATTTGGAAAATGGATGACAACATTTTATGGGCTCATTCGATTTTATTGATTTTGGGCTAGCAGTCGGGACACACCTGGACCCATTCCGAACC
>CAZUTM010000282.1:0-2855 GCA_964623665.1 uncultured archaeon
AACCAAGCCTATCGCAATGGTTAAAAAGAACATCGCAAAGGTTCCGGTGATTCGGTTCACACCAGATCGCTTTAATACGCTAAGAGAGACTAAAACAAAAGCGATCGCGGTGCCTCCATTAATGACAAAGGTCTGGATTAAAGCAGTATCCACCATGAAGATATGAGGGTTTAATGAAAATAAATAAATTTCGTTTTCAGTTCTCCGAAATCTCTTCAAATGTCTTAATATTAACTACATTTTAATAGTTGATTTAACAGTTGGTGGAAACACCGAAGGGATCAATTCGTCAAGTACAACGGTGGTATGCGTGTCCAAAATTGAGTAACTGCTATAAAGGCTGTAGATGAATTGTTTATATCCTTCAAGACCCGCAGTTCTTACAATGGCCATTATTCCGAAATCTTCGCCTGTTCGAAATAAATCGATAATGTTCGGATGGAGTTTCAATTCATTACAAAGCGTGGAGTATTCGGAGATCTCTTTGGGCTTAATCCGAATATAAAATTTTGTGCTATATTCTGGTAATGCCTTTTTTAATCGAATTGAATAGGCCGTAATCAATCCTTCTGTTTCGAGTTTATTTAATTCTCGTGAAATGTTTAATTTAGTAATTTTTTCCAATAATTCTTCCGAGAAGAACTCATTTTTAGCCCGTTCCGGCCATTTAGATAAATTATAGTTTTTTTTTAATAATTGTATCATTTCCCACCGTTTATCGTTGATTTTGACCGTTGGGGTTTCCGGATTAGGGATAAAACCACCCAATTTGAATGTATCGATTGTTTCGATGATTTTATAAGATCTAAAGAGACTCAAAGCCATATTTTTATCAATGCTATCTAATATATTCGAAAAATGTCGCTTATTTCTCACATCAAAACGAACAATCAAACTATAATCCCCTAAAACTCCATCAATCGTTTCGATTTCGGGAATCTTTTTGATTTCCTCAAGAATTTTCGGTTCTGAAGGGTTGGTTTTAATTTCCATAAAAAAAGTCTGAATTTCGGATGTATGTGGGTTTATAATTAGAGCTGGCGCTTCAATAATTCGTCTGTTCCATAGATCTTGTTTGATTTTTGAAATGGTTTGTCGAGATAGCCCCACAGAATTGTTTAAGTCGTTCAGTTTAATTGAGGAATTTTTATAGAGAAGTTCCAACACACGAATTTTTTCTTCTTTATCGATCATTGATTGTTTTGTATAAAATGTTAATTTATTAAGAAGTTTTCTCACCGAAAAATGGGTTTTTTTGGTACACCAGCTGAAAAAGTTCGTTTTTTATGCAATAAAACATTAAAAAACGTAGAATACGGAGATTTTACAATGGCTGTATGTTCAAAGAAATGGGGCAATGATTCTTACCTAATCGCGGATGAATCCGATAAAACACTACAGAAAGGGTTGGAAGAACTCAGAATTGCATTAAACAAGATGCCCGTGATCAAATCGATAATGGATCGATTTTCCAAAGAAAAGCCTTTCAAGGGCTTGAAGATTGCAGCATGTCTGCATGTTACCAAAGAAACCGCAAATTTATGCAGAGCCTTAAAGGCAGGAGGCGCAGAAGTGTATATCTGCGGATCCAATCCTTTGTCAACCCAAGATTTCGTAGCAACTGCGCTCGCGTCCGAAGGAATTCATGTTTATGCATGGACGGGGAACACCACCAAGGAATTTTATGAATGCATCGAAATGTGTTTGAATCCTCAACCGAATATTATCGTTGATGATGGTGCAGATTTAATTGTCACCGCACACCAAAAGTATCCTCAATTCTTCGAGAAGGATGGATGCGTGATTGCTTGCCAAGAAGAAACAACCACGGGGGTAAAGCGATTTGAAGCGATGGATAAAGCGGGTGTATTAAAAACCGCATTGTTCCCGGTTAATGATGCGTCATGCAAAAATGAATTCGATAACGAGCTCGGAACGGGTCAAGGTGTAGTCGCTGCAATCTATGGAATGCATGTTCTCTTTGCAGGTAAGATTGTGGTGGTCGCTGGATATGGACATTGCTCTTCCGGTATGGCTTTGCGAGCAAGAGGCTTAGGTGCCCGCGTTATCATTACCGAAGTCAATCCAATTCAAGCTTTAAAGGCGGCGTTTGCCGGTTATGAGGTGGCACCAATGAGCGAGGTCGTTGGAAAGGCTGATATGATCTTTACAGCAACGGGCTGTAAAAATGTTGTCACTAAAGAACATATTCCAAAATTGAAAGACTCGGTGATCTTAGCGAACTTGGGTCATTTCGATGTCGAGATTGTCGCTAAAGATTTCTATGGCGCTGCAAAAGAAAAACGAATGATTCGGCCTAATGTTGAGGAACTCGTTTTTGAGAATGGCAAGAAAGCCTATCTTTTGGCCCAAGGCAGACTCGCAAACCTTGCTATCTCTGAAGGCCATCCTTCTGAAGTAATGGACATGTCTTTTGCGCTTCAAGCGCTCGTTTCTGAATATATTGTGAAAAATCGAGACAGTTTGAAACAGAAAAAAGGAGTCATCAAAGTTCCGGAAGCGATAAATGAGCAAGTGGCATTCATGAAACTTGAGTCCATGGGTATTAAGATCGACAAACTCACCGAAGAACAATATAATTATATCCACGGCTACGAAGAAGGTACTTAAACTTTGAAGGCTCTAAATTTAAATACAATAGGTTTTTTTTTTATATAACTCATTAGAGTGGTATTGGTGTTTATGCAGCGAAAAGAATTCATGTGTTTGCAAGTTCGTGGGTATTGTAGTTTAGGCGGTTGGCAATGGCCATACTAAACAGCACCCGCAAAGGCCATGAAATTCTATTATTATTAAACTCGCTGCTGTTCGAGTTTGTTTTTCTTCTCGTTCTT
>CAZUTM010000283.1:0-2717 GCA_964623665.1 uncultured archaeon
CAAGCCGAAACATCGTCCCAACATCTTCAGGATATCCTACTGCTATGAATATACCCATATTTTTTCCAGATGAGAACACAAGTGCTCCCGGAATCTCGGAGTTGATTTTAAACACAGATCGAACAACACGTTCATCATCATCAATTGGCTCATAGACCTTTTTTGGAGTATCTTTTGTTATCGGTCGTGGTTTTACAAAATATCTCCGTAATAAAGGTGGCGGCGGCATGTTCGGCATAGTTCTGTAGGGAATTTTTTCAGATCGTTCAATTACGAACTGATCTTCCAAATATTTCTCTACTTCCTCGAGATGGGCGGCATTATCAACCATCAAATGAAGCGCATAAAAATCTTTATACTCCGGATAGATACCATACGCTGCGAATCCCCCTCCCAATCCATTAGATCGATCGTGCATCAAAGAGATTCCTTTTATAATATCCGAACCCGAAATACGTTCTCCATCTTCATTGAGGATGCCCAAAATCGCACATCCCGATACATTTTTTTCATAGAAATTCATAGTTATACTACTCTCTATTCATTTATACTTAATGGAAATAGTTATACGTTCAATTTAAAATATATTGAAATATTCCATAAAAAAATTCGCTCACCAAGAAGAGTGAAAAATCAAAAATAAATATGATGCGAATATTTGATTAAGAGCTAATTTCCGCCAAAACAAACGAAAAATTAATCGAGTTCTTATTATCGCCAATTTAGCGAAGACAAAATGAGATCAGAAAAAAAAATTCAAGAGGTTTTTTATAAAATCGGAATATATCGGTTGAGTTCCCAGCTTGAAACTTGGGCCAAGTACAATTTGAACTCTTCGCGTTTGATATCGATATAGTTATTGAATGCTTTTTCGCCTAAGAATTTCTTGAATAAGGTAGATTTTTCAAGATTATCAAGCGCTTCGCCCAAATCTCTTGGTAAGTTGGTCACTCCCAATTTATCGAGTTCGGCTTTATCCGTGTGGAATACGTTAATTTCAACAGGTTCCGGTGCCTTTAAATTATTCTTAACTCCATCCAAACCTGCCACCATCAGCGCTGCGAATTGTAAATATGGGTTACCCGCCGGATCCGGACATCGGATTTCACATCTTGCTGCAGATTTCTTATTCATAAAGTTCGGAACTCGAATCAACATGGAGCGGTTCTTAAATCCCCAAGCGATAAAGTTCGGTGCTTCATATCCGGGAACCAATCTCTTGTAAGAGTTGGGCCATGAATTGGTGATTGCGCAGAATTCTTTTGCGTATTTCAATTGTCCTGCAATGAACGATTTCATGAAAGAACTGATTTTCTTTGGATCATTTGGATCGTAGAACATGTTTTCAGAGCCTTTCCAAACCGATTCGTGCACATGCATACCCGAGCCGTTGTGACCGAAGAAAGGTTTCGGTAAGAACGTTCCAACATAGCCGTGTCTTTGACCAACAACCTTGACCAATGTTTTCATGGTGACCGTAGCATCCGCAATTTCACCAACGGGCCCGTATTTAATATCGATTTCGTGTTGGCTTTTTGCAACTTCATGGTGAAGCGCTTCTACTTTGATTCCGAAATTGTCGGCATAGATCGCAACTTCTCTTCTCATCAATTGATTCTCATCACCGGGGTCCGCATCAAAATATCCTCGAAAATCGGATTCCTTGGGTGCGCCTTCGCCAGAAGGTTTCAACCAAAAGAATTCCAGTTCCGGTGCGCATGAATATGTAAGTCCTTCATCTTGGTACATCTTTATTGCTTTTTGCAAGATGTATCTTGGGTCCACTTCCGAGCGGGTTTCATCGGGGTTGTAAACATCACAAATGAATCTTGCTGTTGCATGATCTGCAGTTCTCCACGGAATTATTGCAAAAGTTGAGGGGTCTGGAACTGCCACCATATCTGATTCTTCAATTCTTCCGAATCCCGAAATACTGGAACCATCAAATCCATCGCCTGACTCTAAAAATTCTTCGATTTCAGAGGCTCTTACACCATATGATTTCGGGATGCCATTTATATCAATGAATTGTAGCCAAACGTATTTGATTTCTTTATCTTTGATAGTTTTAAGCACTTGTTGGCACAATTCCGGTCGTTTTTTATCATTACGATCAATCATGTAAATACCTTCGTTGTTTAATAAGGTGGTAAATTTTTTTACACCCACCTAATTATATAACATTCAAGATAGAATATAAATATTTTTATTATAATTATACAAATAAAATTTTGATATATTTATTTTTAAAAAGAACGGCCAAGAGAATGCTCGAAAAAGATCTCAAAAAACAAAGATGGAATGAATGTCGATAAAAAATTGTTGATTTTTGTCTCATCAGAACTTATAATTTGATGTTATAGGGTTATTCGGTTATTCTGATTAAGATAGTTTTTTGACCGCATCAAATCCGGAATGTATTGCATCCAAGATTGTGCCCGTTTTTTTGCAGTCGCCCAATTTTATTATCTTGGGATTGAATCCTTCATTTCCGATTTCTTTTTGCAGTTCGATGGCTAGGTCTTCGTTCGGTTTAACTCCGGTGGCCAAAACTATGGTATCCAAGCCTTCAATTATTTTCGATTCATTGTTTACGGAATATTCGATGGTGGTATCTCCTATTTTCGAGATTTTGGCGCTTGTGATGACTTTGATGCCCAATTTTTTCAGTTCGTCTAAATAGACCCATCTTGTGGACTTTCCTATGGATGTCCCGA
>CAZUTM010000284.1:0-2689 GCA_964623665.1 uncultured archaeon
AATTCAACGCAAATGAGAATTATGCGTAAAAAATAGGTATGTTTGTAAACCCTCTATCTTCTTTTTAATTCATGATAATGGTCTCTATACTAAAAAAAGGAAGTGAATTTTAAAATCGGATAATTATTTTTATTTCATTTAATTTATTCATTAGAATTAACCAATGAAAAAAGATATTCGGCTATGATTTTCTGATAATTACGATTTACATGAAACTCAGAATAAAATGGAAAGCCAAGCCGGGAAGAAGGGTGTTGAGGATGTTGTCAGCAATTTTGGTGCTAAATGCATCCACCAATAAAAATATCAACGCAGAAATCATTCCTAACCCAACAGCCATCAATAGCGAGATACCCGGTGGAGGGATAAAAATATAAAACACGAGAAAGACGCCCAAAAATGCAGTAAGCATACCCGAATATAAGCCCTCGAATGATTTATTCGGAAATTTGCCGAAATTATTAAATTTATGATGGCCAAAGGATTTGCCCACAACAGAAGCTACGCCATCTGCCAAACAAGACACAGTTGAAGCCGCTACGAGTATGTTGAAAGGTGAGAACATGAATAATAACGCCGTAAGTAAAAACGGCACCGCGGAATTTATTGTGTAAGACTCGCTCTTCGGATCCAAAGAGACACAATACCATTTTCTTGCCCAATTCGGCAAATTTTTGAAATTCGTGATTCGCACGAGATCCGCACCGGTAAACATGAAAATGAAAACGGATCCTATGAAAATATATAATGTATTTCTGAACGCTAAAGGAGTCATACCGCGTTGAACTAACCATCCTTCAATACCAATGGAAAAATAATGAATTAGTACTATACCCGACATTTGAATCACGTGAAGCAGTTTTCGGCTGAAATCCTTCTTTAAGTCTTTCTTCTTGCGATCATCAGCGCATCCTTCTTCAAACATCTGCAGAAATTTTTGATAATTTCGGGTGATAACAGGATCATTGTCAATAAGATCTGGATTTCTCTTAACTTTTATCGCATTCGGAATGATATTGAGAACAAAAACAAAGAAATTAGTTCCGAAAATTGATACAAACATTATCAAATATAAAATCATAGCACCATTTTGATTAACCGGTTCATTTTCGAAGAGAGAATACACCAAATAGCCGTTAATAAAAAACAAAATAGAATAGATGAGTTCGGAATATCGAACGTTTATTTTGTTTGGATTTTTCCAGTTTCGAGCAATATGGATAAACACCACAACGCCAAACAGAAAGAAAAATAAAGTATTGATCAGTCTCAAGACTTCCGCGAGCATAGAAAATCAAAAAATAAAAAATTGAATTGTTTAAATGTTTTATTCACGCGGTTCGGGTGAAACCCGCTTGAATTTCTTTATACGGGTGAAATACCCATAATTTCCAAGAATTATTGAAACAACTAGCGTTGCAACTATGTACACATTATTAAAATTATAAACCAAATCAAGATAGGCAAATTCGTAGACTTCTGGGAAAAATAGATTATTAGATTTCGAATATCCCGTAGGTATTTCAAACGGTTTTCTCGAGTCCGGCCCGTTGACACTCGAATTGAAGCGATCAAGAAAATCATCACCATATGAGTCAAATACCCCTCCCATTGAATAGCCGCCTTCGATCACGGTATTTAAAATAAAAATCGTAATTATTTTTGGACCAAACGCTTTGGCGATTAATGCATCTCGAACCAGCATATCAAAGCCTTTTCCTTGATATAAACCGTATTCATAAATTTCAACATCTCTTCCGTAGCACGTGCAATTGGTGATTCCGAGGTACACTCCGAGTTTGTTAAGATTTCCTTCAACCAACTTAACCCCATCTGCGTGCGCTTTCATGTATCGATAAAAATCATAGCTTGTGTCCACCGAATGCAATGGATTCCATCGAGGAACATCCCCAAATGGTTTCGTTCCTTTATAGCCGCATCGATATATCATCGGTGCATATTCGTCCCAGCGAGGTACGCTGAAAGTTATGTATGTTTCTCGAATATGTAAATCAAAATCATTGTCGATTGCATCTTGAGCGAGTTGATAGTAGTTAACACAAGAAAGAAAATATTCTGGGGCATAACCCTCAATCCAATCAAAAAATTCATTCCATTTCAGAACCGCATCATCGTTTCTGGTTTTATTCGGAAGAGTGGATGTTCCATTCGGTATTAAGGCTTTAACAGGTTTTTCCCAGTCAAAGTTCAACCCGATAACGTTAGTTAAATTATTGGATTTGCATATTTGGACGATTCTTTTTGCTGCTTCAATACTTCCGTCTGTTGAACCATCCCAAACAAAAACCCCGGGAATCCCAGGAACTGTGGGCAAGAATTGGACATCAGGATAATTTGATTTCCACCAATTCATTGAAGCGATAAATTCTTGTTGTGATACAAGAGTGTCAAGCGGCCCATTGGTATATAATGCAAGAATCGCTTTATGACGGTTCAGAGCATCCATTTGGGTGGGAGTATATGTATTGTTATAATGAGATGCCCAAAATGCAAAGCGTGCATTGTAATCCAGAGGTTGTATTGTCATGCTACCCAAACGCAAATTCGGGGTGTCAACGGCTACCCATATCGAACTAAATACAATTAAGGAAATGAAAGAAACGGCTAAAAGCCATTTTTGAGTCCGAATTTGATGAGCGATCTTGGTTTTCACATCATGAACTTGATC
>CAZUTM010000285.1:0-2551 GCA_964623665.1 uncultured archaeon
TAAAGGTAAGAATTATTTAAAAAAATGGGGTGGTTTCATAGGTTCGAAATAGTCCTGAAAAACATTGATTTTTTTTCTTTTTCTTTTCTTATATTTTATTCAAAATCAAAAGTCAAAATCAATGTTTCTTTATTGAAAATAACAAAATCTTTTTTAACGAATTGCGATAATAATTTTATATGGCACAAGAGCAAAGCTATAAAATTGAAAGGAAAGGAAACATTTTCATCTTTCATTCACCCGAATTTCTTTCCAAAGAAATGGTCGACAAATTTCTTCAAGAAATTGCCGACTTGATCGAAAAAATCCCGAAACAATGTGATGATACCGGCAAAACAACGGAGGATGCACCTCGAAGGTGTGCTATTGTGATGAATTTTTCAAAGCTTTCGGTTTCCACTATGGAAACAAAACAGATCGAAGAATTCGTTGGCTTAATGGCGCATTATCGTTTTAATAGTTTGGTTTCAATCCGGCCCGCGGAGACCGTGTTTGGAGAATCACAAGTGGTTCAATTGTTAAACAAGAGTTTACCGATGTTCAAGAAACGCGGAATCCATGTATTTATCGAAAAATCGATGGAAGACGCGATGGAAAAAATTAAATATTTTCCGTGTTATGCAGAATAGCATTCCTTTTTTTAAATTATTTGATGGTCTCTTCAAGATCTTTCTTTGAAAGCATTTTTGCCTTTTTCTTATAAAAGTTCGCAATCTTCATTACGAAGTTCACCCCTTCAGGATTTTCGAAGATGAGGCCCGAGTTGAAATCCATTTTTCCGGATATGTTCGGAAGAATCAGAAAAGCAATATCATGAATGATAAAAAACGACACTTCACAATTATTGCAGAAATAGAAGTTTATTTTATCCATATCGAACTTTTTTTGTAAAAATCGGATTTCCATTGTGGCAAAGAACTCTGCGAGCACATTTACCGTGAAGATAATGTCAAAATAAAGGATTTTATAATCACCTTTGAAATATTTGATGAAGTTCTTTTCAATTTCGAGATTGATGACTCCGCCCATTGTCATTTTTTTAAAATAAATAAGGATGATACCCGTCTCCGTTCGTTTTTTACTTAGCGAATCAATTTATTTATCTTGTTGTCTTAACTCTTGTATGGCTTTGCTTGAGGAATTCCGGAATAGACCGCTGATCTCTTCAAAGCGGATGCTTACGATAATTTTGGTCGATATTTTGTTGCTTCTTTTTGTGCTTTTTGTGTTTTATAGTTTACAGCCTATTCGTTTAATCGAGATTCGGAGTTATGGATTTATCCAATTGACCTTAATGGGCAGTTTTCTTCTCTTTTTAATTTTGATTCCTTTGATTTTTCGATTCTCCGATTCTCAATTGAAAATTAAGGATTTTGGGCTTTCCGAAGAAAAATTTGTAGAGGGTGTTATTTTCTTTTTAGTATTTTTCAGTATTTTTCAAGGAATGAATGTGATTTTGTCATATATTCAATATGGTCATTTTCAATTTGCGATGGCTTGGATTACCAAAGGATATTTATTCGTGCTCGGTTCATTGATTGCCCAGTTATTCGGAAATGCGTTTTTTGAAGAAATATTCTATCGAGGATTCCTATTTCCACAATTTTACAAGAATTTGGAATCTAAGAATTGGGAAGAGAAGAAACGTAAAAATATCGCGATCCTCATGTGTCAGTCGATATTTTCTGCGATCCATATTCCGGTTCGGATTATTCAAGGATCAAGTATAGAGGATTTGATCATTAGTCTTATTGCATTGGTTCTGTTCGGCTGGATATTCGTTTATATCTATTTGCGAACCGAAAATATATTTGTTGTTATCGTTATACACGCTATTTGGAATGCACCTATCTCTATCACCGAGGTAACAAGCGAGATTAACTTTCTCATTTTGGCAATTCTCTCAGTTTGGCTTTATCCAATTATAATGAAGAAGATCAAGAAAAAAATAAATAACGAAATCAATCAACCCTTTCCAACCTTCAGGTGTTGAAAAACGAATTGAAATCTTTGGCTCATTGTACTTGATTGCAAGAAGATTTGATTGCAAGAAGATTTGATGCGAAAATTAACACCCGGCTAATCATAAAATTCAAAAAAAGAGCCGTTCGGAACGAATTTGTTGATTCAATGAACGCTATCCACGCCCACCGTTCGATTTTTTTGTTTTAAGTTCAATTTGACCACGAACAGATTAGATTAGAGCCCTTTTTTTCTTTGTTTGAACAGCGCCGATTACAATAATGAGTACACAAACAATGGATCCGAAAATCGCCCAATTATTATTGAAGAATTCGGCGAAACGAAAAGCGGAAATCGGCGTTGCATGGAACACTTTACTGAACTGTGCGGTGAGATTGATATACAAATCCCCAAATTCTTCTGTTCTGCAAATCGGGGTTCCTTCATGCATCTCGTTCCATGTTTCGATCACAATCCAATTCGGGTCTTTATTAATGGCGGCAGTCCAATTGTCGGAATAAAATTCGGGCGAGCGAGGCGTATAAATCGGATCTTGTCCGACTTGACAAACAGCACCTATAGAAGCGTT
>CAZUTM010000286.1:0-2512 GCA_964623665.1 uncultured archaeon
GTAAATCCGATTTATATTCTAATATTGAAGATAGTTTTTCGATTATATCTGAAAATTTTAACGCAATCACAGCAGCGAATCAATTTTGTAAATATTCCGATAGATTTAAATATAATTTCAGCGAATTTGATTTCATGGCTAATGGAAAACCATTATCGATTATCGGCGCAATTTTATCGCTGATTGGAACTTTTGCGCTCAATTGGGCCGTAGAAGGCTATATATATTATGTTTCGGGCATCAATGGATTCATGAATTTCACCGCAATTCTTGATACTCCCTATCAATCTTTATTGATTGCGCTCGGCTACCCCGAATGGATGAATATCGTTATTTTAATTTTGGTGATAATGATTGCGCTTACCGGAATTATGGGCTTAATTGGTGCAAAAAGCAAGGCCTTTTCTGCAATTGGCGGTCTGATTGCATTTGTTTTCGCAGGTCTTCTTATAGTGATTGGTTTAGAACTCTTCGACCTCGGACAAAGCGTGAATCAATTCTTAGGAGTCTTGATGATTGCATTTTCTTCTCCGGATCCCGTTGTTGAAGGAATTATACCGTTCACATTAGATATTGCGGGTCAACCGTTGGGCACGATTCTCATCGCGGTTGGTGGATTATTAATGCTTATAAGTGCATTCATGGAACGGGATTTCTTTTAATTATTTGAATTTCAGATTTAATTTCGCTTTTTCATCTATCTTTTTTTATTATTTCACATGCAAAAAAAAGACCGAAAAAAAGTTTCCATAGACAGAATATTCCACGTTCTGTTTAGCACGTGAAAATTTGGCGGGAATGTCCCTTTGGCCCCATGATTTGTTTATTTTTATTTATGTTTATTTATTTTTCATATTTTTAGAGAGGTTTTGGCCGACAAAGAGAGCATTGAGAGAAAAAATCTTCTAACTGGGAAAGATCTTGAAAATGAAATTAAACAAAAAAATGAGACCAAATGCTCAATTTGTGTAGAGTAAATTGGCAAAATATAACACATTATTTTTGATTGCCTTATCTGCAGATTGTACCTTGTTGACAATCCATGAAACGGGATTGGAAAAGAAGTCTGCCGGTTTGCTTTTTTGCTCCGCCATCCACATCTGCAAAGATTCAATCGGCCTATAGATCTTCATTGGTGTGCCAACCATTTTCGGTTTTTCATGGAGATATTCAACCCGTTGTTTCGGCGGTTGAAGAACGATGGTTTCATTTCCTTTCAATTTCTCGATTTGGAATTCTGCAGCGAACCGGGTCGCCATTGCGAGAAGTCCAGTGGACATTGCGAGCTCTTTGACCGTTTGCTTACCGAACGTTTCATCATAGAGTTTCTGTGCATTTATGGCTTTTTTCTTTATGGTTTCATTTGGACTGAATACTTGATTGGTTAGAAGCACAGGTCGCAATCCGAGTGCCGTTTTCTTTAAACCTTCGATTCGCATTTTAAAGAACCGATCTTCGGAATAAATAGACGAATATTCATATTTCCGGGTCTGTGGATTCCATGCCAAATGATTTTTCTTTCGTTCTTCATACTCTTTAATCGCATTTCGATATCCGTTTACCGCCGTTATGGCCATATTAAGAACCGCGGAGCCCGAAGTCTCATACTTTTTCTTGAATGCATTCCTTGTATATTCAATCTGCTTCTTCGGATCCGGGATATGCGGATGCACCCAATTTAACTCTCCTTGCCCGTGTTGCAATCTGTAGTCTTGGTCTTTCAATTTTCCTTCTTTCTTAAGTCTCTCATACAACGCAGTGGTCGGATACGGTGTGTAATTCATAAATTGGGTCATATCCCCGCCAAGCGAGATCGTCCAATCAATATCTTGCTGAATAATTTCTTCTGTGTGGTGGTCTAAAAATAAAATTGCACTGGTATTGATTGTAATGCCATGATTTTGTAGATTTGCGATCAGCGCTTTGAGATCAATTCCTTTGATTTTTGAGTGCGCATATGCTTGGGATTCTACCCCGATCCAAATCATTTTGATGCCCAATCTAACCAAAAAATCAACCCCGAGTTGATTCACCACTTCGGCACTCGAAAACATTTGGAATTCGAACGGGAGCATTTGCTTCTCCATTTCTTCCAATAACTGAATTGCGCGTTCCGACTGCTTCAAAAAATTCTCGTCCATAATGAAGAATTCCTTGGCACCCGTCTTCTCATATATACGCTTGCAGACATCGAATATTTCTTTGCCTGTTGATAAAAATGCAATGTGTTGCTTATTGAATTTATGACTTGTGATACAGAAATCGCAGCCGTTTTTGCAGCCCAAACCGGGCATTATAACCGATGATTTTGGAATATTAGAAAAACCGTAGATCGATTGAGAAATCGGATTTTGAATGATCGGATGCGTAATCGGGGCATTCGGGTCTTCCCCAAAATATTCACGAAGCCAACGAACGCCTTCTCCTTTGCAAAGATCATCGAAAGGCATAATTTTGTCCAATTCCGGGATGATTGTTCCATATCCGCCCAAAATTATTTTCGTATTGGGAT
>CAZUTM010000287.1:0-2422 GCA_964623665.1 uncultured archaeon
GAGGGTTTACAAACATACCTATTTTTTACGCATAATTCTCATTTGCGTTGAATTCTCATTCTGATATTCAAAAATTTCAACAACGTCACTGAAATATCTCAATCTCTATTGAGAAATTTATTTGATTTTTTTTCTTTAAAATTATAAATCATAGAACCATTTCAATTTATATATAGTAATTTAATCCAAGAAATAATAAAGCGATTCGATTAAATTAGTCATATCTTTGCAAAAATCCGTTAAATTTATAAACCAAGCGATAATATAAAAAATAATAGTTACGGTGAATTTTATGTTCAGAGTCGTGGTTTTATATCCATTAGGTGTTAGAACCGGATATATCCAACTTGAATTAACGGATTATCTTGGAAATGACGGAATTTTAAAAAGAATTGATGATATCAAACAATATTTTAGAGAAAATTATAACAATCTTGAAGTATTTACAGAACAAAGGAGACAAAGAATCAGATATTCGATGAATCGGTATGATGATGTGAATCAAAACATCATAATCAAGCTAGAAGATTTAATTGAAAGAGGAATTCAAAATCCGGTCTTTAATATCACAGATATTTCCAGAATCGATCCAGAAATCAAGCCCACAGAACGAGATTTTGAAATTTTTATGGAAATGCACCCGAATGATGAATATTTTCATTTAACCATCAATCCCACAACGTTTTTTTACTATTTATATTCCGCCATAAGAGAAATCACTAATCATGGAAATTTACGTTTAATCCCTTTCCGAATCCCTCAATTTAATAGAGACATGCTTCCCAAACGTCCGGAAATTCCGAATAATTTTGGATATAAAATAATTAAAAGAGATCATAAGCCAATTGTGATGCCTAATCAAGGAACGGCACAATTCTTTAGAGATGTTGAATCCTATGCTTCAGAAAAACGAACCATCGAAAATTTTATTAGAATTCAAGAAGATAAAGTCAAAAAAAATATTTTTGCTAAAGAATTCGAAGATCCCCTTATCGGTAAGTTCCATTGCCTAAGAAATATGTATGGGGAACCTGATATAATCTTTAATCCTAATACTTTGCTTATTAAAATTCTATATCATACTATTTACGAGAAAAATCCAGGTTATTTTAGCATGGATATGATAAAAACATATCGTTCATTACCTCAAAAGTCCGCTAGGGCTCATACATTTGAAGATCTTCGGCCATTCAATATCTCTAAACTCTCTTATGATATTTATCAACAGTATGAATTCTTCAAAGGAGACCTTCTTACTTTGTATAAATGCATTGATCCGATTATAAATGAAGTAAAGACAAGGAATCAGACCGCGATCCCTAAGGGAATGGATTTTCGGGAATATGTTTTCCTTATGATTCTTTACCGAACGATGAGAGCGCAATCCTTTGATCATTTCTTCACACTTTTATCATATATTAATCCCGATATTTTGAAACAATTTAATATTAGTTTAGATCATCAAATTTCTTGTCGAAAGTTGGAGATTTTTCATTCCAAGATCTCGGCTTCGATATGGCAGGATTTATTTAATACCCTTGCGAAAGCGCTTGTCAAATATGGAATCATAAACAGTTCCATCTTGGTAGGGGATGGAAGATTCGTTCATTCTTTCGCTTCTGATTATAAAAATCCCAAAACGGGAACATTTAATGATAGTTCGGCATCCTTTACGGTTCATTCTGAGAAAATATTGGGGTTGGGATATTATTGTATCGTTATTTCCTCGCATCATAAAGATCGAATTATTCCGATTCATGTTGAACTCTTTCCGGGCTCAATTCATGAATCTAAGATCCTTTCCATGGTTTATCCGAAAATATATTTAAAATGTAAATCTTGGCACATTAATGCTAAATATTTGGTATACGACGGGGGCGGATATTCTCCGTTGAATTTTGACTTGGGTTACTCATTCGGGATCGAATTAATTAGTCCCGTTGGGCTTCGGGGTTCCGAGGAAAATTTGTTTAAAGCGGGTCGTTTTTCTCATTATAGTGCACAAGATATGCCTGATGGTTTTGGTACCCATTTAATCGAGCAATGTTTGAAGAAGCGCGGGCATTCTGAATGTATATTTAGTTTTTTGAGCGATTTTTATTCATTAAATCGAGCAAGGTCACATTCTATTTCTGGGGTTTCGAAGGAATTATTTTTAAGTCTTTTTTTAATGAATGCAAAGAACCTAAGCGCGGGATTATTAAATAGATATGATTTATTCGGTAGTCCAACTGCATTTTCCAAAGCGCCTCAAATGCTTTAATTTGTGAGATTTCATGTTCCGAATATTCAAAAAAAATGAGTAAATGCATGGCTTATTCCTGCTCTTCTTAAAGACGTTGTTCATATTTCATTGTTTGTGTGAATAGATTTTTGGGTTTTTAGTTTTTCGATTTATTTTCCTATATGTTTGTAAACCCTC
>CAZUTM010000288.1:0-2277 GCA_964623665.1 uncultured archaeon
GGAAAAAAACCTTCTTTATTTTGTGCTCCCCCGCGAGGGGGTTAGACAAAAAAAAAGTTTCAGTTTATAGGATTATCCACGTTCAAAATTCCACGTGAATCTTCTTTGGGAATGCCTCTTTCCCGCCTTTTTTTATGTTTGGTTTTAAAATTTTAATATAAATATTCCATCAAAATTTTTTCTAATTCGCCACGAGTCTTTTCTGGATGCAAATAGCATTCCACAACCCGATCGTGGGGCAATTTATCGATTTTTTGGGACAGCTTCCGAATCATAGAAGTGTTGATTTCAAGAGCCGTTTTTACCGGCATGTGTTCCGGATTGATATCGATCCCGAAATACTCTTTATAACCCATCATTTTTAGAGCATAAATCATAGCGAACGATTGTTGAATATCCACGACTCCAACGTTGAGATCTTGATCATAGTTCCCCAACGGCTGCGAATTCCAATGCGTATGTGCGAGTCTTCCGTAGATGCCAACCAAGGAATATGCCGCACCGGCAGCTTCATATCCCATTCGAACGTGTCCGAATTCGGGATTTAACCCGAACAGTGCATGACCTTGTTCCAAATATCGTTTGTTTTCTTCATTTTTCAATAATTTTTCAATTCGTTCTGCGGCCAAAATTCCTTCAGCAGTGGTGCGGAAAATATTGTTTATTGCGGGTTCATAAGGTTTCGGTTCCAATGCTACGCGAATTCCTGGAACTTCATCCATTGCTTTTGCCATCGACTCATCATAATATTTCCACATCCATGGATAGACCGTTCCGATATCGTAGGTATATCCATCCATTCCGGGCCAAGAGATAACGTTAGGACACCTAATTTCTTTAGCCAATTTCATTGCTTCAACGGCGATTTTTACTGCATTTTTGCGAACATCGGGATTGGGATTCGATAAAGCACCGAATTCGAATTGTTTATCAAAGAAATGCGAAAAAGGGATTCCAACCACTTTTATTCCCGATTTCTTTTCCAAATTCTTGTAGAGATCAATATTATCGTTGTTTATTTCGGAGGGATAGTGGGCTTCAACTCCGCTAATTCCCAAGCCTTTCATTTCGGCCAGTAAATTTAATCTCTCTTCGATACTCATTTCGGGGACAAACCGATCGTGGAATCGACCTCCGCCGGGTGAAAAATACCACACACCGACAGAAAACTTAGGTTCCAAGCGAAAGGTTTGGAGATGCTTGATCATTTCTTCGGGATCTCGCTGTACTGCTTGATAGCGTAAATCTATAAGAGCCATATTCAATAATCGCTTTGAAATCATAAAAAGCTTTCTAATCGCTTCTATTACATCTCAAAATGCAGATGTCTTGGGATGAAGGGCTGCTAAAATGGAGAAGCCTTCAAAATTTCAGAACTATCTCTAAAGGAAATAAAATTGTGGCTTCTATACCCATCACTTTCGGGAGAAAATCAAAATTCGGTTCAAAACATTGCAAATATGGAGGGATCTGGTCTTCAGAATAATATGCAAGAAATTCATGAGGAACATATTCGCAAATTTTGATGCAGATGCCCGGTTCATATTGTATTGCAATCCAGTGTTCACTCTTCCGATTTAATAATTCCTTTTTGATGATTGAAAGTTTTTGATCCCAAGGTAATTTCTTTATCGAGTCAACGAGATGGACCGGCCAATTGGGTACGATAGCATAAGCGGTTCCGACTTTGGAAAATGGTTGTAAAATTTCCACTAACCATTCCGGAAAAGGATGTATTTCGACCACATCGGTTTCTTGTTTTAATACTCGAAGATCCCCAACCAAAAGCGACCCTGCATGTTCAAAACCATCTCGAACTCGCCAATCCAACTTTGGATTTTCGGAAAACGCCGAGGGGAGTTGACTTATTTCAAATAAATGTCTATATTCTTTCAATTTTTTACTATCCGATCGCAAAGTAATAATTTCCATGATAAATCACAAAAGCAAAGCGCGGAAAGTATCTAAACTATCACCACTCACGGGAATCTCCCTTTTTGAAACGAATTATGTCGATGGATTTTTTATGTAAATATACATCGTTTCAAAAAACGTTTCCGTTTAGTGGATTATCCATGTTCCGTGCAGAATGTGGATCTTCGATGAGAATGCTATTTAATAATTATTTTCACAAAGCAACTCGATTTGCCGGATAATTTGGTCGATGGAAATCTCACCATTCTGCAATCGTTTCTTCAGTGGGGTAATCAAATATGTGGGTTTGAACCGTATGAAACGAAACTCGCTGAGAAGATGGCAGATATTATTGATAATCAT
>CAZUTM010000289.1:0-2136 GCA_964623665.1 uncultured archaeon
AATTCATGACCGAACATACAATCAAACAAAAAATGGATGAGATCTTTCAAAAGCTATGGTCAAAATTGGAGAAATCGAACGAGGTAGTCGAGGAAATCTTTTGTAAAGACCTTTTCGAAGATCTCTCTCACTTTTCGGTGCTGGATCCTGCTTGCGGTTCCGGAATCTTTCTGATATATGCAATACGACAAATCTATTCATTTTACCTAAAGATATATGAAATTATAAACGAAAGTTCTATTCAAGATACGATTAAATTCAAGATGAGAGACATCTTCTGTATTGACGAGCCAGTAAAGCTTTATGAAAAGATAATAACCCGGCACATTTATGGAGTTGATATTGATCCAATTTCGCTTGACATTGTTAAAATAAATGTGTTTTTGGAGCTTCTCCGTTTGATATTTTTATCAAAAACGAACCAAATCGATGCGAATGCACCCGGGAAGCAGACCGAGAATCAACCCGGGAAGCAGACCGAGAATCAACCCGGGAAGCAGACCATAAATCAACTTGCCGAGGAAATATGCCGTTGGCCGTTTTTTAGCAAGAATTTGAAAATCGGAAACGCATTAGTGTTTCCTCCCCTTCCCGATGAATATAAATTGGGTATTTTACAAGCCAATAGTAAACAGTCAGTTCAAAGTAAAATTGAAATGATTAAGCAACATTTCAACGAATGGATGGAAAATAAAAGAATTAGTTTTTCTGTTCATGATATCTTCTTATGGATTAATTCTTTTCCGCAAGTATTTTTAAAGAATTCAAGTGATCAAGAAATTAACGAGGATTTTAAAGATGGACGATGTGGGTTTTCTCTTATCATTGGGAATCCGCCTTGGGGCAGTTCGCTCTATGTTAATAAGATCTACGTTCAAGAGCGATTTCAGTATAAGATCGATAATATCAATTCGTTTGAAGTGTTCATTCTTTCGGCTTTTGAATTACTTAAGGCCGATGGTCTTTTCTCGTTCATTATCCCTCGAAATTTTATCAAAGCGAATGATTATACTCGGCTTCGGGAGATGCTTTTAAAAAATTATCAAATTGAGTTGATAGCAGATACCGGGTGTAGCTTTAAACATGTTGCTCAAGAATCCGTGATATTAACAGTCAAAAAAAACAGATCAGATACTCATTTTATCTCCCTCATAAGCGATTTTCATTCCTATTTGAAAGATAAAGAAGAAAGCCGCGCGAAAAGAGTTTTGCAATCGGAATTTTTAAAGATTCCGGATTTCATTATCAATCTTAATTTTGATGAAAAAATTGAAGATATTTTGAAAAAAATTGAAAATAAAGATAATGTGACCCGGTTGGCCGATTTGGTGTATCATGGACGGGGCATCGAATACGGTAAAAATGGAAAGGTCATTCTATGCCCCGAATGCAACCATTATTGCGAACCCCCCACAAAAAAGCACACTGAAAAAACATGCTCATTCTGCAACGTTCAAATTCCGCGCTTCGCAAAACACTATACAATCATTTCCGAAACAAAAGACAAAAGACATTCACACCCGATCTTTGTCGGAAAGCATCTTTCGAAATATGATTTGCAAGCACCCTATTATTTGGACATAACCATTCCGGGAATTAAATATAAAAATGCGAATACTTTCGCAAAAAAGAAAATACTTCTCATGAAGATTTCCGAATCGATTAAAGCAACCATTGATTATTCGGGTGCATATTGTACACAAGCGTTGTACTTTCTCATAGAAAAAAGGAATGATTTAAGTCTCGAACATATTTTAGCCATCCTCAATTCCAAATTGATGGCCTTTTATTACGAACACCGGTTTAATATAGGTGCATCCATAACCACAAACGTAACACTCGCCAATATTTTACGATTACCCATAATACATACGAATAATTCAAAGTTAGAGAATCTCGTAAAAGAAATCTTTTCGAGGAAAGATACTATCAAGGAGATTGAAAATCAAATCGATATTCTGGTGTTTGAATTATATGGAATGACACCAGCCGAAGTAAATTTTATCAATTCCTATTATTAACGCGCTATCTATTGTCGTCTGTTCGTTTTTCGTGTGTTCGTGTGTTCGTGTGTTCGTGTGTTCGTGTGTTCGTGTGTTCGTGTGTTCGTGTGTTCGTGTGTTCGTGTGTTCGTGT
>CAZUTM010000290.1:0-2116 GCA_964623665.1 uncultured archaeon
CCTTTAGACTCTTCAAATATTTGGTTAAGAAGGGTTTCGGATAATGGAAAATAGGGGTTATTTTGAACATCAACTTCCTCCTTGGATAAATCTTTCACGGTTTGCCAAAATTTGCTCATTGCACGTAAATAAAACACCTTCAAATCCGATTCCGCAAAAAGATCCAACTTAAGGGGCTCTTCCATTCTTGATTTCATCGGATCATCTGCAGTTTCTAAAAGATGTTCCCAAACACTATCCAAACACGATGTTATTATGATTCCATATCTGGCTTCATTGTAAATTCGTTTGATGTTCTCGAAAATCTTCTTTTCAACCTCTTCTCCATAAATACGGTACGGAATTTCCATTTCGTCGAAATAGAAGACCAGAATATGGCTCGATAAATCGGAAATAATTTTAATCATGGCTAAACATAAATCATCTTGCTCCAAAATCGAACTAACTCCAAGCAGCTCAAGATCCGCCTCGCTTAACGATTCAGCCAACAACCAGCGTTGAGCCAAACTTTTCTTTTGACTCTTCTCATCGAATATCTTTAGTGTTAGAATGATTTTCACACAATCTCCAAATATACCCGGATAAGATGTCAATGCTTTGGCTTGAATATTCGAAAAATTATCGGGCGTTAAATCCTTCGGGTCGTTCAGATTGTTTTGTTTTAAAATAATATCCGCTATTGCCAAAAAGAAATCATCGGAAGCAATCTCGTCAACGATGCATGTATAAATATGATGAAAGAATCGATACGGTGTAGGCGGAGATGGGACATAAATGATTTTAAAGGGAACGTCATCAAACCCGATATTCTCCGTTAATTTATACTCTTTTGCTTTAAGAACCCAATAAAAATGCGTTTTTCCGCATCCGGACTCTCCAACAATCGGTTGAAACCTTGCCGTCGCATCATGAGCGGTCTGTTTAATCAATTTTGAAATTTTGTATTCGATAAAGCGCCTGCCGTTTGTGGTGATATCCAACTCCAAATTATCGGCAAGGTTGCACTTGGAAACGAATCGTTGAAACGGAAGATGCTCGCTATACGTAGCAAGGGAATAAATTTCTTTGTTTACGGTCATATATTTATAAAATAATGTTTCTCAAAAATGAATTCGGGTGTCATCTGGATATTATCGGCGGAACAATCCGATGCAAGGCCAAAAGTGATCAGCAAAAGCCATGATGTTTTTCCTGATCGAATGGAAAATGTTTTTTTTTCATGCTATATATTGTGAATTAGCTAATGGATAATACGCAAATCGAAAATACAGAAATTGAGACCCTTCTTTCAAGAAACGAAATGATAAAATGGCTCTACGAGTTTATAACATCTAAACCGATAACAGAACTAGCGATCAAGATAACGAATATCAAAGGATCTTCCGGTATTGACTACTATTGCTTTCGCTGCAATGTACTCCAAGAATTCATCACCGAGATGAGTCGAAGGGTCAAGGCTGCCGTTTTAAGCAATATCCACGATTCGCTGATCGTATTTCTTAACCATTTCCTCACGCATGCTTCATCCGAAGCAATCTCGAAAAAGGACTACGATGGGATTTTCAAAGATCTGATCGTGAACATGGTGAGATACGAACAAAAAACAGCTGTCGATATTAAGAGAACGGAATTCGGTTGCTTTGTGCGAAAATTCTTAGATGATCTCTTGGATTCTCTGGAAAGCAAGGAGATTTGGTGGTTTGTGAGTCTTTACAAACTCAACAAGCGCAAATTACCCAAAGCTATAAAACCCCCGATTTGCTCTTATTATTTGGTCTGTATGAGTCTTGATACCAAAGCCACCGAACTGAAAAAAATGTCCGAAAAACGGGCAAAGATCGCTCAAGAAGAACGTATCGAAAAGGAAATTAATAAAAAAGTGGATGAATTGTTAAAGCAAGCTAAAGACAAAGATGGATTTATCGAGGGGATTATTTATCCGGTTAAATATCCGATAGTCGTTGATGAGTTAAGACACGAGTGGCAAGCGGCTGAGTCGCGGTGGAAAGAAGAAGAGCAAAAGCGCAAAGAAGAAGAGCAGAAGCGCAAGGAGGAGGAGCGGAAGCGCAAGGAGGAGGAGCGGAAGCGCAAGGAGGAGGAGCGGAAGCGCAAGGAG
>CAZUTM010000291.1:0-2006 GCA_964623665.1 uncultured archaeon
TGATTTTTGCGAACAAAGTCCGAGTATCGATGAATTTAGCCGAATCAAAATAAACCTTGACTTCAATAGTGCCTCCGGTGCCATTGCAACACGCTATCGAAAAAGAAAAGGCCGAAATAAAAAGAGATAAAAATATCGAATAAATGAAAACAATTTTAATACAATTTCGTGATAGTCCTCGCATGTGCTTAATAAATTCGAGCATGCGTTTTTATACTTTCTTATGGCCCACGGATCTGTATACAAATTTCTGCAGAAATTCACAATTTTGTTTGTTTCAGCTTTAAGTTTTTTCTTCTTTTGCTTTTTTTATTCTTAGATTTATGAAAAATATCCCCGCAAAGCCGACGAATAATATAAAATTGAGGTACATAAACATAGGATTGAACAATGATAATATTATTAATGATACAATGGTTAATTGTGTCAATGTTGTGATCGCACTGATTTTCAAAAATTGCTTTGGGTCAATCCTTACACAATGGTTTCCTGCGATGGTAATCGGGAGAATCGAATCTCCGAAAGGCGTTAAATTATCTCCCCAAATAACACCGATGGCCATTCCTATGCTTCCCAATTTCGCATTCGGCGATCCCCGTTCCCCCATCAGAATATTGATTAAGGATAGTAGTATCTTTGTGATTGGAATATTATCGATAAATGCACTGGCAAGCGCTCCAATCCAAAGCAAAATCATAAACGCAATTGAAGGCTCTGTGATATGAAGTGAGGTGAGATAAGATCCGATTAGATCAATCAATCCGACGATCTTCAAACAGCCGGTGATCACAAATACCGATAATAAATATATCAACAAATCGAAATCCATTTCTTTCATTACTTGAATTCCGTGTCTCCGATTCACAAAAAGCGCAAATCCTGCTCCGACCATCGCAATTGTATCTGGCCCAGCAATGCTCGGAGGAATTACAATAAAGCCGAGAATTACCAACAAGAAGATAATCGAAACTTTGATCATCATGAGCTTATCTTTAACGAACATCCACGCTGAATAGTTCATGAAAATCTCTATTTGCTTTTCATTGGGCATTATAAATGATTTTCGATAAATTATTGCGAAAGTTATCGCAGTTCCTAATGCAACACTTGTAGAAATTGTGGCGGAAACGGGAATAAATTCCATAAATGTGATATTTTGGTTTGAAGTAATGAGAATTGCGGGGATGGATGAAATCGGTAATACGGTGGCGCCTAATTTAATAAACATGGCTTGTAGAATTATAAATGGAACCGGATCCAATTTAAGGGTACGGCAAATCGTCACGGTTAAAGGAATCATAATAATTGCGGTAATCGAATCCGCTAAAATAGAACTTACCGCAAAGGTTAGCATCGAATTAAAAATAAGCAATTTTGATGGTTTCCCTTTCGTTATTTGTATAACTTTGAAAGCCACGAATTGAAATAGTCCGCTTCTTTGAGAGAAAAATGCAATAATTGAAATCGAAAAAATTAACATAATCGTTCTTGCATTTGAATAATTGTCTTCAGGAGTACCGAATAGGAGCTCGAAGACGTAAATAATCGGCACGCCTTGAAGCAAAACCACAACAGAGAAAGATAAAACTGCGATAATAAGAACCAAGGAAGAACGATCCATTGTTTCTTTTGCAATCGCAACAAGCATTAAAACAAAAAGTACAAGGTTGATCAATAATGGCAAATTTACATCAATAATCCATGACATATATGAAAAAAAGCGACATATCAAATAAAAAGCACTTTGAAGGATTTGGATACATAAAACGTTGAATTATTTTTAGGCATAAGGGTTCTTATGGGAACATGATTGTTTCTGAAAATAAAATGATTTATCTTCCTTGTGAAGCAAAGCTCTTTATTTGCTGAAAGATACAAATAACTCATGAAACTTGAATCAGATTCAATGAGTGCCAAAGAGCGCTTTGAAACGGTGATTCAACACAAGGAGCCGGATCGAATCCCGATTTATCTGATGGGCGTCCCTGTCTATTCCCGTGTACATA
>CAZUTM010000292.1:0-1873 GCA_964623665.1 uncultured archaeon
GGACTATTTTGAATAAATAATTACAAACCTTTTTTTCCGTATCATTTGGAAACAAAACCAGCTCTAACACATCATCTGAGACCGCTTGTGAGGAACCGATTTGCAACATGAGTTTTAACGAGGCGACCGCGCTCGACCTTCTTTTCCAAGATAAATTCTGTCTACAGCGAATCCACACCATTACCCCCAATGCACAATTAATCCGGACTCCGCAACCACTTGACATTATGCGATGAACATCGAAAAAAATAAGTAGGGTTGCGTCCGAATATAATTTATGCCACTAAAAAATAACATCCAACAAAATCGTTGGAGGGACGCAACCCAAAGATACGAAGCGCGTCAAAATATAAAGACCTTTTGGAATGAAGTAAATATTGCACGGGAAACGCCCATTTCCCGAGAAACACAAGAGTATATTCAAAGAATGCTCATTGAATCTATCGGATCCGCACAATCCCTAAACGAACTCGAAAATAGAATGACAGAACAAGGAATTATCATCTCGAGATATAATATCGAGCGACTCATGGTGAAAATCGGGAATCTAGCATCATGCATCTTAGAATATCTCGATAGAGTTCTCGGTTCCATGATTCGGGTTGTCGAAGCGGATGAAACCTTTCACGGCGACAGCACAATGTTTTTCGAAGCGGTGGATCATCGCACCGGATATGTACTGGCACTCAAACTGATTCCCGATGCCAAATCGCAAACGTTACTCCCGCGCTACGAAGAGCTGCTGCAACGATTTCCGCAGATCTCGACGTTGATCACGGATCTTGCCCCCGCTTACCCTAAAACGATTAAACAATTACGGCTAAAATATAATAACGAATTAAGCCATGTAAAATGCCAAGTCCATGCCCTTCGAACGATATTCAAAGAGATCGACCCGCTGAAACGAAAATATTCATCGATCTGTGATTCCATCCGATCCTTGAAAACCCGGCTCTACACCCTTCGAACAAATCTAAAAAAAGCAAAGAAATCAAAATATCATTATGAGGTGAAATTCCGGGAGTTGATCATCGAAAGAGATCGCTTACAGACTCTCTACAACGTTAAAAAATATAGCAAAAATATTTGGATAAAATATCCCGCGCTTAAAGTACTGAATACGAAAATCAACACGATTCGTTCGGTGATTCGGGGAAAGAAGTCTTCTATCTTGAATTTGGAATCCAAGATTTTCGATAGCGAGTCCGAGTTAGCCCGTTTAGAAAAAGAGCGACCCAAGTGTTGGAGTTCCTATGTGAATCATCTGAAAATGAAGTGTCGTTTTGTGTCGTATTGCAAGCACCGAATAAGTACATTGCAAGAATTCTGGAAAAGCATACGGGGATTCAAGCAAAAACCCTGTCGTAAATTTAAAAAGACCTTAATGAAATTTGTTCAAAGCCATCCCGAACTGATCAGCCTCCATCAGTATTTAGAAGAGGAGGAATCATTGGTTTCGCTGATTTCAACCAATAAGATCGAAAGTTTCAATAATGTTTTAAGACGCTATAAAGATGTCCGGCGTTGTTGGAAAGATACGGAAACAACAACGGCGTATCTGAACATTTTACGTTTGTATATGAATTTTCGGAGGCCTTTAAGGGGTAAAGGAAAATTGGTGTCTCCGGTCGAGAGATTCGGCGTGGATTTAAAAGGAAAATCCTTATATGACCTATTATTTTGTCGCACGGAGGTGAATGTTTTTGATGTAGTCAATGTTGAATTTGAATTACCCTTGAGTGGCGGGAGTTCTGTTGTTGTGAGGGCGTGATCTCGCAAAACGGGTGTAAATAAGCACATAGAGTATGGGAGTATATGTAAAGGTAAGAATTATTTAAAAAAATGGGGTGGTTTCATAGGTTCGAAATAGTCC
>CAZUTM010000293.1:0-1779 GCA_964623665.1 uncultured archaeon
AGAGGCAATGGCCGCACTTTATAAGAATTTAAACGAGAGGTGGAAAATCCATCTTGAATCGATGCAACAAGCGGTATCCTCGAATTTAAAACCCAAAGAGTTTCAATTAACCAATGCATTGGATGATTTAGTTCGAAAAGATCATTTTAACTTAAAATGTGGGGAGTTTAGAAAGGGGATCCTTGATTTCGGTCGACCAAACATCGTGATTGATAATAATCGTATCCTCCTTAAAGCAATCTCCGGTCAAATATATGGGCAAATCGAATCTCTTAAGAATTCATACATCGGAAAACCCGTGGTTATTGGAAATAATTGCAAAATTATGAATTCTGTCTTGTTATCGAACGTCTCAATTGGAGACAATTGTCATATCGAAAATTGTAACTTAACCGATTGTGTTATCGGGGATGATTGTTCATTGAAAAACATCATAACAAAAAATTCCATATTCGGCGATAATACGATAGCAGAAGGGCTGATTAAAGATAACATCTATTTGGGTGATTATAGCACCATCGTGTTCCAAGAAGATCGGTAATCACTTTTCAAATGAAAGAGTTTTTGAAGGCAAACGCCAAATATACTGTATATGTCAGCAGAACCAAAGTTTATAGTTGCATTCGATGAGTCCCATAACCCTCGCGGTAAATTATCTTCTAATTATAAACAATTACAGAAATTAATAGAATCAGAAGGCTATATTTGTCAAGAATTTACTTCTTATCCAATTACCCGTGAAGCCCTTCAACCAATAGACATTTTGATCGTAGCATGCCCGGATCAAAGTCGATATGATCGGAATGAGATCAAAGCGATCAGAGATTGGGTCACACAAGACGGGGGAGGTCTTCTATTACTATCCCACGCGGGAGGAGACAAAGGCCGAAGAAGCAACTTATCCGAATTATCGGAAGAATACGGAATTACATTTGAAAATGACCAAGTGCTGGACAAAGAAAAAAATGTACAGAATCTCGAAAATTACTTACTTATCGATAATTTTATCGTTGATCATCCTATCGTGAAAGGCCTCAGCAAACTTTGTTTCAGAGCCTCATCGAGTCTCACCGCGATGAATCTCATGGTTAAGGCGCTTATATTATCCGGTGATAAATCGAATCCTCCCGCCGTACCATTGCTTGTTGCAACGGATATTGAAGAAGGAAGAGTGGTGGGTTGCGGATCCTATGAGATGTTTCGGGATAAAGTTACCGGCGGAATTTCCTTTGGAGACAACCCGAAATTAATGAGTAATATTTTGGATTATCTTAAAACAGATAAAAAATATGAGATGAAAAAGAATAATCCGGTTCCCGTTATATCTTCCCCCCAAACACAGAATGTCTCACATGATTTGGGTACATCGATGCCAATCGGAAACGGAAACATGCAAATACCATCCTTCGATCCTAATTCCCTTCCTTCATTCAATAGCGATATTAAAATTTCGAAGAAAGGTGATTTAGCGGTGGTATTTGGGGCATTTATGCAAGAATTCCTCAATTTTAAAAATGAAACTATCAACCGGATGCAACAATTTGAAGCAAAATTTCTTTCATTTCTAAGATCTATTATTGACACAGAAGAAGAAGTCTATATGAAGGCGCCAGAGCAACCCTCCGCTGCAGCATCTGGCGATGATCAAATTGTCGATCCAAGGGCAATGTTAGCGGGCTTGAACTCTCCATCCCAATCCAGTCCAAATAAGACTTTTGCGCCCGGCGGTCTAAATCCTCCCGGTGTCGCGGCGCCCAGCGGTCTAAATCCTCCCGGTGT
>CAZUTM010000294.1:0-1686 GCA_964623665.1 uncultured archaeon
TATTATTCGCGAAGAGCAAGAACATCCCAATGATATATCCGATTCCAAGATGACTAAACGCTCGATTTATAAAATCTCCACCCACAAGAGTCAAAAGTTGATTCTGAGAGATACCCATGCGTATTGTTTTCCCGTATAAGGCCAAAATAATCTTATCTTCTTCACCGGGGCCGTATGTATATTCAAGAAGATGAAATCCATAATTAAATACGGCACTGAATGTGTCTTTGTCAAGCTTGTACATGAATACTTTTCCGGTTTTCGGATCCAAATCGAAAAATGAAGAGGCCAGCGTTCCGGGGGTGGCA
This sequence comes from uncultured archaeon, assembly GCA_964623665.1. Classification (GTDB taxonomy): domain Archaea; phylum Asgardarchaeota; class Lokiarchaeia; order Sigyniarchaeales; family Promethearchaeaceae; genus CAZUTM01. Next base: position 309 of record CAZUTM010000294.1, read on the forward strand.
AAGCTATCGAAAAGGATTTTCATGACACAAGAAAGCACATATTTATTGTCCTTGTAATAAGATTCATCAGCGGGAGCAAATTTGATGAGTCGAAACTCTTTGGTGAACATAGCCGGAAAGATTTTGAACAAAGCGGTTTTCATGATTTGCATATCGGTTTGTCTTTTGAATAATAATTTACTCATAAGCCCGGCTTTCAAGATTTCTTTCTTGTTCTTCTTTTTTATCTGCTTTAATGCATCCCGAGGCGTTTTCATCGATAAATATTTCGCATATTGAAGATATTCCAAGACTTGGGCAGCATATTCTTTGCCATCCGGATATACTGAATAAAGATCATATACCATTCGCTTAAATTCTTCCGGAACCTGATCAGAATAAGGCATTTTCATATAGGACTCATATAATAGTCCGAATTCATAAGCGGTCTTGAAAATCTTCTTAAATTTCGGATCGATATAATATTCATTAAAGACCGGATTATCCATTATTATGACGGTCACCGCACCGAGTTGTTTGTCTCGACAATGCATTTTATCATAAATATATTTTTTAATGCCGGGAAAATCCAATGCAGCCCACATTTTCTCATTGAATTCCGTGAAAGGAAGCATCGAATAGAAATATGGAAAGGTTCTCAGATCGATATTAAGACTTTTCGCTTTTTCCACCAATTTTTCCGGAATTAAAAATTCAAACATCGCTTTTGATACGTATTCGGGCTCGAAAATGAATTCAACATTGATTCTACTGGTCATCATACTTCTTGTTTTCAACCCGATCCACGTGAACATAACCGCACCAATAGGTTTTTCGCCATCCAGTATGCCGTATCGAATAGAATTCGGTTTTTCGGTAAAAAAATCCGAGGGGTTGGTTAACCACGATAAATAATAATGCCATTTTTGATTCCACGATTTTATCGCATCAATCCAAATCTGCTTTTTCGCTTCCATTTGCTGAAATGGACATTCACGAATTTGTGCGTGTACAGAACTCATGCTTCTATTTCCGCCTTTTAGAATAAAAAAACAACGATGCAATCGAAATCTTCAAAAATTTCGATCTTGAACGCTCATCATGTTAGGCCTTTAGATGTGCGGGTTGTCGAAAATCTGTCTTGTATTTCGGCTTAGGCGGACCAAAATCTTTCTGTGACCGAATTTTTTGCATACCATTCTATTGTGTCGTTAGTATATTAATTGTTTTCTTCGAATTTTTATTTTAATAGAATTTGGTATTTCTTTTTCGCTAACAAAAATCAAGTATCCTCCACCGCCTGCGCCGGACAATTTCCAACCTAAAACATCTCTTCGATAATGCTCGATTTGCTCAAATATTGCGGGATTAACCATGTTCGGAAACATAGCGATTTGTG
>CAZUTM010000295.1:0-1615 GCA_964623665.1 uncultured archaeon
GGGCTGGTCCATGTTTCCGTATATTGTATATGCAGATTTGGCGGAGGACCATCAAAAACAGCATGGAGAACTTTCTGCAGGATTATTCACGGGGTTTCCGTCCATTTTGCTCAATATCTTCCAAGCTATTGCACTCTACTTTTCCGGAATTATCCTCTCATTGCCCGAAGTCGGAAATGTAATGGGAAATAGCTTTTCGCTTGGATATGTGATTTGGGGCCCCATCTGCGCTGTTATATTCATCATCACGGTCGCGTTCGTGAATCGTTTTATTAAACTCGATTTTGAATGGGAAAAAAAAGCGAAAAATCAAGCGAATAATACAAACATCGAGCAAGAACTAAATGGAGGGAAAACCCAATGAAACAAAAAAGCATAGTTGCGCTGATCTGGCTCAATCTATTGATCCTTGGGATATTTGTTCCCGCATTAGGAACCGCATCCGACATCGAATCAAGCCATCAAGTCTCCACGGTATATGACTTTTCGATATCTTATTCAAACGGAAATTCAAAATTTAATACAAAAAGTGCTTTGAACATCACTTATTTGCAGAATGGCTCCGAATTTTTCACCGAAGGCACGAGCATTTGGCATCTTCCCGTAAATATCACATCAGCAGAGATACGGGATCTTCTTGCAATTTGCTTTCCAACACCATTTACGAACTATCTCGATTCCCATTTGAAGAATGAATCTATAAATATTCCTTATCAACAGCGATTGCTTTCCAATTCTTCATCGGGATATATACCGGCCCAGAATAATTTGTTTTTATTAAAAAATGCCCAAAATCAAACCCTTCAATTAAATGACTCGATATCTTTGTTGGCCGTTTCGCAAGTCGCATCCGGAACTATTAAAGAAATAAAACAAGTGGGATTCGCAAGTTGGAGTTCAGAACCTTTGTCTTTAGCATTCGCCCACTCATTTGTAACCGCTACCGCCGTTGAATTGAATAAATCACTCGGTCACTTAACTATCGAAATGAAATTGCTCTATGAAGCTGAATCCGGTATTCTCATCAGCGCAAAGATTAAAATCTATTCAGAAAATGGAACACAGCAGTTTTCGAATGATATCAAATTAATCGACTCCACAATCGAATTGAAACAAGATCCCAATCCAAACATTTATCTCTATTTCGCAATCACGACCGTTGTTCCGTCCATCGTTTCGATTTTGGTCATCATTTCGCTCTATAAACGCGCCTTGAAGCGAAAAAATATAATGCGATAAAAGGTTAAATTTTCAAACCCGCATAGCAACAACTATAACTGCGAAAATGATCTATTGCATTGCTTATTTTGGGTTTTCTTTTTTTTTATTTTTGATTCTTTCCGACTCCGATCTGTTTAGCGGGCATCACAGACACGTTCATTGCAATTGATGCGTGATTGCCAACACTAAATATGAATAAATAACACATGGGAGAGAAATTTTCCATTGATTGAATCCTTTGTCATAAAAGTTTGTTATTTCGTATTTTTTAGGTTTTTGGGTCGATTCCATGAAAAATCCCGTAAATAATACATAGGATAGATACGGGATCTTTTGTATTCATGGAAGCCCGGATTTTCTCAATCAAGATACCGTGAACCCATCCAATTTTCTC
>CAZUTM010000296.1:0-1512 GCA_964623665.1 uncultured archaeon
TACGTTTTCATTTGAATCGACTTTTTACTGCATAAAATCGATTTATCAAAGTGCAGTACGATAAAAATGAAATGGAAAAAGGATAATCAAAAAAGGAGTTAAAACATTGTGTCCGAACTTCTTAATTCTCCGAGCCAATACAAGATACTTTGAATGAGAAACGCATTATCATGCGATTTGATATTTTGGAATAGGGGGACCGAAGTTGCGAAAAATCTGCCCAATCCGTAATATCCATAGACAGCGACGTTGCGTCTTCCCAATTCCCATGGTTCGTGGGAGAAAATCAAAGATTTAGCTGCAGATTCATCTTTGATTTGTATGGTGCAACATGCACCTGAGAAAACGGAATTGATCCCCATAGTTAAGGGATCGAGGGCCACTCCTTTCGAAATGGTTTGGTATCCATCATCGTTTTCAAAATCGATTTCATGATACAAATAATCGGCATTAAATTGAAATCCAAGATGTGACGCAATCGTATTGAGGTTTGTGCCGTTATGTTGGTCTCCTCCGGCATTTTCAACGAGAACGACCGCGCCACCATCCTTGAGATATTTCATGATGGCAACAACTTCTTCTTCATCGAATTTGGCGGATTTCGGTGCACCGATAAATAAAATGGTATAGTCTTTGACCATTTCTTCGTTCAATGGAGATTGGTTCAATTGCCAGACTTCATAATTATTAGTTTTTAAGAATTCCTTGAAATCTTGAAATTCCGGCGCGGTGATATCCATCGTTTCCCCATGCGCAATATCGAAGATGATACGCTTTACTTCTTGTTTTTCCACTTTTGCGGTAGTTTTTTTCTTTTGAAACATGCTAATCACTGTAATTTATTTTTTGGAAGAAAAAAAGATTTGTGTACCCATTTTCATTGATTTTCGAGCCCATCGGTTCTTTTGTGCTCAATTATGTAAAAGAATATTCAAACCGGTAAAGTGCAATGCTAAAAATGAAAAAAACCTAAAATGAAAAAGAGAAACGGATTATGTGTATTTTTTAATTAAGGCATTGATTTCTTCAACCCGAAAATCCGCGGCCTTGAGGTCATTATTGAGTTTTTCCACTTGCTTTTTGTATGAATCTTCGTTCATGCCGCCCGATTCAAATTTCTTGGTAATAAATTCCTTTAATCGTTTAACCGAGTCGATTTTAGCATTCAAAGTTCTTAATTCCGTTTGTAATTATTCAATATTAACGGTTTTCTTTGGTGTAGGCGCGCTGGCCGGAGGAGTTTCGAGTTCTTGAGCCTTTGCGATTTGTTCCGGTGGTTGTTGAGATTCCCAAGAGGCGGATGTTGCCTCAGTTTGCGTCCATGCATCGGATTGAGAAGTATCCGCTGCGGCAGAGGTATTCCATTGAGCGGTGGAGTAAGACTCTTGACTATAATTTGCAGTTCCGGGTCTTGGAGGTAACGGAGTTAACGAGGGTAAATCCATTTTATTTGATTGCTTAATCGATGATAGATCACCTGATGTTGGAGGATTTAGACCGCTGGGCGCCGCG